>JANMVX010000332.1:0-18280 GCA_031393505.1 Hyphomicrobiaceae bacterium | reverse complement strand
ACCTGCTACTTATTCCTCTACAACGACCACGGCTTCCCGGTGCTGGCCCGCATCGGCATGTCGCTGGCCGGCGGCTACGTTGGCTTCTATCTACCGAACGTCTTTATTCAGAACATCATCACCCGCCGCCAGACCGCGCTGAGCTACGCCTTCCCCGACGCCCTCGACCTGCTGCTGATCTGCGTGCAGTCGGGCATGTCGACGGAGGCCGCCTTCGGCAAAGTCGCCAAGGAACTGCAGAACTCGTCGGTGGAGCTGGCCGAGGAAATGCATCTGACGACCGCCGAGCTGAGCTACCTCAGCGACCGCAAACTGGCGTTTGAGAACTTGGCCAAGCGCACCGGCGTTCCCACCATCAAGGCCGTTTGCATGAGCCTGGCGCAGGCCGAGCGCTACGGTACGCCGGTGAGCCAGGCGCTGCGCGTTATGGCCAAGGAAAACCGCGAGCTGCGCATGGCCGCCGCCGAGAAAAAAGCCGCCGCCCTGCCGCCAAAACTCACGGTGCCGATGATCGTGTTCAATCTGCCCGTGCTCTTCGCGGTGATCATCGGACCGGCTGCGATCCAGTACTTTAATCTGCAGAAGGGTAAGTAGGTTGGGTTAGCGCGCCACGATCGTTGAGGTGCGACAAGGCGTAGTTCGCGCGTAACCCAACAATACAACCGCTGCCCGTGGAGTTGGGTTACGCGCGAACGATCATCTGTGCTAATCACAGAGGTCTCGGGCGCGCTAACCCAACCTACTACGCCGGCCGTCGCGACTTCACTGCCGCCGCCAGCGTGCCGTCGTCGAGATAATCGAGTTCTCCGCCCACTGGCACGCCGTGGGCGATGCGCGAGACGGTGAGGCCGGGACGGGCCAGCGCGTCCATCAGGTAATGCGCCGTCGACTGCCCTTCCACCGTTGCGTTGAGGGCCAGCAGCACCTCTGTCACCTCGGCGCCACGGGATCGTTCCACCAGGCGGTCAATCCCGAGATCCTCCGGCCCCACCCCATCGAGCGGCGACAGCCGGCCGCCGAGCACGTGATAGCGGCCCTTGACGGCGTTCGCCCGCTCCAGCGCCCAGAGATCGCCGACCTCTTCCACCACCACAATGAGCGAGGAATCGCGCTTCTCGTCCCGGCACAGCGTACAAGGATCGAGCGTATCGACGTTGCCACAGATGCTGCAAACGGAGATTGTCCGCGCCACATCGCCCATGGCGGCGGCGAGGGGGAGCAGCAGCTCCTCGCGCTTCTTGATCAGCGCCAGCGCCGCCTTGCGCGCCGAGCGCGGCCCAAGGCCAGGCATGCGCGCCAGGAGCTGGATCAGCTTTTCGATTTCAGTGCCGGCCAGTTTACGCGACATTTGGCGCCAGCCCGAAACATAACTGATCGAGGACACTTTCGTCTTTCCCGCGAAGGCGGGAATCCATGCAAGCTGGAGGTGAGTTCGAACCGATCGGCACGGGACACTGCTGTTTCATCAGGGCCTGTCGCAGCATTGAGTCTTGTGGACACCATCGGCATGCATGGATTCCCGCCTGCGCGGGAATGACGAACCGTTCACTGTCATGCGCTGGACTGCAGACTAAAACAGCTTCATTCCCGGCGGGATCGGCAATCCTGCCGTCACAGACGTCATCTTTTCCTGCGCCGTGGCGCTCACCTTCACCCGCGCATCCTTGAAGGCCGCCGCGATCAGATCCTCCAGGATCTCTGCATCGCCTGGCTTCATCAGGCTGGGATCGATCTCGATACGGCGCAAGTCGCTCTTGCCCGACAGCGTGACTTTCACCATGCCCGCGCCCGACTCGCCCAGAAACTCCAGCGCTTCCAGCTCCGCCTGCACGGCTTGCATTTTGCCCTGCAGTTCGCCGACCTGCTTCATGACGTTGAGAATGTTCATACCCGATCCCCTGTGCCTCACCGAATCACGTGCGCCACTTTGCCCGAAATCAGGGGCCGCTGTCGCCGTCCTTGTCGGGGCTCAACGGCCGCACGCTGGTGATTTCCGCCCCCGGAAACTCTTTCAGGATGCGCATCAGCAGCGGATCGGTGCTGACTTTTTCGCGCTCGGACGCCTCGAATTGGCGCTTCACCTCGCCCAGCGGCAGCGCGCCCGGCTCGCGCGACAGCGTCACCACCCAGCGCTGACCTGTCCATTTGCCAAGCTTGGCGGCAAGGTCGCCGGGCAGCGTGGTCGCCGCATCGGGCGTGAGGTTGAGCTCGATGTTGGGCGGCTCGAAACGCACCAGCCGCACCTTGTCTTCCAGATCGATGCGCAGATTCACGTCGCGCTTTTCGCCGACGAAAGCGACCAATTCGGGGAAGGTCGTGAACAGCGGTTTTGGCGCAGCAACGGCGATGGCCTCGACCGGCGCCAGCCGGGCTGACGAGGTCGCTGCCATGCGAATGTAAGTCTGGGGCGAGGCGGCAGCCTGGGGGCCCGTCGACTGGGTTGCATTGGCAGCTGGCGCCGCCACGCCATCGGCCGGCAACCCCTTCAGCCGGCGCGCCAGATCCTCCGGCGCCGGCAGGCTCGCCATATGCGCGATACGGATCAACACCATGTCGACCGCAGCGGCCGGATCGGGCGCGCGGCCGGCCTCCTCCAACCCCTTCAAAAGCATCTGCCAAGCGCGCGACAGCCGGGCGAGGCCTAGCCGTTCGGCGAACGCGGCGGCGGCCTTGATATCCTCCGCCGCCAGCGTATCGGTCGCCGCATCGGTCCCGCCAACACGAATGCGCGCAGCGATGTGCACCGTCTCGGCCAGATCGGCCAGCACCTGCACCGGATCGGCGCCATCGTGGTGCAGCGCACCGAAATCGAGCAGGGCTTGTTTGGCGTTGCCGGTCAGCGCAGCCTCTAAAAGCGGAAATATCCGGCTGCGGTCGGAGAGGCCCAGCATGGCGCGGACGGCCGCTGCCTCAACTTCGCCCGTCGCACTGGCGAAGGCCTGGTCGAGAATGGAGAGGCCATCGCGCACCGACCCTTCGGCGACGCGTGCGATCTGCAGCACCGCGTCGTCAGCTATCGTCATACCTTCTTTGCCGGCGATGCCTTTGAAATGGGCCGACAACGTCGGAATATCGACGCGGCGCAGGTCGAAGCGCTGGCAGCGGGAGAGCACGGTCACCGGCACTTTGCGGATTTCCGTTGTGGCGAAGATGAATTTTACATGCTCCGGCGGCTCTTCCAGCGTCTTCAGCAATGCGTTGAACGCGCCCTTCGAGAGCATGTGCACTTCGTCGATGATGAACACTTTTATACGCGCCGACAGCGGCCGGTAGCGCGCGTTGTCGGTGACCTCGCGGATGCTGTCGATGCCGGTGTTGGAGGCGGCGTCCATCTCGATCACATCGGGATGCCGGCTCTCCATGATGGCCTGGCAGTGTTCGCCCAGCTCCGGCATGTCGATGGTAGGCGCGTCGATTTTGCCGGGCACTGAGTAATTGAGCGCCCGCGCCAGGATACGGGCGGTCGTGGTCTTGCCGACGCCGCGCACGCCGGTCAGCATGTAGCCCTGCGCGATCCGCCCGGTGGCGAAGGCGTTGCGCAGCGTACGCACCATCGCCTCCTGCCCGATCAGATCGGCGAAGGTTTGCGGCCGGTATTTGCGGGCGAGTACGGTGTAGGGTTTGAGCGGCTCGGCGCCCGTGGGGGTCTTGGATTTGGACATGGCCATGGTTTACCGCGCCCGGCGGTTCATGGGCAAGCCGAACGAACAACTGGACCATCGGCGTACGGGCGACCCTACGACAGCAACGGCTTCCGATTGGGGTAATGCTGGCTGAGCAGCGCCTCCGACTCGTGCAGCGGATCGCGGTGCGCGCCGTCGTCGGCTCCGGGTGTCAAAGCGGCGACAATCGCCCGGAGCCGGAGCACTTCGCGCTCAAGCTCATCGACCCGCACTTCCAATTGCTCAAGGCGTTCCAGCGTCGTTGCCATGATTTCGGTCCGGATGTGAGTAAGGAGGCTGGCGACGACCCGCGGCCGATTCGTTAGGGCTGCTACCTTCCGGTCCTGACCCGGTTGGCGAGGGCCACGCCCGCCGCCAACCTCCCGGGCGGGTGTATAGCGCAATTTGCGCGAACTTCAACGGGACTTCGGCGTAGGCCAATCGCGGTAGGGACGGTCATTGCTGACCGCCCCCCGCACACATCCCGGCGGGCGCTGCTAACGCACCGGGCTCCCACCTTGAGTGTTTGACGCGGAAGCGCGCGTCCGGCCATGGGTGCAGGACACGAGCGTTGGGGATGTGGTGATCGATGAACCCGTGCGGCTGGGCTGCAGGTGTCGTGGTGGTTGCGAACATGGCGGCCTCCATCCGATTCGGATGGCTCCCCATGAATCACGCCGACTCACCCTTTGCAAACAGAGCAAGCCCTATTCTTAAGCGATTGCCCAATCCAATACGGCGAGCAGCGATTGTTTCGTCGCGGCACCGATGGTAACCTTCGACCATGACCGCCCTGCCCGAAACACCACCCCCGCGCATGACCGTGGCCGAGTTCCTGAAATGGAACATGGACAATGTCCAAGGCCGCTACGAACTCTTCTGCGGCGAGCCGGTGAAGATGCAGGCTGAGCGGGCGCGCCATGCCGACGTCAAGGGCAACACGTACATCGCGCTGAAGTCGGCCGTGCGGGCGGCCAAACTGGCATGCCAGGTTTTTCCCGATGGCATGACCGTCGTGATCGACGATGAGACCTGCTATGAACCCGACGCGGTGGTCAATTGTGGACCCAAGGTCGATCCGGACTCTGTCACCGTCGATGCGCCCACGGTGGTCGTCGAAGTCGGTTCGCCAACGACCAAGGCCTTCGATATGGGCCAGAAACTCGCTGACTATTTCACGGTCGCCAGCATCGTCCATGTGCTCCTGATTGATCCCAAGAAGCAGCGCGCAATCTTGCATACGCGCAGATCAGAAACCGAATGGGCAACTCGCGTGTTCGCTGCAACCGAAGCCGTGCTGATAGATACGCCAGGGTTCACGTTTAACTTGGCCGAGTGCTTCCTCGAGGCGTGACCACGTCAGTCTACCAAAAAAAGGCCCCACACCATGCCCACGCCCCGCCCCCTCGGCCGCTCCGGCATTTCCATCGCCCCGCTCATGTTCGGCGGCAATGTTTTCGGCTGGACCGCCGATGAGGCCTCGTCGTTCCGGCTGCTCGATGCGTTCGTGGCCGGCGGCTTCAACGCCATCGATACCGCCGATATCTATTCGACCTGGGTGCCGGGGCATCAGGGCGGCGAGTCCGAGACCATCATCGGGCGCTGGCTGGCGGCGCGCAAAACGCGCGAAAAAGTCATCATCGCCACCAAGGTCGGCTCGGATATGGGCGCGGCGGGCAAGGGGCTCTCGAAGGCCCATCTCACTTCGGCGGTGGAGGCCACGCTGAAACGTCTGCAGACCGATCATATCGATCTCTACCAGTCGCATCAAGACGACGCGACGGTCCCGGTCGAGGAAACGTTGGAAACCTACGCGGGCCTGATCAAGGCCGGCAAGGTGCGGGCGATTGGCGCGTCGAACTTCACGGCCGAGCGCATGGCGCAATCGCAGGCCGCCAGCAAAAAGCTGGGAGTACCGCGTTACGAAACCCTGCAGCCGGAATACAATCTGGTGGCCCGTACTGGCTTCGAGGGTCCCTTGCAGGATTTCTGCGAACGCGAAGAGATCGGCGTCATCACCTATTTCTCGCTGGCGAGCGGCTTTCTCACCGGCAAGTACCGCAGCGCCGCCGACCTCGGCAAGAGCCCGCGCGGCGGCGGGATGAAGGCGCTGCTCGACACGCGCGGGCTCGCCATTCTTGCCGCGCTTGATGCCGCCGCGGCCGCGCACAAGGCGACCCCGGCGCAAGTCGCGCTGGCCTGGCTGTTAACGCGAAAGGCCGTCGCCGCGCCGATCGCCAGCGCAACCTCGGTGGCGCAGCTTGAGGAGATCATGGGCGGGGCGCGGTTGACGTTGGGCGCGGAGTCGGTTGCGGCGCTGACCACGGCGAGCGCTGGCTGACGAAGGGGCGGCTGGCGACACAATTCTTAATTCGGCCGGGGCGCCACGGCGGTCCGATGGTCTCGGGGTCGAATTGAGTATTGTGTCCCCGGTCTCCCCATGATCACGACCGTGATGGCGACGCCGCTGTTCGACTGGTCGCAGAAGGCGCGAACTGGCCTCGCGACGCCCGCCGTTTTGTGAAAGCACCGCCAATGTCCAACATCGGCTTCATCGGCGTCGGCCTCATGGGCCACGGCATGACCACCCGGCTCATGCAAGCCGGGCACCACCTGACCGTCATTGCACACCGCAATCGAACCCCGATCGACGACCTCGTCGCCAAAGGCGCGCGCGAGGCGTCATCGCTTACTGATCTGGCCGCCGGGCAAGACGCGATCTTTCTCTGCGTGACCGGCACGCCGCAGGTCGAGGCGATCCTGGCCGAGATCGGACCGGCGCTGAGCAAAGGCCAGATCGTGGTCGACACCGGCACCTCGATCCCGGACTCAACTGTCCGCCTCGCCGCCGAATTGGCCGAACGCGGGATCGGCTGGGCGGACGCTCCCGTGGGCGGCGGACAGCAAAATGCGGCGCGCGGCGAACTGGTCTCCATGGTCGGCGCGACCGACGCCGACTTTGCGCGCGTAAAACCCTGGCTGGAGGCGACCTCCAAGGCCGTGCATCACATGGGCGCTCCCGGCGCGGGGCATCGCGCCAAACTGCTGAACAATCTTGTCTCCGTCGGGCAGGCCGCGCTGGTGTTGCAGGCGTATTCGATGGCCCGCAAGGACGGGCTCGACTGGCAAAAGCTCTACGCCATCATGATGGGCGGGATCGCCCGCTCGGGCTCGCTGGAACGCATCATGGTCCCAGCCCTCAAGGGCGATTTCGACGGCTACGTGTTCTCAGCCGCCAATGCGGCCAAGGACCTCGGCTACGCCGCCGATTTTGCGGCGGCGCAGGGCAGTCCGTCGGGCGTGCCTGCGGCCCTGCGCGATTTCTACGCCGATGCTGCAGCGCAATACGGGCCCGATACCCTGATCAGCCGGCTGTTGAAGCCCGTCTGAGCCGTGGCGGAAATGCGACTTTAGTTTGACAATCCCTCAAGCGCGGGTGTCGAATGTGATCACGACACGGGTTCGGCGTGACAGCCGGGTCCGCGGCCGGGGGCGGCGTGATGGGCGCAAGGCTCCGAAGCCAGTTCGAAAACAACTATCCTTCAGGGGGAAACAATGAGTTCGATGGACCACAATTCGGAGGACGTAAAAGGCCTCCACGAAATGGGCTACGCCCAGGAACTGTCACGCCGTATGGGCACGTTCCAGAGTTTTGCGATTTCATTCTCGATCATCTGCATCATTTCGGGTGGGCTCGCCTCGTTCCCGATCGCCATGTCGACGGCTGGTCCCTGGGCCGCCACTATCGGCTGGGTCATCGGCGGTATTTACGCGCTCATCGTGGCGGCCTCGCTCGGGCAGATCGCATCGGCCTATCCGACTGCCGGCGGCCTCTATCATTGGTCCTCGATTCTCGGCGGCCGCTTCTGGGGTTGGGCCACGGCCTACACAAACCTTCTCGGCCTGTTGTTCGTCATCCCGGCCGTCAACGTCATTCTCTACGGCTTCATCCGTGATCTGTTCTTTGCCGGCATGCTTGGCCAGGACGTGTCCGGTTGGACCAACACGACACAGTACATCTGGGTCGCCGGCATAACGGCCGCGCAGGCGCTGCTGAACCATTTCGGCATCCGGCTGACCACGCTGCTGACCGACTTTGCCGGCTACCTGATCCTCGCGGTGACGGTAATCCTGATCGGCATGCTGCTGTTGGCGGTTCCCCATTGGGATCTGGCCCAGGCCTTCACGCTTGCCGACAAGACCGGTGAGGCCGGCGGCAACGTGGCGCCGAGCTATTCGAGCTTCGGCATCATCATGCCGATCCTGATGGCGATGCTCTATCCGCTGTTCACCATCACGGGCTTTGATGCGTCGGCGCATACCTCGGAAGAAACCGTCGACGCCAAGAACACAGTTCACAAGGGCATGCTGCACAGCGTGTTCTGGTCGCTGCTGTTCGGCTTCGTACTGGCGCTGGCGATGGTGCTGTCGCTGCCTGCCGTCTACACGGCGCTGGCTGCCGATCCCAAGCAGACCACGCTGTCGGCCGAAGTCATGGCGTCGCTCGCCAAGATCCCCGGCGGACCGCATCCGGCCGACATGGCCGTACTCGGCTGGAGTTCGTTCACGGTGCTGTTCAACACCCTGATCATGCCCAGCCTGCTCGGAAAGATCATGGCGATTGGCATCATCATCGCCAACTTCCTGTGCGCGTTGGCGGCGGTCACGTCGACCTCGCGCATGGTCTACGCCTTCGCGCGTGACGGCGGCCTGCCGGGCTCGAGCTGGCTGGCGTCCGTCAGCCCGACCTATCGCACGCCGGTGTGGGCGATCTGGTTCACCGCCCTTTTGACCTGGCTGCTGGTCGTCGTCACCACGCCGCTGAACGCCTTCGCCGCCCTGTCGACGGGCTGCGCCATGTATCTCTACATCTCCTATGGCATGCCGATCATTGCCGGCATGCTGGCCGAGGGCAACAGCTGGACCAAGTTCGGGTCGTTCCGGCTGGGCTTTCTGTCGCGCGTGTTCGCCTTCATCGTGCTGCTCGGCACGATCGCCGTCACGGTTGCGGGCCACGCCTTTGTGCCCTCGATCCCGGGAACGGCGACCACGTCCTATGTGCCGGGCCTCTGGGTCTACTCGCTGGGCTTCGTGGCGATCCTCCTGGTGCTGTGGTTCGCGATCGAGAACCGCCGTTTCCAGGGCCCGCCGATTGGCGAGGCCGCGATCAAGAAACGTCAGGGTGAGATTGCGGCCGCCGAAGCGGCGCTTGCCAGGGGGTAGACACACGGGGACTCTCCTCTCCCCCTGCTTAGGGGGAGAGGAGACCGCGTCTCGCAGCCGCCTTTTCGCGGCAAGAGCCACGCGGTCGGTGAGGGGCAACCGCTTGCTCCGCACTCGTCGCACCAGGGACGGAGCAAGCGGCTGCCCTCACCTGTCGCTGTTTCCTCGGCTTACGCCTCGGGCGACATCCTCTCCCCCGACAAGAGACGGGGGAGAGGAGTAGAAAGTTCCAACAACCCACGGGTCCTACGCATAATGCAAGCACTGCCAGGCATGCTTACCCTCGCCGACCTGACCGCCCTGACCAACTCGGCCGACATCGACACAGTGCTGGTTTGCTTTACGGACCTGCAAGGACGCCTGATCGGCAAGCGCTTCACCGCCCGCTTCTTCTGCGACGGCGCCTATGAGGAAACGCACGCCTGCAACTATCTGCTTGCGGTCGACATCGATATGGAGCCCGTGCCCGGCTACAAGGCCGCGAGCTGGGCGCAGGGCTACGGCGATTTCGTCCTGAAACCCGACATGGCCACACTGCGCCGCGTGCCCTGGCTACCGGCGACCGCGCTGGTGCTGTGCGACGTGCAGGATCATCATACGCATGCCGATGTTCCGCACTCTCCGCGCGCCATCCTGAAGAAGCAAGTGGAGCGCGTCACGGCGCTCGGCCTGAAAGCCTACGCCGCCTCCGAGCTGGAATTTTTCCTGTTCTCTGAGAGCTACCAGAGCCTGCACAAGAAAGATTGGAAGAACGCCGCCACCGAAAGCGAGTACATCGAGGACTACTCCATCCTTGGCACCACCAAGGAAGAGCCTTTTATGCGCGCCATCCGCAACGGATTGATGGGCGCGGGCATCCCAATCGAGAACTCCAAGGGCGAGTGGGGGCCGGGCCAGGAAGAGATCAACGTCCGCTACGCCGACATTCTCGACATGGCCGACCGTCACGTCATCATGAAGAACGGCATCAAGGAGATGGCGCACCTGCAAGGCAAGGCCGTCACCTTCATGTCGAAGTGGAATTATGGCCAGGCCGGAAGTTCTTCACACATCCATATGTCGCTATGGGGTACGGACGGCGCGCCAAAGTTCCTCGATCCCGCCGCCGGCCACGGCATGAGCGAGCTGATGCGCCAGTTCATGGCCGGCCAGCTGAAATACTCGCGCGAACTGACCTATTTCCTCGCCCCCTACATCAACTCCTACAAGCGCTTTGTGGTCGGCACTTTTGCGCCGACACGCTCGATCTGGAGCTTTGACAACCGCACCGCCGGTTTTCGCCTGTGCGGAGAAGGCACCAAGGCCATCCGCGTCGAATGCCGCATCGGCGGGGCGGATCTCAATCCGTATCTGGCGTTCGCGGCGTTGCTCGCGGCTGGCCTGCGCGGCATCGAGGAGAAGTTGGAGCTGGAGCCGGTGTTCTCGGGCGACGCCTATAGCGCTACCGGCAGCGTGCGCGAAATCCCCAAGACGCTGCGCGAGGCACTTGTGAACTTGCGCGGCTCGGACATGCTCAAAGCGGCATTCGGCGCCGACGTGATCGAGCACTACGCCCATACCGGCGACTGGGAGCAGTTCGAGTACGACCGCCGGATTACCGATTGGGAGCTCAAGCGGGGGTTTGAGCGCTATTGACAGAATTCAGTTGAAAAACGGCAGCTGCACCGCGCCAATATCGTAATACTGCCAGCCGGCAATGCCCGCGACCGTGAACACGATCAGCAGCGCCGTTTCCTGGCGTTGCATCAGCTCCCAGAAGTAGAAGCAGACCATGATGAAGCCGCCGCTGACGAACAGCATGACGAGATAGCGGCCCATGTCGAAAGGCATCACGTTGCCGATGTCGATGTCCATGGCGGCGCCTCGTAGGTTGCTGGCTCGCCGTCACCCTAGCCGATGGCTCTGACAGATCCCTGAAAGCCATCGTTAAAAATTTAGCGGATCTGCCGGGAGTTGAGCACGGCGAAGCGTGCCGCTATGCTTTCGCCCTGGCCGGCACTGTCCAAAACCAGCGTCGTTCAGACAGTATTTGCCTTGTAAATTTGACTTGGTAAGTCAAATTTACAAGGAAGATGTTGGATACAGCCAAGTGATTTGACCTTCAAAGTGTGCTGCAAAACAAGCCATTTGACGCCACGGCGACAATCAGAGTTGACTTGAGCCACCCATGACCCAATCCATCCAGATCATCTCGCCCGTCGACGGCAAGGTTTACGCCCAGCGTCCCATCGCGTCTGACGCCGGCATCGAAGCCGCGCTGGAACGCGCCACGGCGGCCAAGGAACCCTGGCGGCGCACGCCGCTGGCCGAGCGGGCGAAAATCCTGACGAGAGCCGTGGCGGCAATGAACGCCATGAAAGCCACGATGGGCGAGGAACTGGCCTGGCAGATGGGCCGGCCGGTCCGCTACGGGGCCAATGAGATCGCGCGCGGCTTCACCGAGCGGGCCGAGTACATGACTGCCATCGCGCCCGACGCGCTCCGCGATGTGGATGTGGGGCCCAAAGACGGTTTCAAGCGCTTCATCCGGCGCGATCCCGTGGGCACGGTGTTCGTGCTCGCGCCCTGGAACTATCCCTATCTCACTGCCGTCAATTCAATCTGGCCGGCGCTGCTGGCGGGCGACACGGTGATCCTGAAGCATTCCAGCAAGACGCTGCTGGTGGGCGAACATTTCCAACATGCGCTGGCCAAGGCCGGCCTCCCCCCAGGCGTGTTCCAGAACCTGGTGCTGACGCACGAGCAGACCGATCGCATTATTCTCTCCGGCAAGATCAATCACGTGGCCTTCACCGGCTCGGTAATCGGGGGACGGGAGGTGTCGCGCGTGGCGGCGGCGCGCTTCGTCAGCGTCGGCCTGGAACTGGGCGGAAAAGACCCGGCCTATGTGCGCGCCGACGCCAATTTCGACGACGCCGTCGAAAACCTTGTGGATGGGGCTTTTTTCAACTCCGGCCAGAGCTGCTGCGGCGTGGAGCGCATCTATGTCGACCAGGCCATCTACCCCAAGTTCCTGGAAGCCTTCTGTGCTCTGACGGAAAACTATGCGCTGGGCAATCCGCTCGATCCCGAGACCACATTGGGGCCGATGGTGACCGCCAAGGCGGCCGATTTCGTCCGTGAACAGATTTCCAACGCCGTTCGGGCAGGCGCCAAAGCCCATATCGACGCGAAAAACTTCCGGCGCGACGCGGCGGGTTCGCCCTATCTGGCGCCGCAGGTGCTCAGCAACGTCTCTCACAAGATGGCGGTTATGCGAGAGGAAAGTTTCGGTCCCGTCATAGGCATCATGCCGGTCGCCAACGACGCCGAGGCCGTGCGCCTGATGAACGACAGCAACTTGGGCCTCACTGCCTCGATCTGGACTTCTGACGCCGCCATGGCCGAAACCCTCGGCGACCAGATCGAGACGGGCACGGTCTATATGAACCGCTGCGACTATCTCGATCCCGCCCTGGCCTGGACCGGCGTCAAGGAAACCGGCCGCGGCGTGACCCTGTCGAAGCTGGGATTTGAGGCCGTGACGAGGGTGAAGAGTTTTCATTTGAAACAGAAGATTTGAGTAAAGACGCCAAATCGTGAAGTCGTGAAGTCGTGAAGTCGCCAAATCGTGTTCTACCCCGACTTGGCGAATTGGCGATTTCACGACTTCACGTCTTTCGTTCCAACCAGTGAGTCAGCCCAAAGATGTCCTCCAAACCCACCAAAACCAACTGGTCCTATCCCACCCGAGTCCTGTTCGGCCCCGGCCGCCTTGAGGAACTCGGGGACGCTGCCAAGGGCGCCGGCTTCAAAAAGCCGCTGATCGTCACCGATCCCGGGCTCATGAAGTTGCCGGTCATCGAGCAGGCCAAGGCCATTCTGAAAAAGGCCGGCATCGACGCCGGCGTCTGGGGCGAGGTGCTGGCCAACCCGACGGAATCCAATCTCGCGGCGGGCCTAAAAGTCTACAAGGCCGGCGGGCATGACAGCGTGATCGCCATTGGCGGCGGCTCGGCGTTGGATTGCGGCAAGTGCATCGCCTTCATGAGCGGCCAGACTCGCCCCATCTGGGATTTCGAGGACATCGGCGATTGGTACACGCGCGCCAATGCCGCCGGCATCGCGCCGGTCATCGCGGTGCCGACGACGGCGGGCACGGGCTCGGAGGTCGGCCGCGCCGGCGTCATCACCAAGGAAGACACGCACGAAAAGAAGATCATCTTCCATCCCAGGATGCTTCCGGTCGTGACCATCTGCGATCCGGAACTGACGGTCGGGCTGCCAGCGAAACTCACCATGGGCACCGGCATGGATGCGCTGGCGCATTGCCTGGAAGCATTTTGTGCGCCCACGTATCATCCGATGTCGGCCGGCATCGCGGTGGAGGGCATTCGTCTGGTCAAGGATAATCTCGCCCGCGCCGTCGCCAACGGCAAGGACATTGACGCACGCGGAAATATGATGAGCGCAGCGGCCATGGGCGCGGTGGCGTTCCAGAAGGGTCTGGGCGCGATCCACTCGCTGTCGCATCCGGTGGGGTCGCTGTATGGCACGCATCACGGCATGACGAACGCGGTTTACATGCCCTACGTGCTGGTCATGAACCGGCCCGCGATTACCGAGAAAATCGAATATCTGGCGCAGGTGCTCGGCATCAAGGGCGGCTTCGACGGTTTTCAGAACTGGGTTCTTGCCCTGCGCAAGGAAATCGGCGCTCCGCATACGTTGAAAGAGCTGGGCGTGCCGGATGTCTCGAAGGCGGACTTGATCGCCAGGATGGCCATCGTCGATCCGACGGCGGGGACGAACCCCGTGCCGCTGACCGAGGCCAACGCCAAGCAGCTGTTCCTGGATGCGTTCAACGGAAAATTGTAAAATCACCTTCTCCCCCGCCTCTTCGCGGGGGAGAAGGTGGCGTGTAGCGCCGGATGAGGGGCAGCAGCGAGTACGGAATTTAGGCTTGCACCTCGCGCGACCGGTACGGAGCAAGCGGCTGCCCCTCACCTGTCGCTGTTTTCCTCGGCTTCGCCTCGGAGCGACATCCTCTCCCCCTAAGTAGGGGGAGAGGAAAGAACGCGCCGCACGCTCTCGACAATCCAATCCTGATCGTCAGCGTCCAGATACGGGTGCATCGGCAAGCTCAGCACTTCTTGCGACAGGCGTTCGGACACTAGCAGGCCGTTTCCCGGAATCGGAAAATGCCGGTACGCCGTCTGATGATGCAGCGGACGCGGATAATAAATGTTCGTCGGCACACCGTCGGTTTGCAAATCCTTGACGATTGCTGCGCGGCGGTCTGCGGGCACACGGATGGTATACTGCGCCCAGGCTGATTGCACGCCAGCCGGGACAGTTGGCACGAACACGTCATGGGCCAGCTCAACCCCATAGCGCGCCGCAACGTCCTGCCGCGCCGCCAGTTCCCCGTCGAAAACCGCCAGCTTCTCGATCAAAATCGCGGCCTGCAGCGTATCGAGCCGCCCATTCACGCCGACACGCACAATGTCGTATTTGTCCTCGCCTCTGCCGTGCAGACGGATGCTGGACATGATCTCGGCCAGGCGGTCGTCGTCAGTGAAAATCGCTCCGCCGTCGCCGTAGCAGCCGAGCGGTTTTGCGGGGAAGAAGCTGGTGGCCGTAATGTCGCCGAAGGTTCCGACGCGCTGGCCGCCCTGCGCCGCGCCGAAGGATTGCGCGGCATCGGCCAGCACCCACAGGCCATGACTACTGGCAAACGCGCGCACGGCCGAATAATCCGCAGGCAGACCGAACAGATCCACAGCGATCAGGCCGACGGGTCGCAGTCCCGCGCGCCGGGCCGCAACGACGCCGGCGTCCAGCCCCGCCGGATCCAGGTTGAACGACCCCTCCTCAACATCGACAAACACCGGCGTCGCGCCAAGCAGCGCAATCGTCTCCGGCGTCGCGGTGTAGGTGAAAGCCGGGCACAGCACGGCATCGCCGGGCTTGACGCCCCAGGCCATCATGGCGATCAGCAGCGCGTCGGTGCCACTGGCGCAGCTGAGCGCATGCTTGGCGCCCGTGAACGCCGCCAGCTGCCGCTCCAGCTCGGCCACCTCCGGGCCCATGATATATTGGCCGTGATCGAGCACGCGCGCGATGGCGGCATCGATTTGCGGACGGACGATCCGCTGCTGCGCCGCCAGATCGATGAAGGGCATTGGCTTGCGCAGTTCAGTCATTGATGGTCTCAAGGATTTCGTCCGTTATCTGACGATACCGGCCGCCATCGAGCGGACAGACCAAGTCCGCCCCCAACCGCCCGCCCGCCTTGCTGATCCAGCCGATGCGCCTGGCCGGTACGCCCGCCATCAGCGCATAGCTCGGCACGTCACGCGTCACCACGGCGCCCGCGCCGATGAAGCAGTGTTCGCCCAAAGTATGCCCACAGACGATGGTGGCGTTGGCGCCGATGCTGGCGCCGCGCTTGACCAGCGTCGCCCGGAATTCCGATTTGCGCTCGATGCCCGCACGCGGATTGTCGACATTGGTGAACACGCAAGATGGCCCGCAGAACACGCCATCCTCCAGCGTCACGCCCTGGTAGATCGCCACGTTGTTCTGAATCTTGCAGCCATTCCCAATGCGTACGGATGGCCCGACCATGACGTTCTGGCCGAGCACGCAGTCGCGGCCGATATCGCAATCGGGCAGCACGTGGGCAAAATGCCAGATACGCGTGCCCGTGCCGATTTGCGTCGGCGCATCGACATAAGCGCTCTCGTGGATCAGCACGCCCGGATGCTCCGGCCGCTCGCGCAACTCAGCCCCACTGACTTTAGACCGGCCAGCCATGCTGATACCTCGCGCCATTGCTCAGCACACTGCGCAAAAACGGATGCTGCTCGCCGCGTCCCGGCTCCAGCGCCGCCGTCCGGATCGCCGCCACCGTCTCGATGCTCGGCCGCACCGCCTCCAGCGGAAAACCGCGTCCGGCCAGGATTTCGCGATAACTGGCGGTATGCAGATCGTTGAAGCCCTCGGAAAACTCAATGTCGCGCCCGTCCATGGCGATGGCGCGGAACGTGCGCTGCTTGTCCGCCAGATGCGCCGGAACATCGCGCGCATTGATCGACAAGAACCAGCGCACGCGCGCACGCTCGTACTCAAGGTAGCCCGCCGCGCAGTCCATCGCGCGATGGTGCACGATGTTGGTCTTGAGCTTGCCGAACACAAAACTCAGCATGTCGTAGAAATGCACGCCGATGTTGGTGGCGATGCCGCCGGACTTTGACTCATCGCCCTTCCAAGAGGTGTAGTACCAGCGCCCGCGCGAGGTGACATAGGCGAGGTCGACGTCATGAACGGATTTGTCCGTATCCGCCGCAACCGCGTCGCGCAGCGCCACGATGGCCGGATGCAGGCGCAGCTGCAAAATCGTGTTCACCTTGCGGCCTGTGGTGCGCTCCATGTCGGCCAGGCCATCGATGTTCCAGGGATTGAGCACCACCGGCTTTTCACAAATAGCGTCCGCGTCCGACCGCAGCGCAAAGCGCACATGCGCGTCATGAAGATAGTTCGGCGAGCAGATACTGACATAATCGATTTTCTCGCCGAGCCGGCGGCAGCGATCAATGTAGCGGTCAAAGCGCTCGAATTCTGTGAAGAAGCGCGCGTCCGGGAAATAGCTGTCGATGACGCCAACTGAATCGGAACGGTCGAGCGCGGCCTTCAGGCTGCCGCCCACATCCTTGATGCTGCGCATATGCCGGGGGGCGACGTAGCCCGCCGCGCCGATGAGGGTGAAGGTTTTCACGAGGCTGTGGCTCAGGGTTCCGGTTTGGTGCTTGATACGGGAAGGATTGTATCAGAGCCGCGCGCGATTCGGCAGCGGGGTCGGGCGGTCGCGCGTCAGGCGATAGGGTGTCGCAGGGGTGGGAGCCAATGCCCCTCCAAATCCGATTGCAATTATAGCATAAATGCCATATGATCGCGCCAACTGCTTGGGAGCCGTCATGAAACCGGTGCATTGGATGGGTTCAAGCCGGGCGGATCTGCGCGAGTTTCCGGCTGAAGTGCAGGACGACATCGGCTTTGCCCTTTACGCCGCGCAAAAGGGCGGCAAGAGCCCTAAAGCCAAACCGCTGCAAGGGTTTCAGGGCGCGGGCGTGCTGGAGGTCGTTGAGAGCCATGACGGCGACGCCTATCGCGCCGTCTATACCGTCAAGCTCGCGGCAGCAATCTATGTGCTGCACGTCTTTCAGAAGAAATCGAAACACGGAATCGCCACGCCGAAGCACGAACTCGACCTGATCGAACAGCGGCTGCGGCTGGCGATTGCGGACGCAAAAGGAGAACGCCCATGACCGAGATCATCCGAGGCAGCGGCAATGTTTTTGCCGACATCGGCGTGCCCGACGCCGAGACGCATCTGCTCAAAGCTGAGCTGGTGTTGCGGATCGGCGCGCTGATTGAGGCGGCTGGGCTCACGCAGGCGCAGGCGGCCAAGCGGATGGAAATGACGCAGCCGGATTTGTCGAAGATGCTTGGCGGGAGGTTCCGGCCGATATCGCTGGAGCGGCTGATGCGGTGCTTGGTGGCGCTGGGTCAGAGCGTGACGATCGAGGTTGGACCGCCGAAGGGGAAGGCTGGGCGGGCGGTGATAGAGGTTGCATCTGGGCGGTAGGGTCCAGATCTCCAGTGTGCAACGGACTGGAATTTGTAAACTGCACCCAAAAATACGCAAACTCCGACAATTCAAATCTACCCCACCCCCTCCAACGCCCGCGCCGTCACCGCCAACTCCACATCCAGCGCCCGCATCACTTTCAACACGGTCGCAAACACCGGGTGCCCGTCGGCGCTGAGGGCTTTGTACAGCCCCTCGCGCGACATGCCGGCGCGCTTGGCGATCTCCGTCATGCCTTTGGCGCGGGCGACGGTGCCGAGCGCTTCGGCGATCTCCCCGGCGTCGCCGTCCTTGAAGGTCGCGGCGAGGTAGGCAGCGATCACCTCGGGGCTGTCGAGGTATTCGGCGACGTCGAAGTCCTTGGTGCCCATGTCTGTTTCTCCCGATTGGCGATGACCTTGGCTCGCTCGACATCCTTGGCCTGGGTACGCTTGTCGCCGCCGCACAGCAGCAACGTCACCGTATCGCCGGCGCGCGTGATCGGGGACATGATGTTCATCATCGGCCTGCCGTGCAATCAAAGCGAGCCAGGGCGCCCGAGCCGATGATGGACTTCGTGTCCCCGGGTTTCAGGAAGACCAGGTAGAGTAGAGGACAGGTAGCCCTGACGCTATTGCGTTTGGGCATCCCTGTCCTCCCTCATCAAACCGTGCGGACGGTTTTCCCGTACACGGCTTTCCGATGCTCTTCATGTCAAGGCATGCGCAGGCCGGTGCCAGCCGGCAGTGGTGGGGACCTTGAACAGGCGGTGGACGGCGTAGAG
>JANMVX010000288.1:0-3554 GCA_031393505.1 Hyphomicrobiaceae bacterium | reverse complement strand
GAACTGGAACAGCATCATATGCGGCATCGCGATCAGGCCGAGCGGGCCTTTGCCCAGCTGGCGGCGATGCTTCCAGAAGCACTGCATGTTGCCAAAGCTCCAGCGGAAGCGCTGGCGGTAGAGGGCGGAGGCCGTTTCCGGCGCCTCGGTGAGCGAGGTCGCCAAGGGCGCGTTCACAACCTTGCCGCCGGACGCCAGCAGCGCGAAGGTCAGGTCCGCATCTTCCGTGAGCGTCGCAGAGCTGTAACCGCCCAGTTCGAGCACTTTTGCCCGTTTCCAGGCGCTGGTTGCCCCGGGGACCACAGATATTCCGTTCACAACCTCGAACGCGCGGCGGTCGATGTTCTGCGACGTCACATATTCGATGTTCTGGAACGCCGTGATGGCGTTGTGCACATTGCCCACCTGCACATTGCCGCAAACCGCGTCGACCGTGGGATCGGCGAAGCATTCGATCAGACGGCGCACCGTCTGTGACGAGATGATGGTATCGGCGTCGATGGTGACGAGGTAGTCCTCCGGCGCGTTGCGAAAAGCGTTGTTGAGCGCCGAGGCTTTGCCGCCGTTCGGCTGCACGATCAAGGTCACGCGCGGCTCGTTGGCCGCAAAGGCGCGCACGACCTCGGCCGTTGTGTCCTTGCTGCCGTCATCGATGACGGTGACGGAAAGGTTCGGATAGTCGCTGGCCAGCACCGAACGCAGCGTGCGCTCAATGACCTTGGCCTCATTGTAGGCTGGCACCAGCACGCGTACCGGCGGCGTGAAGGTCGCGTCGACCACGGTGCGCCTGAAGCGGCCGGCGGCGATAAGCCCGGCCAGCGCCATCAAGCGCAACACGGCGACGACCGTCGCCACGGCGAACACCACCACCAGCAGGCGCCAGCCCCAACTCATGGCGCGATACTTGATCATGTTACCCAGCACCAGCGGCGTTTCGCTGACCGCCATCACCGGCATCACCGCGTCCGGCGCGACGTCCAGCAGCTCATTCAGCCCAACAAACCTGTAACCGCGCGCCTGCAAATCCGGAATCAGCTGTTCGAGTGCGGCAATGGTTTGCGAGCGCTCGCCACCGGCATCGTGCATCAGCACGACATGAGAGCGGTTGTCGGTGAGTTTCGTCAGTATGCTGTTGACGATATGCTCCGTCCCCGGACGGGTAAAATCCTTCGAGTCGATATCGGCGCCCGCGATGATGTAACCCAGCTCTGTGATAGCGCGTAAGGGGATGAGTTGCTGGCGTGCGGTCGGCATCACGTCGGCGTCGTAGGGCGGGCGGAACAGCAGCGTGGAGTGGCCGGTCACGGCCTCCACCGCGCGCTGCGTCTCGGCGAGCTGGCCCGGCAGTTTGCCGGGATCGAGGAAGCGCAGATCCGGGTGATCGAAAGTGTGGTTGCCGATCAGGTGGCCAGACTTGAAGGTCTGCGCGATCAGCTGCGGGAACTTCTGGATCGACGTGCCGGTGACGAAGAAAGTAGCCTGGGCGTGGTATTTCTCCAGCACCGTCAGCACACGCGGCGTCCATTCGGGATCGGGGCCATCGTCAAAGGTGAGCGCGATCATCTTCTCGTCAACCTTGCCCAGGCGCTCCACTTCGAAGGCCTTCGGGCTGACGATCATGTCGGCGGCCTCGATGGCGGCGCCGTTCAGGCTGAGGTCGCGCTTGCCGTCGGACGGTAACGACCGTACACGCAGCAATTCGCCCTCGCCGCGATAGGAGGCGACCGGCATGCCCGGCGCAACCTGCAGGCTGGCGGGCGAAAACGGCGTCTCGCCCGGCGCCTGGTTGCGGTAGAACGACCACAGGCCAGGGTCTTCCAGGCCGGTGCGCCAGAGGGCGACGCCGCGCGCGTTTTGCTGGCGCGCAACCCGGTACTGATTCCAGCCGCTCACCGCATCCAGCAGCCAGACCTGATGCTGCCCATCGCTGTCGCGATAGGCGTAGTGGCTGTTGACGTCGTCGCCGCCCGCAGTGATCGGCTCGCCCGAAAGTTTGGACCGCTCAACGGCCGTGGCGAAGCTGATGGCGTCGGCGGTGACGCGCCCCTCGCGCCAGTCATAACCATAGGCGCCCAGGCCAACGATCACCTTTTCGGCTGGAATCAAGGCCTTTGTGACCTTGAGGTTGTCCTCGAACCAGGCTTGGCCGGCAATCGGGCCGGGTTTTCCTGTTTGAAAGTGCTGGTCGTAGACCATCAGCACCACGGCATCGACGATTTTGCCGATCTCTGCATAATCGAAAGCAGGGTCATCGACGGGAACGTCGACCGTGACGACGAACCCGTCATTGTGCAGAGCAAGCGTCAGGCGGCGCAGGAACGAGACGTAGACGTTGCGTTCGGCGACGCCGATGCTTTCGATGTCGAGGTTGACGCCATCGGCGTTCTGCGCCGCGAGGTTGGACTTCAGCGTGTCGATGAACGCCCCTGTGGCGGCCGGGTCGTGCATCATGACCGCCAGGCCCTGCGTGAACCACACGCCCTTGGCGTCGATGTTGGAGATGCGCGGCATCACCAGCGCGGCGGAGGATTTCAAAAGCTGCGCCACGTCGGGATTGACCGTGGCGTCGATGCGGCCCTCGCCGTTGGAGAATGTCATCCAATCGGGGAACACGAGCTGCAGCTGTGAGAGATGCTCGCGCAACGAGAGGACGCTGAGATTGTCCTCCTGCATCAGGAAGGCGGAATGGATGAAAGGCAGCCCAGCAAGCGACCTGCGGGCATGCGGAGTTTGCGCGACGGCCGCGAGATGAATCGGCTTTTCGGCCTGGGTGCTGGCGTAGCGCTGTTGCTCGTCAGGCGCCAGCGGCTGCTCGATGACGTTGCTGGTGATGGCCTCCGACGTGATGCCGGCCGACGCAATGTTCGGCGCCAGATACTCGGCCGCAACAATATCGGCGCCGACAATGCCAACGATCACGGCAAGCCCCGTCAAGGCCCGCCGCGTCATACGCCAGCGCTTGCCGGTCGTATCCTCGAAAATCATGCCACTCTCGCAACCAACCCACACGGAGGCTTTTGCCTCCCGCGCTCAGACCGCCAACGCGGCCTTGCGCCTTGGCGATGATCATGCCGCCCAACATGGTTTAGAAAGTTAACCGGCCGGGCGGATCGCTCCGTTGGCTTAGTATGGAGGCAAAAGGTGTGCTGGATTGGGACGGGTCGGGTCGGGTCGGGACTATCCTCTCCCCTCGCCTCTTCGCGAGGGGAGAGGAGACCGCGTCTCGCAGCGCGCTTCAGCGCAAGAGCCACGCGGTCGGTGAGGGGCAGCAACGTGCTCCGTCCCTGGTGAGGCCTGTACGGAGCAAGCGGCTGCCCCTCACCTGTCGCTGGTTCCTCGGCTTCGCCTCGGGCGACATCCTCTCCCCCAAAGTTGGGGGAGAGGAGAAGATCCGTACTCTCCTCTCCCCCTGCTTAGGGGGAGAGGAGACCGCGTCTCGCAGGCGCTTTTTTGCGCCAAGAGCCACGCGGTCGGTGAGGGGCAGCAACGTGCTCCGTCCCTGGTGAGGCCTGTACGGAGCAAGCGGCTGCCCCTCACCTGTCGCTGGTTCCTCG
>JANMVX010000280.1:0-6937 GCA_031393505.1 Hyphomicrobiaceae bacterium | reverse complement strand
CCTCTGGCTATCAATGCTGCTAAACCGGCACGGCGAAGCCATCTTGCGCGTCAAAGGCATCTTGTCCATCGAGGGCGAGGCGGCGCCCGTGGCCGTTCACGCGGTGCAGAGCCTGGTCCACCCTCCTGTCCATATGACTCGCTGGCCGAGCCAGGACCGTCGCACCAGGATCGTCTTCATCTGCAAGGGTTTGGACGCCATGACAATAAGACGATCATTCGCCGCTTTTGTGCTCAAAGCCGCCGTCTGATCGACGAATGATGCCGCCGATTGAAATCGCCGACTCGTGTTGCTCGGGCGCGACAGATGAATTCCCGGCCGGCCGGCCGCTCCCGGCAGGACGTCGAAACCAGGCCGCCTGCTTGGTGATGGCCTGGAGGTTGGCGCGGGTGGCAGTGTCGTCCAGGCGCAGGAGCAGGTCGCCGGACTTTACCGCGTCGCCGTCCTTGACCAGGATGTATCCGACGATGCCGCCGGTGGGGTGCTGGACCTTTTTGACCTTCCAATCCACGACGACGGTGCCGGACGCCAGCACGGCGCCGGCAATGTCGGTCAGGGCTGCCCAGGCGCCTCCGCCCCCTAGGAGCAACAGCGCGAGCGCCGGTACTCAAAACAAGTGTGCGTCCAGGTCAAGCTTACGAATACAGAAATTGTTAGCAACTATTATGTCACACAAAAATATGATCACTGTGCTGCACATAGAGAGGGTTGGGGACAACAACCAGATAAAGGAACAACGTCATACTGACGCTTGAAGGCTGAACTTCCCTGATATTCGCGACGTCACAAAAAGTGTGATGACGCTACCCATATTATTTGCGTCCGGAACTCCGCCTTGGTTCATGACGTCATTGGATTCCAGGTGCCTGATTTCCCTCTTCCGTTGCCTATGTGCATTGCCTCTGTTGCCCCGTTACCGCAGGACCTTTTGGAGCGGTCCGCGGCCTCAGTCACGGCGCGGCGGTGGGGACGGGCAGGGATCCCGTTGGACCTGCCCTCGTGCAGCCGCGCCGGTCGTCCGCCCCGACTAGAACTTCACTCCCACCCGCGCGTTGCCGCCGTAGCTGGACGATTCCTGGCTGGCGTCGCCGAAGGCCGAGAGGCTGACATCGACGCCGTTGCCGAGCGTGCCGGTGATGCCGACTTCGCCCGAGTAGCCCATGGCGCCGGCCTTGCCGGTCTGGGTGATACCGAAGGCCGTGATCGAGCTGGCCACCTCGGCCCACTTGACGCCGCCGCGCGCGAAGGCCGAGAGGCCGCCCGAGAGCTTGCCGGTGACGCCGATGCTGGCGCCCACCGTCTTCAGGTCGTCGTGGGTGTTGGAGACCACGATGCCGGCGCTGTCCTTGAAGCCGTTGCTATCGGCCTGGCCGAGGGCAACGAAGGTGCGCAGGTCGATCGCAGCGCTCGGACTGAGTTTGCCGGTGATGCCGAGGCTGGCGACCACCGCACGCGTGGTGCCGTCCTTGTCGGCGGTCGAGTTGTAGGCCGAGTTGGCCAGCTGCTCGTTGGTCCAGCCGGCCGAGGCCAGCAGCGAACCGTAGAGGCCGGCCTGGGTCGAGGCGCGGATGTAGGCGCCCAGACCCTGGCTGGTACCCGACGTGCCGCCGGTCATCCAGGTGGTCTCGGACCAGCCGCGGTAGCCGAACACGCCGACGGCAACGCGGTCGCAACCGCGATCCGTGGCGATGGTCGCGCCGGTTTCCGTGCCGCTGGAGAGGTTGGTCGCACGGCTGCTGCCGTCACCCTCGCTGTTGCCGCGTGACGCGCCCACCTGGGCCCAGCCACGGAAGCGCTTGTGGTCGCCGCTGCAGGTGGTGCCCGCATCGTCCTTGATGCTGCCGCGTTGCAGTGTCGAGGAACCGACATCGCTGGCCGCGAGATCGCCAACCGCGCCCGCCGCGCCACCGCCGCCAGGCCCGCCCGAGAGGCCGAAGCCGCCCGCGCCGCCCATGCTGCCGCTGGCCGCCGCGATGGCCGTACCAGCCGACGGAGCGTTCGGGCCAGCGCCGACGCCGGTCGCGCCGCCAAAGCCGCCGAGCGAGGCCGCCGAGACGTTCGGCGCCCATTGCAGGTAGACGCCGCCGTTGCTGTCATCGACGAGTTTGTAGACCACGGCGCCCGACGAGGGATCGGAGGCCATGACGTAGTTGTCGGAGGCAATCATGGTGGCCATGCCACCGAGGCCGGGATCGGCGAGGCCGCCAGCGACGGCATTGACCAAGGCGATGGAGCCCGAGGTACCTGTGGCCGCTTGGCCAACCAGCGACATAGCGACGATGGATATCCCCGCCGGTGTGGCTACGCCCCCGACGCCGTAGGCTACGAGAATCGTGTCGGCGGTACCTAGCCCGTTCGAGGAATGATCATCGATGACGGCTTCGGTGCCTGTGTTGTTGCCCTGAGTGAAGTCGACGTTGAACTTCACCGTGCTGCCCGCCTCCGGATCGAAATTGAGAACGTAGAGTGTGTCCTTGGCGTTCGCGGGGGCGCCGCTGCCGCCATAGGTCATGTCGATGACGCCGCCGGCCTGATTGTTGAAATCGCCGAGAGCATTGAACGTGGTGAGACCGGTGCGGACGTTGATCAGCCCCTCGTTGTTGACGGTATCGTTCACGGTGAACGCATTGACGGCGATATTTGCGATCGGCGTCCAGACCCCATCCGCATTGTTGTTGATGATCGCTGAGCCGGCAACGTTCGTAAAGATACCGCCGATGACCTAGCCATCGTTGTTCAGAACGTTGTCGCCGTTGGAAGCAAAGTAAGCGAACGCACCGTTGGTATTGGCGGCGCCCGTGTCATTGGTGTTCTTGATGATGCCCAGGTTGTTGGTGGTGGCGACGCCGCTGCCTGGTACGGTGCCGGTCGCAACGCCGTCCGTGGAGCCCATTACAGTCGAACCGGCCGCGATGTTCACCGTGGTATTGCCGGTACCGAAGTTGATGGTGTCAATGCCGTATCTCAGACCCGTAACGTCACCGGCCTTCACATCGACCTTGATAGTGCCAGCCCCGTTGGTTTGAGCCAGGATGCCGTCCACGGTTGTGCCGGTCACTTTCTTGTCGGTCGTGACGTTGACGTTGCCGCCCAGGCTGGCAACGGCCCAAATGCCGGTTCCGCCCGTGGTTATGCCGTTCCCTAAGATATCGATGTTGCCCGTGCCCGAGCCCGCAACGATGCCACTGCCGGTGGCGCCACCGGTAATGTTCTTGTTGCCGGAGATGAGCACGTCACCCGGCGAGGCAAAACCGAAGTTGGCGGCAATGCCGTTGATCGCGCCGGTGACATCGCCGTTGTCGGTAATCGTGGTCTTGCCAAAGCTGTAGGTCTCAACACCATTCCTTAGCGTACCCTTAATGGGACCGTTGTTGGTGATCAGAACATCGCCCAGCGTCCCACCAGTACCAAAGTTGGCGGAGATGCCGTCAACGCCGCCCGTGATCCCTCCGGTGAAATTTTGAACCGTGATCAGGCCCTTGCCCGCCGCGAGTGAGGCCGTGTTCATCTCGACGCCATTGTAGGCGGCTGCGATTGAGCCGGTGCCCTTGCCGTCAGCAATGATGTTTCCGGTCGTCGTGGTTGCAAAGATGCCGTCTTGCGTCGACGAAGTTAACACGCCAGCGGAGTTGATCGTCGTCGAGCCTGTAAGGCCGGGGGCGTAGATGGCGTGAAGCCTCCCGTCGATAGTGCCCCCGTTGTCGATCAATATGTTGCCTGTGGTGGCGCTGACCGCAGTACCCCAGCCGAGCGTCGACGTGACAGATAGCCCAGGCGACACACTCACCGTGGTGTCGGCAATGGAGCCAGTAACCCAGATCGCATTGTAGGGGCCGCTCAAACTATCGGTATTGATGTTCACAACAGTGGGTGCGGCCGGAAGCGGAACCCAGATGGCTACCGGCGACTGGTTGTAGCCCGGGAAGATCGGGACGTTCACCCCGCCGACGGTCGCGTCGTTAGCTCGGGCCGCACTCCCCGCGCCCGCCACCAGCAACGCCGCCACGCTGGCTGATGCCAGCAGGCCACACCTCACGCCGCGCCAACCCATCCCAGCGCCTAAGCCCAGGCCAGACATCTTCGAAAGCAACATTGCAACCCCCAACAACCCAACGTCTCGCCCCGGATTTTCGCAACGACTCTGCTGGTCGTTTGATTTCTTCGGGCAGCGACCGGTACGCGTCCACCCCGCAAGTGGAGGCAGCAAAGGGGCTGTGCAACCTTGTTGTCAATATGCAGAAAACACAGAGAAATTCTCGATCCGTGGACATATTTTTCGCTGTGGACGACTTATTATATTCGAGACGTTTCTAGGGGTGGTTGCAAGTCAGCTTTCTTCACCTGGGATACGATGAATGTTCATTTCGGATCCCAAAAATATATACATTCCAGCACAGCTATGATTGTTTTTCAACGAGTTGAGTACATGGCTTCGTAAAATGACTGTTTCTGACTGTTACATCCGCGCCACAGTTCTTATGGGATTCCGTGACCTGGTGGAGTCTCCGGGGGGAATAGTCGAAACACCGCTCGCCGCAGCGGGAATAACGCCCGCGCGCTGGCCGAGCCCGACCTGCTGATCTCCTATGCCAAGCTCGGGAACGTGCTGGAAACAGCCGCGCGCCGCCGGCCTGCTTGAGTGTCCCACCACCGCCCCATTCACGCAGGCTTTCAAGCGTTGGACCGGCATGGCCCCCTTGGAGTTCCGCAAGAGCCAACGGTCGGGAATGATGGCGCTGGACCACGTGCCGCCGGTCAACGTTGACAGGTTGGTGGGATCAGGTAAGCCTTTGAGGCGTCTTAGTACTTTGACGATCACGTAGCAGGATTATCCGCCTTGACCAGTTACATTCGCGCCTGCGCGCTGATGGGGTTTCACGAGCTCGTCGAGCCGCTGGGGGGCGATGGCGAAGCGCTCGTTCTTGAAGCCGGTATCGACCCCAACGCGCTGACCGACGTTGACGGGCTGATCTCCTTTGACAAGTTTGCCAACCTGCTCGAAATCGCGGCGCAGCGGCTCAGTCGGCCGTGCCTCGGGCTCGAGTACACGCTGTCGTGTCCGCCGCATTTTCCCACCCTCGGGGCTATGGCGATGCTGGGGCAGTTCGTCAGCACTGGCGCGGAATGGGTAGAAATGGCGCAACAATACTGCCGATACTATTCCAACGGCTTCGCGATGCCGCTGCTCAGGGACGAAAACCCCAACCAGGTTACGATGCGCTATCGCACGATGTCGCTGGGATTTCCAACCCGTCAGCTCACCGAATGCGCCATGGGCAATTCTGTCTGTCTGTCGCGCACCGTGGGGAATCAGCCAACGTTGAACCCCACCGTTGTGCGGTTCCAGCACAGCAGCCCGCGCGATCTGTCGTTTCATGAGCGCGCGTTCCGTTGCCCGGTCGAGTTCAATGCCGAGTACGACGAGGTGGTCTTCGATCCGGCGTTCCTGGCGCTGCCGACCCCGGGCCACCTCAAGTTCTTGAAGCCGATGCTTGGCCTCTACATCAAGAGCCGTATTCGCACGCTGCCGCTCTACGATCAGTCCATGGCGACCACGGTGTCGCTGGCGATCCGCGTCTGCCTGGGCACCGGCAAGTGCAACATCGATTTTATCGCCGCCTCGCTCGGCCTGTCGTCCAAGAAGCTGCAGCGGCTGCTGACGGGCGAGGGGACGACGTTTTCCGAAATTCTCGAGCGCGAGCGTTCTGACATGGCGCGCAAACTGCTGCTGACATCTGATGCACCGGTCGCCAACATCGCAGGATTGTTGGACTATTCC
Organism: Hyphomicrobiaceae bacterium; assembly: GCA_031393505.1. GTDB lineage: Bacteria > Pseudomonadota > Alphaproteobacteria > Rhizobiales > Hyphomicrobiaceae > JANYHF01. The sequence goes on along the minus strand of JANMVX010000280.1, from coordinate 1,158 downwards.
ACCACGGCCCCGTTCACCCAAGCCTTCAAACGCTGGACCGGCATGGCGCCGATGGAGTACCGCAAGAGCGAACGGCTCGCGAGACCTGGCGGCCTCCCGTTCCAATAGGTCGATCACGAACGGTGCCGGATGACCGTGCGATCCGGATCGCCGAGGGAAGGCGGAACTTTCGTGATATTCGTGACGTCACAAAATTTGCGATGACGCTACCCATAATGTTTGCACCCGGAGTCTCGCCGTGATTTATGACATGCGATTCCACGTGTCTTGCTGACGTAAGCCGCCGAGGCGACCAACCACGCGCATTGGACATCACCGCAGGCTCGAGTGCGTCGTCCGAAACAACGTGCCGAGGTCCGCCGTCCGCTGGCGGCCGGTCGGTTGGCACGGCTGGAAACACACCCCGACCGCACCACGACATCGATGTTGTCGACGATCTCGGCCGCCCAGCACCCATTGGGGTTGCCGAGTTGAACGTGATCGAGGCTTTTCTCGGCGACGTGCTGGGCGATGTCGTGGCAGCCTCCGGCGCCGCAAAAGGCCGTCAAACGGCCTGAGCCATGGCGCTGCCGCGCACTTGCTCTGGCCACAGTGACTTCTAAGATCACGACAGGAGTATTCGAAACCCGGATAGGAGTATCGCGACATGACCACCCTTGGCGTACGTCGCGGCACAACAAAACCTGGCAACACTGCGCCGCCCGCCTCGGCCCTGCGCGCCGCGATCTACTTGCGGGTTTCGACCGACCGGCAGGCCGAGCACGACCTGTCGATCCCGGACCAGAAGGCGCAAACCGAAGCCTGGATCACCCAGCGCGGCTGGAGCGTCGCAGCCGAATATGTTGAGCCCGGTGCTTCGGCCACCGACGACAAGCGCCCGCAGTTCCAGCGCATGATCGAGCGCGCCTGCGACGGCGAGAACGCGTTCGACATCGTCGTCGTGCACTCCTTCTCGCGCTTCTTCCGCTATGCCTTCGGCCTGGAATTCTATCTGCGCAAGCTCGCCAAGCATGGCGTGCGGCTGATCTCGATCACGCAAGAGCTGGGCGACGATCCGGCACAGGTCATGATGCGCCAGGTCATCGCGCTGTTCGACGAATATCAGTCCAAGGAGAATGCCAAGCACGTGTTGCGCTCCATGAAGGAGAACGCGCGCCA
>JANMVX010000217.1:0-25614 GCA_031393505.1 Hyphomicrobiaceae bacterium | reverse complement strand
TGCTGCCGGCCTGATGCTTGGCAGCCTGACGCTGCCGACCGCCGCCCGCGCCGCCGACCTCGGTGGCGACTGCTGCGCCGACCTCGAGACCCGCGTCGCGGAACTCGAAGCAACGACCGTCCGCAAGGGCAACAAGAAGGTCTCGCTGACCATTACCGGCCGCGTGGCTGCTGATATTATTGCCTGGAGCGAGAGCTCGACGGGACCAAGTAAAGATGTTTACGATCACACCAGTGACGTATACTTCGGTCAGGTTGGCGACGGGCCGAATATCGTTTTGAAAGGCGAAGGCAAGATCCGTCCTGATCTCGTTGCAGGCTTTTCGATGGAAATCGGCATCAACGCTTTGAACGGCGGCACGCATAAGGATACTGCGAGCAAGAGCTCGGGCAATACGCAAGATTCTCATCAGACCGCTGGCGGACCGTCTGCTGCGAACACTTATGTCTTCCTGAGCAGCAAGTCGATGGGTACGCTGCAACTTGGCAAGATCGACAATGCCGACGATGATTTCAACGTGAATTACGATGGCTCGTGGATTGGTGGCTTTGCGTCCGGTCGTGCTAATTCCAGCTTCAACGTCCGTGATGCTGCCGGCAAGTTCAACGGTAATACTTACGGCTCCTACCTCAACACCGTCGAAGATGGTGGCGAAAACGGAATTCGCTACATTTCGCCGGATTTCGGCGGGTTCTCGGTGAGAGCCGGCGTCTTTGGTGACGACAAGTGGGGCGTCGGAGCTAATTTCGCTCATACGTCTGGTTCGGTCACGGTCGGTCTCGGCGCTGGCTACGGCGTCAGCACACGTATCGATGCTTTGGCTCGTGGTAATCAGGTCGATCAGGTTACCTACAGTGCGCTGTCGGCTGGTATCAAGGAAAGCGGTTCGGGTCTGTTCCTGTCTGGTGACTGGACTCAGGCGAAGTTTGATGGACTTGGCGCTAACCCGGACGGCACCTCCACCAATCTCTTTATCAATGGTGGTTGGGCTAAGAACGTGAGCGGCGCAGGCGACACGACGATCCATGTTTCGTACGACCGCAGCAATGACATCGCTGGTGCAGGCACTGCGACTTTCGTTTCTGGCAGTGTTGCGCACACGGTTGCCGTCGGTATCGACCAGAAGATCGACTCTGCTGCATCGCACATCTTCTTGCAGTATGAGGGTTCGAGCATCGATACCCCCGTTGGAACCGACGTCGCTCAGTCGATCTCGTCTGTCACCGGCGGTATGGCGATCCAGTTCTAACTGATTGCACGCCTACACTCTCTGTCTTCAGGGGCGCCCTCACCGGCGCCCCTGTTGTTTGGGGACATGATGTTCAGCTTCGGCCTGCGCCGCTGATCGCAACGAACTTCCACTCCCGCGCCGAAGCTGGACTTCGTGTCCCCGCTCTGCCGTGCGCTATCGAGTGATCGGCAGAGCGGGGACACGAAGCTCATTTTCGCGCTGGCCTTCCCGTCCCGCGACCGCCGGTCAGCGAAAATGACCATCATGTCCCCAAACCGCCACGCCCTCTCGCAATTTCCCCGACCATCGCACCGCCGGCTTTGACTTTCGTTAACGGCGCGCACATCCTTTCCTGATCGCGTTGCTTCCGATTCGCGTTCAGGCCCCGCCGTTTGCGTGCGGCCCCGAATCGTCCCGCGTTTGTCAGTGCCAGTTGCGTCGTACCCGTCCGGACATTTTGCGTTCGGGCTTTCGCGCGATTCCGCGCGTGGCCCGCGCGCCCGTCCGGTCCTCGATCAACGCTTCGCCGTGAGGGCTCCCATGACCGATGTTTCGCGCAAGCTCGCCAGCAGCCTCGCCGTCCTGGCCACCGCCGGGCTGGCACTCGCGGCGCCCGCTCCCGCCCGCGCCGCCGACCTCGGCGGCGACTGCTGCGCCGACCTTGAGACGCGCGTCGCCGACCTGGAGGCGACCACCGTCCGCAAGGGCAACAAGAAGGTGAGCCTGACGATTTCGGGACGTGTGCACGCCAACATCATGGCGTGGCAGGATAATTTCGGCATCACCGACCCGGGGGTCGGAGGCGCTGTCAACTTTCCCTTCGATCATTTGAGCGACGTCTACTTCGGCAACGCCGCCAACAATGAATCGCGCATTGTGTTCGATGGCGACAGCAAGATTTCATCCGATCTGACCGCCGGCTTTGAGATGACGATAAAGCAAAACCCGTCTGATTTGGACGACGACACAACCAAGCATTCTCAGATCAGCCATCAGAGCAAACTGTTTCTGAAGCCCGACGTCACCTATGTCTTTCTGCGCAGTGAGCGCCTGGGCGAGATTCGGCTCGGCAACATGTTCTCGGCGTCGGACGATGCCTATTATGTCGATTTCGGAGCGCCGAGCGCTGTCGGTGGTCTGGCAGGTACGCGCTTTGTCGGCGATTTCAAATTGCGCGATGTCGGCTTGCCCGGCACGCTCACGGATATCACGTACGCGCATGTGCTGTTCGAACTCAGCGACAGTCTCGAAAACCGACTGATGTATATCTCGCCCACAGTTGGCGGCTTTACGTTCAAGGCCGATGTGGGCGGCGACGACACTGCCTCTGTTGGTCTTGGCTACAGCCTGACACAAGGTAAGTGGAATGTGTCGTTCGGAGCTGGCTACCAGGTTTCGCGACGCGCGGACGGCGACTCCATCAACGGCGGTCAGGCCGTGCAACTCGTTTCCGCGGCAACAACCGCATTGGCCACCGAGACCTCGCGCGATCTGGCGCTGTCTGCGTCCATCTACGAAAGCGCCAGCGGCCTGTTCGCCACCGCGCAATACAGCGTCGCCTACGCCGACGTGCTCGGCCGCCAGGACGCCACCAACTGGTACGGCCGCGCCGGCTGGACCAAGGACGTGAGCGGTATGGGCGCCACCACCATCGACGTCCAATACGAGCGCACCGACAATCTGTTGCAGAACGACACCTCGGCGCATCTCTGGGGCATCGGAATCGACCAGGCCCTCGACGCCGTGGCGAGCAATATCTACTTGCACTACCAGCATAACAGTTTCGATACCACCGACGTGGTGACGAACGCCGGCGATCCGGCCAACACCGCCACGGCAAACTGCAATGGCCTCGGCGGTCCGGTGTGCCTTGTCGACGCCCAGTCCATCGACAGCCTCACCGCCGGCATGATCGTGCGGTTTTAGCCGCCAGCCTTGAGGGGGCTGGCTCGGGTCAGCGCGGTACGGCTATAGTGCGGTCGAACCGCCCCAGGAGCCCCCCCATGGACTTTTCCCTCACCGACGAACAACGCCAGATCGTCGAGGCCACGCGCGCCTTCGTGACCAAGGAACTCTATCCGCACGAAGCCGAGGTGGAACGCACCGGCGTATTGCGGCCCGAGCTGCGCGAGGCCATCAAGGCCAAAGCCATCGCGGCCGGGCTCTACGCCGCCAACATGCCGGCCGAGGTGGGCGGGGCGGGGCTCGATACCCTCACCTGGATTCTCTACGAGCGGGAACTGGGCAAAGCCAACTACGCCCTGCACTACAATTGCGTGTTCCGCCCCAGCTACATCCTGAACGCCTGCGTGGGCGAACAGCGCGAAAGATATCTTCTTGCGTCAGTCCGTGGCACGGCCACCGATTGCGTCGCCATGACCGAGCCCTCGACGGGATCGGACGTGCGCGGCATGAAGACGTTCGCCAAGCGGGACGGCGACGACTACGTCATCAACGGAACCAAGCACTTCATCAGCCATGCCGGCGAGGCGACCTTCTGCATCCTGTTCGCCGCCACCGGCGAGGAGGACACGCCCAAGGGCAAGAAGAAGCTCGTCACGGCGTTTCTCATCGACAACGGCACGCCCGGCTACACGATCCGCGACGGCTACCAGAACGTCTCGCACCGCGGCTATAACAACTACATCCTCGATTTCACCGATTGCCGCGTCAACAAGCGCCAGATCCTGGGCGAGCCCGGCAAGGGCTTCGAGGTCGCCAACAACTGGTTGGGCGCGACGCGCCTGCAGGTCGCCGCGACATGCCTAGGGCGCGCGGAGCGAGCACTTGAGTGCGCCAAACAGTTCGCGGTGACCCGGGTGCAATTTGGCCAACAGATCGGCAAATTCCAGGGCATCTCGTTCCAGCTCGCCGATATGGCGGTGGAGCTGAAGGCGGCCGAGCTGATGACGCTGGAAGCGGCCTGGAAGGTCGACGCCAAGACCGTGACCGACATGGATATGGCGATGGCGAAACTGAAGGCGACCGAGATGCTGGCCATGGTGTCGGACAAAGCGATCCAGATCCACGGCGGCATGGGGCTGATGTCCGATCTGCCCCTCGAGCGCATCTGGCGCGACGCGCGGGTGGAGCGCATCTGGGAAGGGACCAGCGAGATCCAGCGGCACATTATTTCGAGGGCGATGCTGCGGGGGATGGGGGGGTAGCACGACGTCGGTCTCGCAAACGCCGGGACGGCTTGGCGGCCGATGCGGCTGTTCCTGGCGACCACAACCTTCCGTTCAATGGACCCCTCCAAGCAAACCGTTGCGCTTTCTGACCCAATGGTGCCGAGCGCGCGAATCAGGCACCCTCTTGCCCATCTTGGCATGCGTGTTCTTTTGGGACAAAAGAGGCGGCGACTGAATGGCTACGCGCATCGACTTTCTGGCCTGGCACAGCGTGCGCCGGCTTTCGGCAAGAGAAATCGAACAACGTCTTGTTGCCGTCGATGGTTTCTATCCGCACGCTTTCCATGCCCGCCATCTCAAGACCGGTCCCGGTGGACATACTGGCCTCATTGTCTGGATGCCGAAGATCGATGGCCTCGCGCAGCTAGCCGGTCCCGCGGGCGAGGCCCTGGCCTATGCCTCTCATCTGCCATTCGGTATTTCTCAGCAAGTTGATGTGAAGGGGCAGGCGACTCCGAAGGACATTCTGGCGCTGCATGAAAAGGTGCGGGCGGCGCCCGAACTCGTCACCGAACTCGGTGCTCCGCTCAATCTCGTGCATTTGGCAGCGGACGGAAGCCTGCTTCTAAACAATGATTTCCGTGGCCACGCCGAGGTTTTTCACCACGACGGCAACAAGGGTCTGCAGGTCTGGTCGAATCGGCTCTCGATGCCGCTGTTGTTTGCACTTGAAGTGCCGAAGGAGTCTGTCGCAGCAGCGCAGATGAGGGCGGTGTTATCATATTTTCCGCATACCCAAACGCCGTTCTCGAATGTCGAGCGGGTGAGCGGCGGGACGGCCGTGTTTGCTGGCGACTGGCCAGCTGCGCCACTCACCACGAAACGTAAGTTGCTGTTGGAGATGTTGGGCGCCAGTGCATCAATGGGGGGCGGCAGCGTTGACTACGCAAAGTGCGGCGAAGCCATCGCCCGAATGCTTAGCGAGATTCCGTTGTTTTGGACCGGCGCGATGCGCAGTGGATTGACCGGAGGCCGCGATTCGCGTGCGGTGCTTGCCTTTCTGATCGCCAGCAGCATGGAAGGCAAGGTGCCACTGACGACAACAAAGATCCTAAAGCAAGATTTTGATGTTGCCCGGCAACTGGTCGGCCTATGCGAGCGCCAAGGGCGTCCAGTGCAATGGGATTTGGTGGAGCGCCCTGCGAGTTCATATTCCGCCGCCAATCGCGACGCGGCCTGGGAGGATTTCCCAGCCGGGCGCCGCCCCGGGTATGATTTTCGCGGCGCCGCGCAAAGTTTCATCCAGTGGATACGCCCTTCCGCCGCGAAGACGGGCGGAGTTCGACAGCACTACAAGGACAATCCACTACTCGACCGGATGTTGTTCCAGTTCCACCGGCTGGACGGGCAGACCATGCCGATCGGCTATTATACCTCGCCGGCTCGCGAGATGCCGGACCACAACGCTCCGCTTACGCTCGGCGGGCATTCGGGCGAAATTCTTCGTGCCTCCCAATATACGCAAGAGAGCCTCGACATCGGTTTCGAGAGGTGGGCAGGCAAGCGTTCCCGCAATCTTTTCAGACTCAGCAAGGCATGGGTCGGTCGCGTCGACCGCCGGGCCCCATACACTGTCGTCACTCAGAAGCGGGCCAAACAGGCTTGGTTACAGTACCTGGACGAAGCCAAGGCTGCCGGCATCGATGGTTTCCTGGCCTTCGACTATTTGAACGTGGCTGGTAAACAGTCCCGGCGTGTGGACGTGCCCAAACAGTTGCGGCTAGTCTGTCCACTATCTCATCCGCAGTTGTTGACGGAAAGCTTCAAGTTAAGCCCCGAGCGGCGGCTTGCAAATGAGTTCCCGATAAAGCTGATCGGCGCCATCGCGCCTTATCTGCTGGAAGCACCTTTTTCCTATCAGCTGCCGAAGGAGGAGGGTGATGTCCGCCTCGATATGACGGGCAAGCCCCAATTCTGGGACCGAAACGCGGTGCCCGGCTTTGCCGAAATCATTGCGCAGGACGACCGCTGGTCCGACACTTTTGACGTGGCGGCAATCCGCGCAGAGTTCGGCCCGGCAAAGGAGCCGCAACTCAACGCTTATCAACAAGATACGATCAGCGGGCTGCTTTTGTGGCGTGTTGCACAAGGCGCCTATGCAGAGCTGCTTTCTGAGTACATTGTGCGACACAGGCGCGGCGTTGCTCTAGCAGCATGAGCCGCGTCCGGCTAGCCAAGATCGGCGAGGCTGCGCGTCTTAAATCCGGCCATGTAGTCAAGAACTGCGCCGACATCGAGTGCGACGGCGCCCTTCGCGCGTGCGGCTGCGATCAGGATCTTGCCGAGGAAGCCGGCGCCGACGAGCACAAGTGTTCCCGGAGCGCAATGTTGCTCCATCAACTGCAACTGCGCTTCGAAAGTCTCGAACAGTGGCCTAGCCCCGTCCACCATGCCGGTGGCCTTGGCGACCTTGGTGTGGCCCGGAATGACGACTTCATACACCGGTAAATCCGTATTTAGTCCAACCTGTTCACGGCTCCAGCAGCTTACTAGAACGATCCTCTGCGAACTTGCGCAAAGAGTTTCAATCGATTCACGGTTGAAAAGGATTTGATGGCACCGCTCTTCCGTGAGGATACGGTCAGTGATCGGAATGTCCGATCCGAGTTTGGCAAGTACGACGGCAAGCCCCCGCTGTCCGCCTGTGCGGCCGAAGGCCGAGGCTGCCGGACCGCGATCGCGAATTAGCCTGTATATTGATGGGATGCCGATCACGTCGGCGCTAGCGATGGCATCCCGGAACCGGCACCTTATGATGTGCCGCGTCATATCCGATACGTTGCGGCCCCACCACATGCGTTCACGCGTGTCGTTGTCGTCGCGAAAAACTTGCTCTGGCGCAAGGCCCAGGCCGGCATGGTCGTAACCGTAGGCTTCACCATCGCCAAGACGAACAAGGCTGAGGCAACGCCGGTCCTTCAACGCTCCCGCGATGATTGCGAGCATACGCTCGCGCTGAGATAGATCGAAACGGATGTTCAAAAGATCCCGATCAGAGGGCGGGACCGCGTCGAGTGGCGCTACGACACAGCGTTCGAAGTTGGCCCGGTCGTCAGCATCGTTAGCACTGTAGGCAGTGCTGAACTGGACCAAAACCTGCCGCCAAGTCACGGGCCCCGCCGCCAGTTTACACTGCTCGCGTGCTGGCAAGAGTTCGAGAAAGTAAAGCTGCTGTTCAATGGGCAGCGATGTAAGGTATGCCCGGCGCAACCAATCCAGACGCCCGGCCATACCGGCCAGCGTCAGCAGCCGCATCATGCCAAGAAAAGTCGGCGGGGACAGCCGAGTTAGATCGGCGGTCGGCAAGCCTTCAAGAAACGTCATGAGGGCGGACACGTCTCCGTTGCGTGCCAGGAGATCGGTGCAAAAATTGGCGGCGTTGTCACGTAGTTGTTTGTTGGCGTTGAAGGTTTGATAGGCTGCCAAAATATCCGCGGGGCTGGCGACGATTTCACCACGGTACTGCTGCAGGCGGAGCGCATGATAGTATCGAATGTCGGGGTAGCCAAGGTCGTCGGCCTCCAGGGCGTGTTTCAGGAGATCGAGCCTCCGGGCTGCGAAAGCTGTTGTCAGATAGCGATGAAAGCCAGCTTCTGAAAGCTGACCGGACAACTTCAACAGTCTCAAGACGGACATTTGGTCGATGGCCGCGTCGGAGTTGGCAAGCAGTTCTTCGAATGCAGCGATTGGCTTCTCGATCGCATTCTGCTTGGGGGCCTTGGTGGAGGCGGGTAGTGCCCGGCCCAGCGATTGCACGTAGGCTGCTAACCTGAGTGCTGGAACTGGCGCCGCAAATACGCCGATCTGGACGATGCTCTTGGCCGCCGCGACCAGCCAGGCCCGGCTGCGCACAGCACCGTACGATCTCAAATTGGTGGGCAATTGTGCAACGGCCAACGACGCGCCTCCAAGGGCTCTAAACGTCCGACGCTGAGCTGACCGCGCGGACGAAGGGATCGCAATACTTATGACCGTCGGTAGCCGCCGACGATGTGTGGAAATGGACTTGTTCTGACCAAATTGCAGTTTAGCAGAAGAGATGATTCGCTTCAAAAAATATGTGTCCGGGACGAACCCGTTCGCCTTCGGGTGGCGAACTTGCAATTTGTCCGTAACCGAACGCTACGACCATGTGATCAACGAAAATCCCATGGTACCGTACTGGGTCAAATGGAATCGAAAACACAGCGCAAAGTTATAGATTGGCATTCTGAAAGGTCGACCAGCCGGCTCAAAGAAAATTATACGGATCAATATCCACCTGCAGCCGCAGGTCGCCCTTCACCGGCGGCAGGTCGTCGAGCCAGGCGCGCAGATAACTCTGCACATCCACCTCTTTTGGCGCCTTCAGCAGGATCCGGTAGCGGTAGCGTCCGCGCACCACGGCAATCGGCGCCTCGGCCGGCCCCAGCACCATGATCCGTTGCGCGGGCGGGGCTTTCAGGGCGACCATGCGGGCGTGTCCTTCCGCCACGCGCTTGTCCTTGGCCGAGACGATCAGGCTCACCAGTCGACCGAACGGCGGATAGCCCGCTTCTTGGCGTGCGCCGATCTCGTAGTCCAGGAAGGCCTCGCGATCGCCCGAAACGATGGCCTGCATGACGGGATGTTCCGGCAGATGTGTCTGCACGTAGCCCCGCCCCGCCTTGGCGTGCCGTCCGGCGCGACCGGTCACCTGGTGCAGCAGCTGGAACGTACGCTCGGACGCGCGCGGGTCTCCGCTTACAGATAGTCCGAGGTCGCCGTCGACGATGCCGACCAGCGTCAGGTTCGGGAAGTTGTGGCCCTTGGCAACAATCTGTGTGCCGATGATAATGTCGCACTCGCCGCGCGTGATCTGGTCGATCACCTCGCGCAGGTCCCTGATGCTGGGCAACAGATCGCTCGACAGGATGGTCACGCGCGCCTCCGGCCACAGCACCTTCACCTCTTCCGAAATGCGTTCCACGCCGGGACCGCAGGCAATCAGAGATCCCTCCACCTTGCACTTCGGGCAGGCCGGTGGGATCGGGGTCTGGAAGCCACAATGGTGGCAGGTGAGGCGGCCCGTGAAACGATGCTCGACCAGCCAGGCCGTGCACTGAGGACACTGGAAACGATGGCCGCAGGCTCGGCATAGCGTCAACGGCGCATAGCCGCGACGGTTCAGAAACAGCAGCGACTGCTCGCCTTTTGCGATTGTCGCGGTCACTTCACGCACCAGCAGTGGAGAAATCCATTTGCCGATCTCGGGCTTGTCCGTCTTCAGATCGATCGCCCGTACTTCGGGCAGGGCCTGGCCGGAAAAACGCGACTCCAGTTTGAGATGCCGATAGCGCCCCGTGCGCGCATTCACCATGGTCTCCAGCGACGGCGTGGCGCTCGCCAGCACCACCGGCAGCCCGCCCAACGAGGCGCGCACCACCGCCATGTCGCGGCCCTGGTAGGTGACGCGGTCCTCCTGCTTGAAGGCGCCGTCGTGCTCTTCGTCGACAATGATGAGGCCAAGATCCGGGTACGGCAGATAGAGCGCCGAGCGCGCGCCGACCACGATGCGCGCTTCTCCGGTGCCCACCGCCCGCCAGATTTTTCCACGTTCCGTCCCGCCGACGCCAGAGTGCCATTCGATCGGCGGCACGCCAAAACGCTGCTTGAAGCGCTCCACGAACTGGCTGGTCAGCGCGATTTCCGGCAGCAGCACCAGCACCTGCTTGCCCTTGGTCAGGGCGCTGGCGATGGCTTCGAAATACACCTCCGTTTTGCCCGAGCCGGTGATGCCATCCAGCAGCGACACTGAGAAGTTGCCGGCGTCCACGGCCGCCCGCAGCTGGTGCACCGCGATTTCTTGCGAACCATTGAACTCCGGCTGCGAGGCTTTGGGATCAGGCAACGGAAAGGTCTTGGCGGGCAATTCGACCTGAACCAAGGTCCCCGACTGCACCAGGCCATCGACTACGGCGGGGCTGACCCCGGCCTCCATCGCCAAAGCGCTCTTGCCGCGAATGAGCCCGTCCTTGGCGATGTCGATGACGCGCTGCCTGCCCGGGGTCACGCGATGCGGCGGCTCGCCGACCAGGCGCACGCCAAAACGTTGCGGCACCGTTTCGAAGGCGGCGGACGCGCCCATCATCAGGCGCAGCACCATGCCCTTTTGGCCGAGTGTGTATTTCGCCACCCACTCAACAAAACGCATGGCGATGGCGGGTAGCGGCGGCACGTCCAAAACTTCGGCGATGCCCTTGAGTTTGCTCTCGGCGACCGTCCCCGATCCTTCTGTCGGCCCGTCCCAGACCACGCCCAAGCGCTCCTGGCGACCGAATGGCACCATCACGAAGGAGCCGGGCGGCGCGGGCATGCCGGACGGCAGTTTGTAATCGTAGGTGGAATCGAGCGCGACCGGCAGCAGCACCGGCACGCGCACGGACGGGCCAGCGGCCGCTTGCGGGGAGGTTTGGTCCGCCGCCGCGCCTTCGCTCGCCGGCGCCAAGGGCAGCACGGCGTCCAGCGGCGCGAACAGCGAGAGTTTGTCGGATCGAATCACGCCCAAAGACTAGCGTCTCCCGATGGTTGGAAAGCGGCGGTGTTGTGGTTATGGTCACGCAACTTGTCCGATGCGCGCTTCGGTGTCAGGAACTTGTGGCTCACAAGGGACTGACACCCAGTCGACTGCGGAGCGTACTGGGTGTCAGGCACTTACGAGTCGTAAGTTCCTGACACCGAGCCCCCCACAAGGAAAGGCCGACCCACATGAAATTCTTCGCCGATACCGCCGAGGTCAAGGACATCCGCGACCTGGCCACGACGGGCCTGTTGGACGGCGTCACCACCAATCCCAGCCTGATCGCCAAATCCGGCCGGGATTTCAAGGAGGTGGTGCAAGAAATCTGCGGCATCGTGGACGGCCCCGTCAGCGCCGAGGTGGCCTCGACCGACTTCGAGAGCATGCTGCGCGAAGGCAAAGTGCTGGCCAAGCTGGCCAAAAACGTCTGTGTGAAAGTTCCGCTGACCTGGGACGGCCTGAAAACCTGCAAGGCGCTGTCGGGCGAAGGCACGCCGGTCAACGTCACGCTCTGCTTCAATGCCAACCAGGCGCTGTTGGCGGCCAAGGCGGGGGCGACGTTCGTTTCTCCCTTCATCGGGCGGCTCGATGACACCGGCATCGACGGCATGGAGCTGATCCGCGAGATCCGCCAGATTTTCGATAATTTCGGCTTTGATACCGAGATCCTGGGCGCGTCGATCCGCTCGGTGAACCACGTCAAGGACTGCGCGCTTGCCGGCTGCGATGTCATCACGGCCCCACCGCAGATCATCCGAGATCTGGTGAAACATCCGCTGACGGACAAGGGGTTGGCGGCCTTCGTGTCCGACTGGGCCAAAACCGGGCAGAAGATTTGATCCTCGAACAGGCCATTCTGGATGTCGCGCCGCAGCGTATGGCGGAGTACGAGGCGGCGCTCAGGCTCGCCTTGCCGCTGATCGCCGCGACGCCTGGATTTATTGGCCTGGAGGTCCGCGCCTGCCTGGAAACGCCGGGCCGCTATCTGCTGCTGGTGCGCTGGGAAACGCTGGAGGACCATACGGTCGGCTTCCGGCAGTCCGAACGTTACCAGCGTTGGCGTAGCTTGCTGCATGGTTTCTACCATCCGATGCCGCTGGTTGAGCACTATGGCGAGCCCGTCATAACAGCTTAGGAGTGCGCGAATGATCGACCACTTTTCGCTCGGCGTGCGCGATCTCGACGCCTCCGGCGCATTTTATGACGCGGTGTTGGCCCCACTCGGTTACGTCCGCCTCGCCGCCTGGGACATCGTGCCGGCGCATCCGCACCGCTCGCTGGCCTATGGACCGCCGTGCGCCGATGCCGAAGGCAATCAAGGCGAAGCCCCATTCAACATCGAAGAGCGTCCGGACGCCGCCCCGGCGGGCGCGGGCTTTCATATGTGTTTCAAGGCGCCCGATCGCGCGGCCGTGCAGGCATTCCACGCCGCGGGCCTCGTCCTTGGCGGCGCCGATAAGGGCGCACCGGGCTTGCGCGAGCACTACGGCCCCAACTATTACGCCGCCTTCCTGCTCGATCCCGACGGCTGGTGGATCGAGGCGGTGACGTATCAGGAGTAATCGCCACGACGAATCATGCGATTGGCTGTAGGTTGGGTTAGCGCCACCGATGGTCGCGGTTGTCTTCGACTGGCAATTCGCGCGTAACCCAACGTGCAGCTGCTTGGGCAAGATGTTGGGTTACGCGCCGGTCAAGAGTTCCGTTTGTCATTGAGCGTGGTGGTAGCGCTAACCCAACCTACGGTCATGGCGAATGGTCGACGGTCAACTTCTGCTCACAGGCGATCTCGCCGAAACGATCGAGGCCTGGTTGGCCCACCTCGACCGCGACAGGGGGTTGGCGGAGCTTACGTTGGACGCCTATCGCCGCGATCTTGCGCAGTTCACGGCGTTTCTGGCCACCCATCTTGGCCACCCGCCCTGCCTGGGCGGTCTGCAACGCATCGACATCCGCACCATCCGCGCCTTCATGGCGGCGCGGCGCAAGGCGGGGACGGCCTCGCGTTCGTTGGCGCGCCAGATGTCGGCGCTGCGGGCGTTCCACCATTATCTGGAGCGCGAGGGGCTGATCAAGAGTCGCGCCATCCTGGCGGCGGCCTTGCCAAAAATTCCCCACTCGGTGCCCAAGCCGCTGACGATCGACAAGGCTCTCGCTGTCGTCGCCGACAATCCGTTTACCGACGTGGACTGGATCGCAGCGCGCGACGTCGCCGTGCTGACGCTGTTGTATGGCTCGGGCCTGCGCATTTCCGAGGCGCTGGCGATCACGCCGAAGGACGCCCCCATCGGAGACCGCGACGTGCTGCGTGTCACTGGCAAGGGCGACAAGGAACGGATGGTGCCGGTGCTGGCGGTCGCGCGCAACGCGATTGCGCGCTATCTGCAACTCTGTCCCTATTCGCTGGAGCCGGATGAACCGATGTTCCGCGGCGCCAAGGGCGGCGAGCTCAGCCCACGCATCATTCAGCTGCTGATGGAACGGATGCGCGACACGTTTGGCCTGCCCGATACGGCCACGCCCCATGCGCTGCGGCATTCGTTCGCGACGCACCTGTTGGGATCGGGGGCGGACCTGCGTCAGATCCAGGAACTGCTGGGCCACGCCAGCCTGTCGACCACGCAAGTCTATACCGAGGTGGACCGCGCGCGGCTGATCGAAGTGTACGACAAGGCGCATCCGCGTTCGTAGGGCGCAATAGGCGCACTTTCTTCGCGCCGTGTTGCGCCGTGTTGCGCCGCAGGGGGCGATAGCTGGTGATTGCGACCATGTTGAGCCTGGCGGCGCAATACGGCGAAGTGGCCTATTGCGCCCTACGGTCCTTGGCGATCCTTGCGACGCATCGACCCCTATGGGCGGCGCGTGCTACGGCCCATGCCATGACCGATTTTACACCTGCTACCCAAACGTCGTCCGTATCTGCACGTCAAGCCTGGTTGCCGCAGACCGGCATCCTGTTGGCGCTGGCGGGCGCGTTTCTCTACTCCTGGAAGCCGCTGCTGGTGAAGCTGCTGCTGGCCCAAGGTGTCGATGTCGAGACGCAATTGGCGCTCCGTATGCTGTTGTCATTGCCGTTCTACGCCGCCTTCGCTGCTTATACCTTTCGCCGCCGCCTCAACCGGGGCGAGGCGACGGATCTCGGCCTGCCTCTTGTCGGCCTCACCCTGCTCGGCGGCGTGCTCGGCTATTACCTGTCGCCCTACCTGGATTTTCTCGGCCTGAAGATGATCACGGCCAGCTTCGAGCGGCTGCTGCTGTTCACCTATCCGACGCTGGTCGCCGTGCTGGGGTGGCTGTTCTTCCGCGAACGGATTACGCCCGCGCTGCTGGTGGCGCTGGCCCTGACCTACGCGGGGCTGGCCGTGGTGTTCGTCAAGGACCTCAACAGTTTCGGCCCCCAGGTGGTGACCGGCACGGTGCTGGTGCTGACCTGTTCGGTCACCTATGCGCTCTACGTCCTGTTGTCCAAGCGCCCGATCGCCCGCATGGGCGCGCCGCTGTTTACCTCAATCTCAATGCTCTCAGGTTGCGCCCTGCTGGTCGGCCAGTTCGCCGTCACCCATCCGTGGGCGGATTTGTCTGTGCCCTGGCCGGCCTTCTGGTTGGCGGTGGCCATGGCCATCGGCGCGACGGTGGTGCCCTCGTTCCTGATGTCCGAAGCGATCGCCCGCATCGGTCCCAGTTCTGCCAGCGTCACGGGCGGGGCCGGGCCGTTGATGACCACGCTGCTGGCGGTCTGGCTGCTGGGCGAACCGCTGACGCTTTGGCACGTCGCCGGCATGGCGCTGGTGATTGGCGGGGTTTTGGTGCTGGGGCGGGCGCGCTGGTAGGGGCGTTCCGCCACGGGCGTTTGCATGTTATGGTCGGCGTCAAGGAGACTGCCGATGGAACAGTACACGCCACTCGAGGCCAAAGAACAGTTTGACGATCTGATGGCGCGCGCCGCTCGCGGCGAGGACGTGCGCATCGGCAAGGTCAACGGCGTGACGCTGAAACTGATCCCAGTCGAGGCGGCGCCCAATGTTGCGGCCAAGCGCGTCACGGATACGCCGCCGCCTTTCGTGCCGCTGGATAAGCCGCGTGTTCCGGGCCGACTTGCAGGCAAGATGCAGGTGCCGGCGCGTCTGATGGAGCCGATGTCGGAAGAAGAACTTCGCGACTGGTACGGTGACGACGAGTGAGGCTGCTACTCAAGCAACGCTTGAGGGACTTACTTTGGTATCATCGGATCGCAACATCGCAAGCCTGGGCGCACCTGTCTTGTGGTAAGCCTCAAGCCCCCTGCCGCGCCAAGATCTCCTGCACGGCCTTGACCATATCGCCTTCCGGCACGCTGACCTGCGCCGGACGGCCCTCGGTCCAGGCGGCGCGGTCCGTGATGGCTTCGGCGGCCTTGGCGCCGGCCACCAGGTCCTTGATCGTGACCTCGCCTTTGGCCTTTTCGTCGCCGCCCTGGATGATGACGCAGGGGCTGCCGCGCTTGTCCGCATACTTCATTTGCGGCTTCATGCCGGATGTGCCGACATACATCTCGGCGGCGATGCCGGCCTGGCGGAGTTTGCTGGCCAAGGCTTGATACGTGCCAAGATCAGTCTTATCCATGACCAGCACCAATACGGGGCCACGTGCAGCCTCGGCGCCAGTCTTGCCGAGCGCCTTCAACGCCGAATAGAGTCGCGAAACGCCGATCGAGAAACCGGTTGCGGGCACAGGCGTGCCCACGAAGCGGGCCACGAGCCCGTCATAGCGTCCGCCGCCGCCGACCGAACCGAAGCGGGCGGTCTCACCCTCTTCGTTTTTGGTCTCGAAGGTAAGTTCGGCCTCAAAAACCGGGCCGGTGTAATATTCCAGGCCGCGGACGACCGAGGGGTCGATGGTGATGCGAGCCGCCCCATAGCCGGCTGACGTCAGCATGCGGTCGATGCCCGCCAACTCCTCGGCGCCCTGGCGTCCGCGCTCGCTGCCGGCGATGAGTTTGCCGATGGCGGCCAGGGTTGCGCCCCGTTCCCCGGCCGGCGCAGTGACATAGTCGAGGAGGATCTTGATCGATGCAGCGCCGAGTCCCGCGCCGTCGGTAAAGGCGCCGGACTCATCCTTGCGCCCCTTGCCCAACAGCAATTCCACGCCCGCGGGCCCGAATTTGTCCAGCTTGTCGATGGCCCTCAGCACGGTCAGCCGCTGCTTGGTGTTGGCGTCCGAAAGGGGATCGATCCCCGCCGTCTCCAACACGCCATCCAGCACCTTGCGGTTGTTGATCCGCATGCGGTATTGCCCGCGCTCAACCCCGATCGCTTCCAGCGCATCGGCCGCCATCATGCAGATCTCGGCATCAGCCGCTACATTGTCCGTTCCAACCGTATCGCAATCGAACTGCACGAATTCGCGGAACCGCCCCGGCCCCGGCTTCTCGTTGCGCCACACGCTGCCGGTCTGATAGCGACGATAGGGTTTTGGCAGAGCGTCGTAATTTTCCGCCACGAAGCGCGCGAGCGGCGCCGTCAGGTCGTAGCGCAGGCTCATCCACTCGCCGTCCTCGTCCTGGAACGAGAACACGCCGGCGTTCGGGCGGTCCTGATCGGGCAGGAACTTTCCCAAGGCCTCGGTGAACTCGATGGCCGAGGTGGCCAGCGGCTCGAAGCCATACAACTCATAGACGCCGCGGATCTTTCCAAGCATCCGCTCCAGCCCGCGCACCTCGGCTGATGGCACATCGCGCATGCCCTTGGGCAGCCGCGCCTTAGGGCGGGCATCGTCGGGTTTTTCGCGTTTGGCCATTGGGATGCTCACGGGTTTCAGGACAACCGCTCGCTTTTCGCATCCCTGCCATAGGTGAGCAAGCTTTCGGTTGCCAGTGCGATGTCAACGAATGAGCGGCGCGCCCTGTCCGTGCAGACGCAACCCGTAATGCGGGCGGCCGTACCAGTCCGGCCATTGCCGGTTTTGCAGCAATTGCCAGTCGCGCTGCGCCCGTTCCAGATCCAGCCGGTTCAGCTCTTGCTGCAAATGGTTCTGCTGCCGCAGATCGGACAGCGCCGCCCCGAGCTGCTGTTGCAGCTGCAGGTTCTGCTGGGTTTGCTGTTGCTGTAGGCGGTAGTACTGCAACTGCAGCCGGAACGCGTCGTTGTTCCATAGCCTGGGCGCTATGCCGACGGCGGCTTTACCCGGCCGTTGAGCCGCCTCCACGGTTGCCGGCGTCAGCATGGACAGCAGCAGGCCTGCAACTATCAAAAGCCCACGCATCGGGTCCTCCATCGTACGACATGGCATGCCCCCGTCGCATCATATGTGGTGAAGTTCCTCCGTTATTGTAAGGTCTTCTCACACCGCGCCGGCCTCCATCGCCGCCACTCGCGCTTCGCTCTTCACTTTCTCCAGCAGCGCCGCCGCCTCGCTGCCGCGGATGCGCGAGATGTCGTCCTGATACTTCAGCAGCGTGCCGAGCGTTGAATCGACGCTGACCGGATCGAGCGCCACAACATTCAGCGTCGTTAGCGCCTGGGCCCAGTTGATGGTTTCGGCGATGCCCGGGTTCTTATAGAGGTCCATCTGGCGGATGCCTTGCACGAAGGCCACCAGCTGGCGCGTCAGCTCCGGCCCGGCTTGCGGCACTTTCAGCTTCAGGATGGCCCGCTCGCGTTCCAGGTTGGGGAAGTCCACCCAGTGATAGAAACAGCGCCGACGAACCGCATCGTGCACTTCGCGCGTACGGTTGGAGGTCAGGATGGTGACCGGCGGTTGTTCCGCTTTGATCGTGCCCAGCTCCGGGATCGTGACCTGATAGTCGCTGAGCAGCTCCAGCAAAAAGGCCTCGAACGGCTCGTCGGCGCGATCAAGTTCGTCGATCAGGAGGACCGGCGCCTTTCCCTCCTTGCTGAGTTCCAGCGCTTGCAGCAATGGGCGCTTCAGTAGGTAATCGGCCGAAAACACGTCGCGCTCGATGGCCTTCACGTCCTTGGCGCTTCCCGTGGATTGGGCCACCGATTCCGCCGCGCGGATGTGCAGCAGCTGCCGCCCATAGTTCCATTCGTACACGGCCGATGAGATGTCGAGACCTTCGTAGCATTGCAGCCGCACCAGGGGCCGCCCAAGCGTTTCGGCCAGCACCTTGGCGATCTCGGTCTTACCGGTGCCCGGCTCGCCTTCCAAAAACAGCGGTCGCTGCAACTTGAGCGACAGGAAGACCGAGGTGGCCAGCGCCTCGTCGGTGACATAGCCGCCGCCGAGCAGCATTTTACGGGTGTCGGCGACGGAGGCGGGGAGCGAGGTCATGCGGGGAGCGTCCAATGCTGGTTGAATGGCCCGGCATAAGAGCATGCCGGGCGTCAATTGCCGAGGGCGTGATTCGTCGAAATTTGAGTTGCCTGGTGTCAGGCAAACCGGCACGTGACGCTCCCGAACGGCCCGAAATCGGCTTCGATCAGGCAGCCGTGCGTCGTCTCAAGCGGGCGGATGAAGGAGCCCGACAGCACGACATCGCCGGCCCGGATGCCCTCGCCGTAGTGCGCCAGGCGGTTGGCGAGCCAGGCGATGCTGAGCGCGGGATCGTCGAGAACGCCCGCGCCGAGGCCGGTTTCTTCCACAGCGCCATCGCGTTTGACGATGGCGCCCACCCAACGCAGGTCCATGTCGGCGAGCTTGTGGCGCTGCTTGCCCATCACGATGCCGGCGTTGGCGGCGTTGTCCGAGATGGTATCGAACAGGCCGCGCGTCTTTTTCGTTTCGGGGTCGACGCGCAGGATGCGGGTGTCGACGATCTCCAGCGAGGGCGCGACAAAATCGGTCGCGGCGCGCACATCGGCGGCGGTGGTCTTGCCGCCCGCGAGGGGCGCCTTCATCACGAAGGCGATCTCAGATTCCACGCGCGGCTGGATGTAACGGTCAGCGGGGATGGTGGCGCCGTCCGTATAGAACATATCCTGGAACAGAACGCCCGAATCCGGCGTATCGATGTTTAGGTTCAGCTGCATGGCGCGCGATGTCAGGCCGATTTTCCAACCCTTGACCACGCGGCCGCGCGCAACCTGGCGCGCGATGAGCGCCGCCTGGACGGCATAGGCGTCGTCCATGGTCATGCCGGGATAGTGCAGGCTGATCAGGCCGATCTGCTTGCGGGCGATATCGGCTTCGTCCAACCGCATGGCCGCGTCGGCAATGTCGTCAGGCTTCATCAATCACTCCATTGCGCAAAATGCCAAGGCCCTCGGCCTCAATCTCGATGGTGTCGTCAGGAACCAGCCAGCGCGGCGGCGTCATGCGCGCGCCCGCCCCGGTCGGCGTGCCGGTCAGGATGATGTCGCCCGGCGTGAGCGTGGTGAAGGTGGAAATGTAGTTGATGATCTTCCGCACGCTAAAGATCATGCGCGAGGTGCGATCGTCCTGACGCAGCTCGCCGTTCACCTTTGTTGTCAGGCGGATGTCGGCGACCTGCGCTTCGTCCGTGAACGGAACCAGCCAGGGGCCGATCGAGCCGGAACCATCGAAATTCTTGCCCTGCGTGACGTTGAATTTTGCGTGCTTGACCCAATCCCGCAATGAACCGTCGTTGGCGAGGCTGAGGCCTGCGATATGGCCGAGGGCGTCCCGCTCGGCGATGTGCCGCCCCGCTTTGCCGATGATGAGGACCACTTCGCCCTCATAGTCGAACTGCGAGGAGGCGCGCGGCCGTGTCAGCGCCGCGCCCTGGCCAACGAACGAGCGTGGGAAGCGGACGAACAGTGATGGATTGGTCTGCGCCGCTTGCCCGTCCTTATACTCCTCATTCCTGTCGGGGTAGTTCACCCCGACGCAGATGATTTTTTCGGGAGCGGGGATAGGGATGTCGAAGGTTACGTCAGCAAGCGGAAGATCGGCGGCGAGCGCGCCGGCCTCATCGGACATTTTTTTCAAACCGCCGGCCGCGATGGCCTCGCGCAACGTTGAGCATTGGTTGCCATGCCGGGCGGACAGTAAAACAAGCCCCGCGCCCTTGACGATACCGTAACCTGCTTGGCCTTTATGACGATAACTGACGAATCGGCTCATGGCGCGACAATCGGTTGGGCTTTGAGTTTGGGCTCGGAGGTCGTCACACCCTCGAACAGCGCCCCCTGCTCAAACCAGGATTTTGGCGCCGGCGCTCCCCACAGCGTCTGGCGCTGCGGATTCTTGAGATCCCATTTGATCGGCTGGTGGTCGGGATCGACGGTCTGGTAATCGGAACAATAGAGTTCGATGCGGTGGCCGTCGGGATCGAGAATGTAGAGAAAGAACGCGTTCGCGATGCCATGCCGGCCCGGCCCGCGCTCGATGGCTTTGAGATGCCCCGTGGTCGAGATGATGTCCATGAAATCGATCACGCTCATGGGCGTGGGCACGAAAAAGGCGACATGATGCAGACGGGGGCCGACGCCGTTGGTGAAGGCGATGTCATGCACGGTGCCCTTGCCCGCCATCCAGCCGGCCCAGAGTTTCTTGGACGCCTCGTCTTCGGTGTATTCGGTCAGCCGAAACCCCATGTCGTTGTAGAAGGCAACCGATCCGTCCACGTCCTGTGAGAACAGATTGACGTGGTCGATGCGCAGGGGTTTGCAGCCGCGATAGAGCCCGTACGCCTGATGCAGGCTCGGCAGCGTTTCCATTGTGGCGAAGAATTCCAACGGCACGCCATACGGATCACTGGTGAGCAGTGTGCGCCCCTGATGCGCGCGCGCAACCCATTCGGTCTTGCGGCCGCGCGCCTCGAACCAGGTTTTCGCCTTGTCCAAGTCGGCCTCGGAATAGACCTTGAAGCCGAGCACGCGCACCGTCGGCGTGTCGCCCTTGGTCAGAATGATGGAATGGTGCCCGCGCTCTTCCATGGCGCGCAGATAGACCTGTTTCGCGTCCTCGCCGGTCACCTGCAGTCCGAACATATCGGCCCAGAATGCGCGCGACTTGGCGAGATCGGTCACCACATAGTCGACGTGGCTGTGGCGGACGATGTTGAAATCAGGGTAAAGATTTGGCTTTGGAACAGGCACCTGTCAGCCCCCAAGTTTCTGTATGGCGCGCCGCGTGGTGGCGAAGGAGACGTTCTTGGTCTCCATGTAGAATTCGAACGACCAGTCGCCGCCATCGCGCCCGATACCGGACGTCTTCACGCCGCCGAAGGGGGTCGGCAGATGACGGACATTCTCGGAATTCACCCAGACCATACCGGCCTCGACCTCGCCACTGAAGCGGAACGCGCGCGTGACATCGGAGGTCCAGACGTAGGCGGCAAGTCCGTAAGCGGTGGTATTGGCGAGGGCGAGCGCTTCGGCCTCATCGCCGAACGGGATGGCCGTTAGCACCGGCCCAAAGATCTCTTCCTGTGCGATGCGCATTTTGTTGTTTGCGTGTGTAAAGAGCGTCGGCGCGACGTAGCAGCCGCCGCCCGGCCCCTCGACTTTTCCGCCCCCCGCCGCCAGAGTCGCGCCTTCGCTTTTGCCGATGGCGATATAGTCGAGAACCTTTTTTTCGTGCAGGGGATGGATCAACGGACCAATGACCGTCTGCGGATCAAGCGGATGACCGACCTTTATCCGCTTGGCCTTTTCCGCGACCATGGCCGTGAATGCGTCGTGGATCGACGCCTCCACCAGCAGGCGCGAGGACGACGTGCAGCGCTCGCCGTTGAGCGAATAGATCATGAAAACGGCAGCATCGGCCGCGCGCTCAAGATCGGCGTCGGCGAACACCACGACGGGGTTCTTGCCGCCGAGTTCGAAGTGCACGCGCTTCAAGGTATCCGCCCCCTGACGCATGATCATGCTGCCGGTGCGGCTTTCGCCCACAAAGCCGATGGCCTTGATGTCGGGATGCTCCGTCAGCGCCCGACCGGCGTCCTCGCCAAACCCGTTGACCAGATTCCATACACCCTTGGGCAGGCCGGCGCTCTCGGCGATCTCCACCAGCAGCCGCGCGCTGAGCGGCGAGAGTTCCGCCGGCTTGTGGACGACCGTGCAACCTGCCGCCAGCGCGGGCGCAATCTTCCAGGTCGAGAGCATGAACGGCGTGTTCCAGGGCGTGATGACGCCCACCGGCCCGATCGGAACGCGTGACGTGATGTTGACCTGTCCGGGGGCGTGCAACGCCTGGCCATCGCGCGCTTGCGGCGCCCGGTCGGCGAAAAAGCGGAAATTTTCCGCCCCGCGCAAGGCCGCCTTGGCCATGAACTTCAGCGCCTGGCCGGTGTCCATGCACTCGACGAAGGCAATTTCCTCCGCACGCGCCTCAATAGCGTCGGCGATGTTGTGCAGCAGCGTTTTCCGCGTGTCGCCAGCCATCGCCGCCCAGGCCGGAAACGCCGCCTTGGCCGCCTTGGCCGCGCGGTCGATATCGGGGGCCTTACCGTGCGAGACACGCGCCAGCGGTTTTAGGTCAATAGGCGAAATCGTTTCAAACGTCGAACCATCCGCCGACGGAACAGACTCGCCGCCGATCTGGTGCTTGACCTCGCCGGCGCAGAGACGGGCCAAATGGGCATTGGCTTTACTGATATTGTCGTCGAGCGTGGACATGCGGTATACGCCTCAAACTCGGCGCAATCGCGCATGTAAAGTGTTGTGCTTCCAGTTCAGCGCGCCGTCGATGATCTCGATCCGGAACCCCAGCGCGAAATGCGGGGTGGCCGAAAAGGCGGCGAGATGGGCCTTTGCAACCGCAAAAATGTCGTCGCCGGCTCTTTTCAGCGCCTCCGCCCCGCGCCCCTCGGCGACCAGCAGCGTCATATCGACAAAGCCGTTCTGCGGCAGCAGATCGCCCACGGCGTAAGCGTCCGCGCAATAGGCTCGCACGCGAATGGCGCCCACTTCGAACAACCCCGTCGCCAGCATCGCCGTGTGCATCGCGTCGCAGAACGCCTGCGCGTCCAGCCGGTCTTTCAGGTTTTGGGAATATTCGATACGCAAATGCGGCATTTGCCGTTGCTCCGCGACGTGGTAATTAACGTGTTAAGTATACCGGAATCGGAAGTCAAGTTTGATGGCCCATCAGACTTCGGCCCCGTTCCAGAGCACGTCAGAGCCGCCATGAAAGACACCTTCCAGGCCTACGCCACGCGCCGGTCGCTGCCAATGGCGCTGCTGCGCGCCCGCGAAACCCTCATGGAGGTGTTCCGGCCCTTGCTGGCGCGTTATGACGTCACGGAACAGCAGTGGCGCGTCTTGCGCGTGGTGGCGGAGGCGGGCCGGCTCGATGCCACCGAAGTCACGGTGCGAGCCTCTATTCTCGCGCCAAGCCTGACTCGGATCCTGAAAAATCTGGAACAGCGCACATGGATCAAACGGCGTAAGGACGCCGGTGACGGACGCCGCGTGATACTGGAAATTACGGCCGCGGGCGAAGCCTTCATCGAACGCGTTTTTCCAGAAGTTTCGGCCGTGCACGTTCTGCTTGAGGAAAAAATCGGTGCGACGGAGCTCAAAAAGCTGCTCGATATGCTTGAGACCTTGAATGACGTGACGCTCCGGTAGTTGGCGCGCGCAAGCAGAAGCACCGGAAAATGATCGCCAGAAAGACCAGCATGTTGGCGATGGACGACAGCGCCAAGATTTCCGGCCTGAAGTTTCAGCGCACCACGCATTTGGCAATGGACGGCAGGGTGGACATGGCGCCGAGCATTTTCAAAGAGATGTGTCGACCGTTGAGCGAGGGCACATAGGCGACAATCAGGCTGCCCAGAATGTTTCTTCAAGAAGCCAACCAACGCGGACACGAGCCAAATCGATGGCAAGTCACGACCACCACAATCATGCCGATCACGATCATGCGTCGCACTCAGAACGCGCGCATGCCCACGCACCCGCCGATTTCGGCCGCGCCTTCGCCATCGGCGCCACGCTCAATGCTGGCTTCGTTGTCCTGGAAGCCATCTACGGGTTCCAGGCCAACTCGGTCGCACTGCTTGCCGATGCCGGCCACAATCTCGGCGATGTGTTCGGCCTACTGATGGCGTGGGGCGCCAGCGCGTTGGTGAAACATCCGCCCACCGCCCGCTTCACCTATGGCTATCGCTCGTCGACTATCCTGGCCGCGCTCGGCAACGCCATCCTGTTGCTGGTGGCCACCGGCGCCATCGCCTGGGAGGCGATCCAGCGCATCGGCTCGCCAGTGCAAGTGACGGGAACGACCGTGATGATCGTCGCCGCCATCGGCATCGCTATCAACGGCTTTACCGCCTGGATGTTCATGGCGGGACGCAACGCCGACATCAACATCAAGGCGGCCTATGCCCACATGGCCGCCGACGCCGTCGTTGCGGCCGGCGTCGTGGCGACGGGCCTGGCGATCCTGCTGACGGGCTGGCATTGGCTCGATCCGGTCGCCAGCCTGATCATATCCGCCATCATCGTCTGGGGCACCTGGGGATTGTTGCGCGGCTCGCTCGACCTGGCCATGGACGCGGTGCCATCCGGCATCGATCCGGTGAAAGTGCGCCAGCATCTCGAGGCCCTGCCGGGCGTCGCCACCATCCACGATTTGCACATCTGGCCGATGAGCACCATAGAGACGGCGCTCACCTGTCATCTTGTCATGCCGTCGGGATGCGACGATCGATTCCTAAGCGAGGCTGTCGAGGGTATCGAGCATACATTCGGCATCGCGCACTCGACCCTGCAGATCGAGCGCGGCGAAGGGGCCTGCGCCTTGGCGCCGTCCCATGTCGTGTGATCCCACCGCCATTGCGCGCGTCCTGTGCTCGGATCTGACGCGGCGGCCGTTGTCACGCGCCGCGGCGGCAAAGGTCTTAATTAAAAAAAATAGGGGTAGCTGGCGGAGACGGGTCCGCTAATACGTGTTGAAATATTTGATAAATTTATTGTTTTTTATGTCGGGTCCACACTTCGGTCCACCCAATATTCTCCGAACGGGGCCGAAAGGATGCGGACAGTGGGACTCGCTGCTGTCGGCCCGCGTAAAGTGAGTGAGGTGAACTCCATCGCCATTGGCCATCGGCCCCGAAGGAACATCCCGTAAGCGGAAATCGAGTCCGCGCGCGTGACGCCGCAATCAGCGCGTTACGACTGTGCCCAATGGGTGGGGGACTACGCCGCCGAGCCGAGCCGAGCAGAACGAGCTGCCGCACTTCGTTGCCGCGCGACAATCAAGGTGAGACTCCGCAAGGACCGCCACGCCATGCTGTCGCCGCAGCTGCTCAAACTGCTGCGCACCTGATGGCAGCAGAGCCGCTCGAAGGGCTGGCTGTTTCCCGGACGCCCCGCATTCATGCCGATCACCACGCGCCAGCTCAACCGGGCCTGCCATGCAGCCGCCGAGGATGCCGGCCTTGGCCGCTGGGTGTCACCGCATACCTTGCGGCACAGTTTTGCCACCCATCTGCTTGAGCAGCATACGGATGTCCGAGTCATCCAGGTCTTGCTCGGACCCGCGAAGTTGGACAGCACGGCACGCTACACCCAGGTCGCCACCAAACTGTTGCGCACCGTCACCAGCCCGCTCGACCGGCTGACACTGCTCAGGCCCGACCCGGATGGGCCAACGGCTTAGCGCGACACCGTCGTGCCCCGTCCTGCCCTGGAGGTCGCGGATATCTTCCGCGACCATGGTCCTGCTTGGCGTCACGCCAACCGCGGCCATCTCAGCCTTGGCCAGTTGAAGGTGATGAGCGCCATCGAGAGCTGCCGCACGGCGGC
>JANMVX010000200.1:0-8541 GCA_031393505.1 Hyphomicrobiaceae bacterium | reverse complement strand
CAAGCGCGACGCGCTCCTGCGCATAGATCCGCGCGAGCTGGAACACCTCCTGCACCCCGCCATCGACCCTGCCGCCGAGCATCGCGCCGAGCTGATCGCCACCGGCCTGCCCTCCTCGCCGGGCGCGGCCACCGGCGAACTCGTGTTCACCCCCGAAGCCGGCGAACGCGCCCGCGCCCAAGGCCGCGACGCCATCCTGGTGCGCGAGGAAATGGCCCCCGCCGACGTGCGCGGCATGCAGGCCGTGGTGGCGACGCTGACGACCCGGGGCGGCCTCACCGGTCACGCCGAGATGGTGGCGCGCGGCATGGGCCGGCCGTTCGTGTCGGCGCTACGGGGCACGCGCATCGACGAGGTCAACCGCCTGCTGATCACGCCCACGGTCACCATGCGCGAAGGCGACATCGTCACCCTCGACGGCTCCAGCGGCAAGATCTTCAAGGGCCGCGCCCCCCTGGTCGAGCCCGAACTCACCGGCGATTTCGCCAAGCTCCTGAGCTGGGCCGACGCCGCCGCGCGCATGACAGTGCGCGCCAACGCCGATACGCCGCGCGAGGCCCGCCAGGCCCGCCAGTTCGGCGCCGCCGGCATCGGCCTGACGCGCACCGAGCACATGTTTTTCGAAGCCAGCCGCATGCTGGTGATGCGCGAGATGATCCTGGCCGACGACGAAGCCGGCCGCCGCGCCGCGCTGGCCAAGCTGCTGCCGATGCAGCGCTTGGATTTCATCGAGCTGTTCGAGATCATGGCCGGCCTGCCCGTCACCATCCGATTGCTCGACCCGCCCTTGCACGAGTTCCTGCCGCACGATCCGCGCGAAATCGCCGAAATCGCGACGGCGCTCGGCTTGGAACCCGCGCGGGTGACACGACGTGTCCGCGACCTCAGCGAGATCAACCCCATGCTCGGCCTGCGCGGCTGCCGGCTGGCCATCGTGCATCCCGAGATCGTCGAGATGCAGGCGCGCGCCATCTTCGAAGCCGCCATATCCGCGGGCGAAAAAACTGGCAAACCCGTGACGCCGGAAATCATGGTGCCGCTGGTGGGCTTCGCGGCCGAACTGGTGTTTTTGCGCGAGGTGATCGACCGCACGGCCGCGCGCGTGACGGCCGAGAGCGGCGTGGCCGTGGCCTATCAGGTCGGGACGATGATCGAGCTGCCGAGGGCGGCGCTGACGGCGGGGGAGATTGCGGGCGCGGCCGAGTTTTTCTCGTTCGGCACCAACGACTTGACGCAAACGACGCTCGGCCTGTCGCGCGACGACGCCGCGCCGATATTGGCGGCCTATGCCGACAAGGGGATCGTGACGGCGGACCCGTTCCTGAGCCTGGATGTGACGGGGGTGGGGGAGCTGGTGCGCATCGCGGCCGAGCGGGGGCGGAAGACGCGGCCGGAGCTGAAGCTGGGGATTTGCGGCGAGCACGGCGCGGATCCGAGGAGCATCGCGTTCTGCGAGGCGGCCGAGCTGGATTACGTCAGCTGCTCGCCGTTCCGGGTGCCGATTGCGCGCCTGGCGGCTGCGCGGGCGGTGTTGTCTTCCTTCTCCCATAGGGAGAAGGTGGCGCGAAGCGACGGATGAGGGGTACAGGGCTATCGTACGTGCACGCAGGCAACAACTGGCGACTCTCTCGGCGTCCTGTACCCCTCATCCGGCCGTTGGCCACCTTCTCCCTATGGGAGAAGGGATTGAGCCGCGCCGTCCGGGCAAGGATTGGTGCAGTGTTGATCGCAAAACATGCGACTTCGCGTCGAATATGCGATAGGTATGCTTCTCGATCCCGGACGGC
The DNA here is from genome assembly GCA_031393505.1 of Hyphomicrobiaceae bacterium. GTDB lineage: Bacteria > Pseudomonadota > Alphaproteobacteria > Rhizobiales > Hyphomicrobiaceae > JANYHF01. Next base: position 6,754 of record JANMVX010000200.1, on the reverse strand, counting down.
ATGCCCACCGGACAGGGCGCGACGCAAGTTGCGGCTTTTTTCTTAGCCAAACACTGCGGTTGTTTTGAACCGCCCGCCATGCGCAAACCTACCACTTTCACCCGGCCTACGACGACGCGGCCATCGAAGCCGCCGCCCTGTCCGACCCCGATTGCCCGCCAAGCACGCCCGAGCAGCTCGCCAAGGCCGTGCGTATGCCGCATCTGCCGTCGCTGCGGCGGCGCTTGAAGCTGACGCAGGAGGCGTTCGCCGAGCGGTATGATTTGCCGGTCGCGAGCGTGCGCGATTGGGAGCAGCGCCAGACCATGCCGGACCGGGCGGCGCGAACGTATCTGCGCGCGATTGCGCTGGAGCCGGAAGTGATGGCGGAGATTGTGAGGAGGCGGCCTGCTGCCGTCGGCGGCCGGTCGCTACCCGCATGAAATGAACTATTCCAAAGTAAATTTCTTCAATAGTTTTTGTATTCGCACTCCTCGCACAGCATCTTGACTACGGAGCGATTTTAATATCTCAATAATTTCTCTCATTTCTTTGCTGAAGCTATCTCTCTTCGCAGACTCCAACAACGCAAGCAGTCTATCAATAAAGAACAGTCTAGGGTATTCTTGAGAGTTGAAGAAGAAGAGACTCGCTTCGAGAAATTCTAATTGAGAGTCCATGCCCATGTCGTCCTGAGCAAGCTCAATAGCCATTTTGTGAAAATGAAAAGGAAACCCGGCTTCGACGGCCTCTGGTAAATCCTCACAAAACACCTCGGCCAAGAAGTCTTTGAATTGCTGATGTCGCTCAAACTTCAGATATTGATACTGAATCAATCTTGATAGCAATACATAATACCGATAGACTTCTTCATGATACGTTGCGTAAGTATAACCAATCCAAGTATATCCGGCATCAAACAATACATCATCAAAACCAAATTGCGACTCGCAATGGAGCCACACCTCGTCCCAACCATTTGCATCGTAGTTTCTTGGATTTAGAATATACGTCATCAATTCGCTTTGATCTAATTCTAAATACTTTAATTCTGTCTTCCCGTATTTATTGCTCGTCGGCTTAGCTTTTGACTCAGCAAGCTCCCATATCGCGTCATTCTTTTGAAAAAGCGCTGTTTCGTTCGAAATCCAGTTTCTTGCGTTACTATCTAATTTGAATACGGTTTTCGATGCCTTTTCCCAATCAAGATATAGTCCACCCAGCGTCATACCACACACTCGATTCAGTTGAGAACGTAGAAGCGGGTGATCAGCCAGCACCGCTCTGTTAACATCAAGCCAGAGCCTTAGCTCATCCGAAGACTTACAAACGATGACTCTTCGATCAATTCGGAACGCTAACGGCGCGGGCTCCCCGGTACTTACCGAGAAGGGCTGCTCGATCTCGTGCCTCACAAACTCGTCCAGATCATAGTGTGGAACAAATTCAGTTATTATGTTTTTCCGATTTGCAATATGCACAAAAAAAGCATTTCTATCTAATCTGGAGTACAGGGGAATTAGCAACCCCGTAGCTACATCGTGAAGAGATCCTGCTTCTGAGAGTTTATACACGAAACAATCCTTTTTTATGATAGAACTGCTCAACAAGCATGTAAATACAAGAGTAGTAATGATTCATATTTTGCCCAGTTATAGGGTAGGATATCGGTTCCGCCTGCAAATCGACTTCAATGTATTGCATAATCTCGTCACTCTCAAGGTATATCTCGGGAACAACGATGGCTAATACTTTTCTCTTGCTCAAATCGAACGATTTATCGAAAGACACTTCAATTGACGCTCGTCGATCATCGGGGCTATTTGGCATCCTAGTGGTTATCAACGCATGGAGCGCCCTGATTTCTTCATCTAGCACATCGATTGAATATTTGGCAACAAACTCCGCTTCTGGTCGAACTTTGGTTCGAAAATACGACAGTCTGTCTGAGAAGAAAGTGCCAATTATTTTGTTTACTGATGACGGATCTGCGGAAATGTCGTAGTCGGTCATCTGCGCTAATGAAATGAAATTTGGGTACATGCCGTTGGCGAAGGCTCCAGTATCGAACGGGTAAATTCGTTTTGCCCCTGTAATGTTGTACTCACAAATTACACACGTGGGTAGCTCCCAGTAATGCGGCTCCAAGACAGATTCTTTTTTATAAGCCGGTCGCCCCACAAAAAAATACAGCAAATCTTCGCCTTTGAAGACATTGCACTTACTTGTGCGCAATGCCTTCTCCCTCAGAATTTTTTTAAGCAGTATTGCCTCGCATGTGTGGACAAGCGGCAGTGGTTTGTCTTGATCTATGGTATTTCTTGACAGAAAATCTAGTAGAAGCGACATGTGGTGCCCCGTAAAAATAGCTGCAATGACGCAACTCGGTCTGACAGTGACATCGCGAGACTCAGCAACTTAGCGTCACCGAGGTGTCCATTTTGATTTCAATCTACTTGACTAGTACGCACCCAAAGCCCACGAATCCACGCGTCACATTTGTCAGGCTAGCTGAGCAGCGGCAATCGTTCAAGACTTGACGCGACTGGCCTACGCAGCACGGACACATAATAGCCCCGCAAATAAGGCGGAGTGGCTGAAACGTGTGCTTCGACACCTACTCCGCGAGGTCGATCCATGACCACGAAGTCCAAATTCCGCTCCCCCATCGCCGAAGCGGTGCACGAGGGCCTCTCCGGCATGCACCGCCTCGGCCTGGTCGACCGGCGGACCATGCGCAACTTCGACATCGATTGCCTCACCCCGGTTGAGGACCTGACGGCGGCCGACATCGTCGCCATGCGCGATAAGGCCGGCGTCAGCCAGGCCGTGTTCGCGCGCGCGCTCAACATTACGACCGACTACGTCAGCAAGATTGAGCGCGGCGAAAAGCGGCCGCGCGGGGCGACGCTGAAGCTGCTGTCGCTGGTGCGGCGAAAAAGGGCTGGATGCGATTTTGTGACGGGGATGTCATGTTGGCACGCTGCCAGTTGGTAGGGGCGGTTTGCGACCGCCCTCGTGCAGCGGCGCAAGGGGTGAGAGGGCGGCCGCAAGCCGCCCCTACCAGCGACCGACTGGGAACACATCACAAATTTCGCTTTGGGCCGCGCGTGGGGGGGTGCGGCGGCGCAATACGGCAGAAGATGCCTATTGCGCCCTACGGTTCTGCGATACCCTCCGCCCATGCCCACCTCCCACCGCTATTCCGGCCGCCTGCACCCGTCCGCGACGGCGTCCGTCCCGCAGGCGGCGTCCGCCCACACCTGGACCTTGGCCGCCGAAACCCCGGCCGCCGTGCTCTACAACGGCGCGTTCTTCGCCGTCATGATGGCGACCCCGGCCGACCTCGCCGATTTCGCGGCCGGCTTCACCGTCACCGAGGGCATCGCGGCCTACCCGGACATCCAGGACATCCGCATCGCGGAGAACCTCGATGGGTTCCTCATCAACATCATCATCCCGCCGGAGCGGCAGGCCTCGCTCGACACGCGGCGGCGCGTGCTGACGGGGCGGTCGGGTTGCGGCATTTGTGGCGCGCAAACCTTGGATGCCGCCGTGGCGCGGCCGAGGCCGGTCCAACGACGCCCAGTGCCCAAAGCCCAATGCCTGCTCAATGCGTACACGGCTCTCCCCGGCCTCCAAATCATCAACCGCGAAAACCACTCCACCCACGCCGCCGGGCTGGCGGACGCGAACGGCACCCTCCTGATGGTGCGCGAGGACATCGGCCGCCACAACGCGCTCGACAAGCTGATCGGGGCGGCGCTGACGGCGGGACGGGCGCTGACGGAAGGTTTTGTCGTGGTGTCGTCGCGCTGTTCCATGGAACTGGTGCAGAAGGCGGCCATGGTGGGCGTGCCGCTGCTGGCCTCCGTCTCGGCGCCGACGGCCTTGGCGGTGCGGCTGGCGGCCGAGGCAGGCATGGTGCTTGCGGCGAGCAGTCGCGAAGGCGTGATGGTGTTCGAGCCGGGGGCGGAGGCCGGACAATAGTTGCACTTACAATGTCATATCGCCGAGGTAGCGCTTCCTGACTTCCGGATGCGCAATCACCTCGTCGGGGGTGCCCTGCATCAGCACCTGCCCGTCGTAGATGATGTAAGCGCGGTCGATCAGGCTCAGCGTCTCGCGCACATTGTGATCCGTGATCAGAACGCCGATGCCGCGATCCGTCAGATGGCGCACCAGTACCTGGATGTCGCCGACGGCGATGGGGTCGATGCCGGCGAAGGGTTCGTCGAGCAGGATGAACGAGGGACGACTCGCCAGCGCGCGCGCGATTTCGCAACGGCGGCGCTCGCCGCCGGAGAGCGCGATCGAGGGCGACTTGCGCAGGCGTGTGATGCGGAACTCATCCAGCAGAGCATCGAGCTGTTCGTTGCGCTTCTTCTTGTTCGGCTCCACCAGCTCCAGCACGGCCATGATGTTCTGCTCGACCGTCAGGCCGCGGAAGATGGAAGCCTCCTGCGGCAGGTAGCCGATGCCCAGGCGCGCACGGCGGTACATGGGCAGCTTGGTGACGTCATTGCCATCGATCAGGATTCTGCCGCTGTCGGCCGGTACCAGGCCCGTGACCATGTAGAAACAGGTGGTTTTGCCGGCGCCGTTCGGGCCGAGCAGGCCGACCGCCTCGCCCTGGCGCACGGCAAGGCTGACGCCGCGCACGACTTGGCGCTTGCCAAAGGCTTTCTTCACGGAAATAGCGGTGAGCCAGCCTTTTCCGGAAGCGGGCATGGGATCGTAGTAGTCCGGCTCGGGCTGGCGTTCCACCGTGGGCGGAGCGATGCGCTGCGACGGTCGCCCTTGGGTCCGGCCGGTGGACTGGATGATCTGCTGCTCCGCATACTGCGCAACCAGTTCGGTCGGCGAGGCCGCAGGCGGCTGGGGCTGGCGGCGCTGCGTCGCCCCACCGCGCTGCGTCGGGTGAATGACCTCAGGTTCGGGCGCCGGCGGTTTCGCCCCGCCGCTAGTGAACCGTCCCAACATGCCGCCCAGTTTGCTCATGCGTCGTAGGCCTTGGTCCAGGGATTCAGTAGAGTGTCATCCTCGGGTTTGTCCCGAGGATCCATTGTGCAGCTTACTCCGCAAGTCGAATGCGGAGACGGACGATGCAGCGCGACCACATCTACTATGCTTACATGCTCGCGAGCCGACATTACGGCACGATCTAAACCGGGATGACAAACGATCTGGTGCGGCGGGTCAATGAACACCGCGAAGGCAAAGTCCCTGGATTTACCAAGCGATACAAGGTGCTGCGGCTCGTTTTCTACGAACAGTTTCAGTTTGTCGAAGACGCCATCCAGCGAGAAAAGACACTCAAGCACTGGCTTCGCGACTGGAAAATCAATCTGATCGAGCGCGACAATCCGCATTGGAGCGACCTCTATCCGGAGTTGCGGCGACGCGCGGAGCACCCCACCATCTTCGGTGCGCTTGCCGAAATGGATCCTCGGGACAAGCCCGAGGATGACACCGGAAATCGCTAATTCGGCGCCACCCAAACATCGCTGCCGATCAGGCCAGTTTTGGGTTTGGCGGCCTTCTTCACCGGCGCCGCCGGAGCGCTCCCCGGCCCGCCGATCTGCTTGATGCCCTCGGGCGTGATCATCACGGATATCCGGCCGGGTTTTGGCCCGCCGGGCGCCTGCGGCTCGCCGTCCGGCGGGGCGGCGGTGACGAAATGGCTCTCGCCGGTGTCGAGGTCGACCACCAGTTTCTGGCCGTTGACGATGTTGCCGCCTTGCGAAACCGTCACGTTGCCCGTGATCAGCAGCTGGTTTTTGCTGGGCTCATACAGGAGATTGTCGCCACTCGCGGTTTGATTGTCCGGCGCGCGGATGACGACGTGGTCCTTGGCGGTGATGCGCTGCAGCGCCGACCCCGCCGCCCCACCGGCGTAGAAGACGTTCAGCACGCCAGCCGAAATGCGGTTTTCTCCGCGCACGACGATTACTTTGCCCGTGAATGTCGCTTGGCCTTTTTCGTCTTCGACAGTGAGGCTATCTGCCTCGATGTTGGTGGGCTGTCCGCTGTCGGCGGAGAGATCCGCAAAGTGTCCGCCTACCCCGGAACTCACGGTCGAGAACCCGGTGTCTGATTTGCTCGCCTTGGCCGACTTGGCGCCGCTGACCGTTCCCTCGAATACGCCGCTGACCCGTCCCGGACCCGACATGGTCATGCGGCGCTTGGTGGTGTCGATGGCGAGTCGCTCGCCGCTGAGGCGGTTGCCCTTCTGGCTCACCAGCACCGTGCCCTGAAAAACCGCCTCGCCGCCTTCATCGGCCAGCTCAAGGCTGTTGGCGCTGATGTCGGTGGCGCTGCCCGAGGAGCCCAACGCCGCCAGGCCAGCGGGCGCCGCAGCTCTGTCCGGCCTGGGGGCGGGAACGAAATGGCCGGTGACGCGGTTGGCGGCTGTGACATGGGTCTGGTGCGCGGAGAGATCGGCCACGACTTTGTCGGCATGCAGAACGCTGCCGGCTTGCGACAACACCACCGATCCCAACAGCGTCATGCTGTTGGCTTGCTGATCGAAGATGCTCTTGTCCGATGTCGCCTTGCGGCCATCGGCGGTGACGATGACCACGTTCTTGATCGCGGTCGCCGAGCGGATGTTTTGGGCCGTGCCGCCGGACGTCGCGGCCGCCAGCGGATTGGCGCCGCCGCCGCCCGTGTAGCCGATTTCCAGCTGCTCGGCGGTCAGCGTCATACCGGACTGGCGGGCCACCACGGCGCCGGTGAAGTTGGCCGTCTTTGCGGCGTCGAGCACTTCCAGCCG
>JANMVX010000164.1:0-16641 GCA_031393505.1 Hyphomicrobiaceae bacterium | reverse complement strand
AGCTGCGTGGCGCATGATGCGGCCAAGGCAAAAGCGGTGGAGCGGGCGGCGAAGCGGGCCGAGAAGCGCGCGGCGGGGAAGGCTAACAAGGATGCTAAGGCCGCCAAGGACGCCAAGCCAGCCGTGAAGACGCCGGTGGCGTTGAAGCCGACAGCGGCCACAGTCACGCCGCCCACCCAAGATGCGGCGGCGAATTGAAATAGATTGGGCACGCGTCGGCTCCGAGGCGCCGGATTTTGATTGTGCCAAGCCAAACAACTCAAAGTTAACAGCTCTGTGATTGCCTGTTCGAGCGGGGCGAAGTCGCGTCTCCGGCCGTTGGCATTCCCGCCCGTATGCTCCCCAGGCGCCACGATATGGCTGACGACGGCTTTCCCACCGTTTCGAACTCTCAGATCAGACCCTCGAGTTCTCGGATCAGACTGGCTGAACTGCTGGGAGCACTCAGCTATGCCTTGGACATGGTCGAGGGTCAGCCCGCAGGTCACTGCGTCCGAAGCTGCTGGATTGGAACCCAAATCGGCCAAGAGATTGGCCTCGAGAGTCATGACATTCGGGATCTCTACTACACGCTGCTTCTCAAGGATTTGGGGTGCAGCAGTAACGCAGCCCGTATCTGCAAACTCTTTCTCACCGACGATCTCGTTTTCAAACGAGACGCCAAAACCCTGGATGATGGTCTGCCGCAAGCGATACGTTTCGTGTTGTTCCACTCTGGATTGAAAGCCGGCTTGGCCGAGCGTTTCCGGACCATTGTCAATGTGTTCCTGCAGAGCGGGCAGATTGGAACCGAACTGGTTGCAACGCGCTGCTTTCGCGGCGCAGACATCGCGCGCAAAATGCGCTTCTCCGAAGCGGTCGCGCTCGGAATCCAGACTCTCGACGAGCATTGGGACGGCACTGGCCTACCCCTGAGGTTGGCCGGAAAGGCGATCCCGATCTTTTCACGCATCGCGCTGCTAGCCCAGGTAGTGGATGTCTTCCAGTTCGCCAATGGGCCCGACGCCGCCAAGGCTGAAGTACGAAATCGCTCTGGAAGTTGGTTCGATCCCGAACTGGTTGCGGCCTTTGATCGGGTGAGCGCGCGGCCGGAATTCTGGGAAACTCTGGCATTGGATGGATTGCCGCAGAAAATCTTTGCGCTTGGGCCAGCCCAGACCAGTTCCATGGTCGACGAAGATTATCTGGACGATATCGCCGCGGCATTTGCCGAAGTCATCGACTCGAAGAGCCCATACACCAGCGGTCACAGCGAACGGGTGACGTTGTTCGCCGATCTGATTGCAGCTGAACTGGGACTTTCACCGGAAAAGCGGCGCTGGCTCAAGCGCGCCGCACTGTTGCACGACATCGGCAAACTCGGCGTCAGCAACTCAATTCTCGACAAGCCGGGCAAGCTCGATGCGTTCGAATGGGAGGCGATGAAGCAGCACGCGGCCCATACCGAGACGATCCTGTCGAGGATTTCCGCCTTTGGCGATTTGGCCGCCATTGCCGGTGCGCATCATGAACGGCTTGATGGGAAGGGGTACCCGCGCGGCTTGACAGGCGACCGGATTGCGCTCGAAACACGCATCATCACAACCGCCGACATCTTCGACGCTCTCACCGCCGAGCGGCCTTACCGGCCTGCCTTGCCCGTCGTAAATGCCTTCGCGATCATGTCAGATATGGTGGGCACGGCCATCGACGCGTCTTGCTTCGATGCGCTGCGACGAGCGATTCAGCCCGTCGCCTGAACCTATGGCTCCAACACGGTATCCCAATAGAGATAATCCAGCCAGCTCTGGTGCAGGTAGTTCGGCGGGAACAGTCTCCCGTTCCTGTGCAGCTCGTGCACTGTTGGCCGGTGCGGCTCATGGTATGGGTGCATCCGCGCCTCGCGCGGCATCATCCCGCCCTTCTTCAAGTTGCAGGGCGCGCAGGCGGTGACGACGTTGTCCCAGCGCGTCATGCCACCCTTGGAGCGCGGCACCACGTGGTCGAACGTCAACTCGCCTGGATGGCCGCAGTACTGGCAGCTGAAGCGGTCGCGCAGGAAGACGTTGAACCTGGTGAAGGCCGGGTAGCGGGCCGGGCGCACGTAGCTTTTCAGCGACACCACGCTCGGCAAGCGCATGGAAAAGCTGGTGCTTTTCACCTCGCGCTCGTATTCCGAGACGATGTTCACGCGGTCGAGGAACACGGCTTTCACCGTATCCTGCCAGCTCCACAAGGAGAGCGGATAGTAACTCAGCGGCCGGAAATCAGCGTTGAGCACCAACGCCGGAAAACTTTCCGGGGATTTGAAAACGGCTGTGGCTGTCACGTCAGCTTGACCCTGAGGTTGTTGCTTCGGATCGTCCCAGCGTGATTCGCACCATCACCCTATCTCAAGGGCCATACTACCCGGCAATGTCGGTTCTGTGAAGATTAGATTCCGTCGCGGCGGGAACAAAAAGTGAAAACCCGGTCAGATGGTTAGGCGCGCCGGTCCTTCAAGGGGCTGACGTCCCGCGCGACGGCAGGCTACGACTGGGCGCTGCAGGAACCGAGGGGGTAGGCGCATGGCGGCCAGTAACAAGCGGTGGATTGGCGTACGCACGCGACGCGTGAACCTCGGAGGGCGCGATATCATCACAGAAGGGCTGCGCGATCGGGCTTGGATGGATTTTTACCACCGCGCCATGACGGCAAGCTGGTGGATGTTTTTCGCCGGCACGCTCGGCACGTTTATGGCCCTGAACCTTTTGTTCGCCGGTCTCTACAGCCTTGGCGACCGTCCCGTCAGCAATACATCGCCGGGCAGCCTGCTCGATCTCTTCTTTTTCAGCGTCGAAACGCTCGCCACCGTCGGCTACGGCGATATGCATCCGCAGACCTTTTACGCCCACGTTGTTTCGACGACGGAAATTTTCGTCGGTATGACCTTGATTGCGGTCATGACGGGGCTGATTTTCGCCCGCTTCTCTCGCCCGCAGGCGCGTTTCCTGTTCGCCCAAAAAGTCGTGGTGGGCCAACAGGACGGCGCGCCCACGCTGATGATCCGCCTTGCCAATGCACGCGGCAACACCATTTCGGGCGCCAACGCCCGGCTGTGGCTGCTGGTGACCGAGTTTACGCACGAAGGCCAGCGCTTCCGGCGCTTTCGCGAGTTGACCCTGGAGCGCAACGAGAACCCGATCTTTGCGCTGAGCTGGACCATTTTTCACAAAATCGACGCGGAGAGCCCGCTCGCCAATGCGGATGCGGCAAGCTTGGCGGCCCAGGATTCGCTGCTTCTGTTGACGGTGACTGGCCATGACGAGCAATCAACGCAAGAATTGAAGGCGCGAATGACCTACCTGCACGGCGATATCGCCTGGGACCATCGCTATGAGGACATGGTCACGCTCGAGCAGGGGCGCACCCGGATCGATTTCACCAAAATGCACGAGGTCGTGCCCGAGAACGCCATATCGCAAGGATAGCCAATTTGGCTGCAGGCGCTCAGTTTCCCGAGCCGTCGGCGGCACACGCCGCGCCGCCAAAGATCAGATGCGTGCCGGGCGCCAGACCCGTGGGACAAACGCTCGAGATCCATTTGGAGTCATTGACCACCTTAGACACCTGAGATGGCGCACCCGGCCGCGTGACGCGGCTGATGATGGTGGTGGAATAGGCGGCCTGGAAGTCGCCTGCCGCCTCGAAATGGGTCCTGTCGGTGACCGCGCCACGGGTGCAGATCATGTCCCAGGCGACCGGCGCCGCGCTGCCAGAGGTCGGCGCGCGGGTGCAGCCGCTGGAGTTCGCCGGCGCGCCGTTTTGCAGGCGCGCCTGTTCGGACGCCGCGTCGACGCATTCGTAAGTGCTGCCGCCGTCGCCGGCCTTGCCAAACAGGCCTTCGATGGCGGTATGTTGCCAGCAACCCGCTTTGCGGACAGGCTCCTGAAACGCCTCCGCTCCATCCGACGGTGAGGCAGCGGCTGCGAGGGCAAGGCAAGCAAAACCAGCGATCCAACGCGAGGCGGCCATTTGAACGTCCGGATTGAGCGGCGACAGCACAAAGCCTTATAGCGTCACAGAAATAACGCAAGGACACTCCACATGCAGATATCCGGAAACACTCTTCTTGTCACGGGCGGCGGCAGCGGCATTGGCCTCGCGCTGGCCAAGCGCTTCCTGGCGCGTGGCAATACGGTCATCCTGTGCGGGCGACGGGCCGACGCTTTGGCCGCGGCAAAGCGTGAGACGCCGGCGTTTGAGACATTGCAAGGCGATGTGGCGACCGAAGCCGGGCGGATTGCGATTGCCGATGAGGCGCGCGCGCGGTTCCCGCAACTGAATGTGCTGCTCAACAATGCCGGCATCCAGCAGCGCCCCGCGCCTTTGTTGCAACCGCAAGACTGGTCCGCCCATCGCGCCGAGATCGCCACCAATCTGGATGCGCCGCTGCATCTGACCATGCTGTTGCTGCCGCATCTGGCCAAAGCGCCGCACGGGGCGGTGATCAATGTAACGTCAGGACTGGCCTTCGTGCCGCTCGCCGCGATGCCGACCTATTGCCTGACCAAGGCGGCGCTGCATTCCTTCACGCAGAGCCTGCGCCATCAGTTGCGCGACACAAAGATCGCCGTGGTCGAAATCGCCCCGCCGGCTGTGAACACGGATCTTGGCGGTCCGGGCCTGCATACTTTCGGTGTCAACTTGGACGCATTTGCCGATCACGCGTTCGCCAAGCTTGAGGCCGGCGAGACGGAATTCGGCTACCAGTCCTCCGAGCAACGGCGCGTGTCAGGCTATGAGGAGCGCGAGACGGCCTTTGCACAGATGAATTCCCCGAGGGGGTGAACTGACGCAACCGCTACGACACGACTTGCGGCGTTGCGGCCTGGATGCTTCAATTCCAGCATCACCCACGCCCCCTTGGAGCCCACTCCCATGTTCACCTCCCTCGCCGGAAAATCCGTCATCGTAACCGGCGCCAGCAAAGGCATCGGCAAGGGCATCGCCGCCGTGTTCGCGCGGGCCGGTGCCAAGGTGCTGGTGGTCGCCCGCCACGCCGACCAGGCCGAGGCCGCCGCCGCCGACCTGCGCGCCAAGGGCGGGACGGCTGCCGCCTTCGCCGCCGACATCACGAAAAAGGCCGACATGCTGGCCATGGCCGACGCCGCCGCGCGCCTGCATGGCGGAATCGATGTGCTGTGCGCCAACGCCGGCATCTTCCCGCAAGCCCGGCTCGAGGATATGTCCGAGGCGGACTGGGACCACACCATGGACACCAACCTTAAGGGCACCTTCCTGTCGGTGCAGGCCTGCATTCCGGCGCTGAAGCGTTCTGGCGAGGGCCGGATCGTGCTGACGTCGTCGATCACGGGGCCGATCACCGCCAATCCCGGATGGTCGCACTACGGCGCCAGCAAAGCCGGGCAACTCGGTTTTATGCGCACCACCTGCATGGAATTGGCCAAGTACGGCATCACCGTCAACGCGGTCTTGCCGGGCAACATCAAGACCGAGGGACTGACGGGGCTCGGGCCGGACTACGAGGCCAGCATGGCGGTATCGATCCCGTTGAAGCGGCTTGGCACGGTGGAAGATATCGGCAACGCCGCGCTGTTCCTGGCGACCCGCGAGGCGGGTTACATTACGGGCCAGACTATCGTGGTCGACGGCGGCCAGGTGGTGCCGGAAAGCCTGGATGCGCTGGCGCAGATGTGAGGGGGGGGCAGGCTATGGCGCCGCAAGCGCTTGACGAATTGCCGACGCAAATCGTTCGGCTGCGGCGATCGAATTCGTAGCCTGTGACGACGTAATAGTCGGGGACGTGCCGAAATCGTAGTCGGCAATCTCTTTGTGGCGATAGGCTTCGACCAACTCAGCCGCCAAATCCAAAGGGACTATTGCTTCGGCCCGCGACAGCTTGTGAAACAATGTGTGCACCCCTTTGTGGGTTTTGGCGACCTTGCCTGTGCGCTCGAAAATCAATGCTTGCGCGGCGTGAAACCGCGCATAGTACGCGAGCCGCGCGGCCTGCCGCGAGAACTTCAGCGACAAATTTCCACGTGCTTCGACAAGATCCTGGTCGGCAGCATCCAAGTAGACCGTCGTCTCGGGCATCATAACGACAGCCCGTCCTTTCGGATCTCGTGCATCAAAGGCGTCCGCTTGTTCCAAGTATCGGCGGAGAATGTAAACGTGCTGATATCGGCCCCTGTCTCTTCAAAGATTGCCCATTCGATGGGATGGATCCGCTTGTGCTCGTCCAACATGTTCGTCTCCCCCCTCAGAAACAGCGCAATATCATAATCGCTGTCCTCCCTCGCATCGCCGCGGGCGCGCGAGCCGTAGAGCACGACGCGTTCGATACGGTCGCCATACAGCGCATCCAGCGCCTTGCGGAACCTGATGAGGATAGGGTCGTCGGTGATCATGGCGCCAGCATAGCCGAATTTCGTGGCCGCTGCATCCGATCCCCTCTACTCAAGTCCAACCATGAAATCCAATCTCGCTCCCCTCCTCTGGCTTGCGCCCTACGTGCTGCGCTACAAGCGCATCGCCTTGCTGGCGCTGGTCGCCCTCGTCGTCGCCTCGTCCAGCATGGTGCTGGTTCCGGTGGGCGTGCGCAACATCATCGATCGCGGCTTTGCCGGCGCCGATGCGGCGTCCGTGAACCGGTATTTTCTCAGCATGATCGGGGTCGGCGTGCTGCTCGCGCTTGCCAGCGCCGCGCGCTATTTCTGCGTCAGCTGGCTAGGCGAGCGCGTGGTCGCCGACGTACAGACTGATGTGTTCAACCACCTCCTAAAGCTGGGACAGGGCTTTTACGAAAAAACCCAGACCGGCGAATTGCTCAGCCGCCTCACCGCCGACACCGCGCAGATCCGCAGTGCCGTATCAACAGCGATTTCGCAAACCTTGCGCAACCTCCTGATGCTGATCGCCGCCTTCGTGATGATGTTCCTCACGTCGACCAAGCTGACGCTGCTGGTGCTGGTCGCCATTCCGCTCATCGTGCTGCCTTTGGTGTTCTCGGGGCGGGGCGTGCGCAAACTCACCAAGCTGGCGCAGGATTCGCTGGCCACCGCCGCCGCCCATGCCGGCGAGAGTCTGATGGGCATCCGCACCCTGCAGGCCTTCACCAACGAGCTGCCAGCGGGCAAACGCTTTGGCGACCTGATCGAGGCCGCCTTCGAGGCCGCCCGCAAGCGATTGTGGGCGCGCGCCATGCTCACCGCCATCGCCATGTCCCTGGTGTTTTCCTCCGTGGTCGGCGTGTTGTGGTATGGCGCGACCGAGGTGTTGTCGCAGCAGGTGTCGGCCGGCAATCTGGTGCAGTTTGTTCTGTATGCGGTGTTCGCCGCCGGCGCGCTCGGCGAGCTGTCAGAAGTGTACGGAGAGATTCAACAAGCGGCGGGCGCGGCGGGACGGCTGTCCGAGCTGATGGCGCTGACGCCGGAGATCGCCTCGCCGGCCTCGCCAAGAGCGTTGCCGCAACCGGCCGAGGGCCGGGTCGAGTTCAAAGACGTCAGTTTCCGCTATCCGTCCCGCCCGGACGCCGCGACACTCGACAAAGTCTCCTTCAAGGCCGCGCCCGGAGAAACCATCGCCATCGTTGGCCCCTCAGGTGCGGGCAAGAGCACGTTGTTCAACCTCATCTTGCGTTTCCACGACGCCACTTTGGGCGCGGTGCTGATCGATGGTGTGGCGGTCAACCAGGCGGACTTGGCCGATGTGCGCCGCCGCCTCGCGCTGGTGCCGCAGGACGTGACCATGTTCGCCGATACGGTGGCGGCCAACATCGCGTATGGCACGCCGGACGCCCTGCCAGTCGACATCGCCGCCGCCGCCCGCACCGCCAACGCCGATGGGTTTATAGAGGCGCTGCCGTTGGGCTACGCGACGATGATTGGCGAACGCGGCGTGACGCTCTCGGGCGGCCAGCGCCAGCGCATCGCCGTCGCCCGCGCGGTGCTGCGCAACGCGAAAATCCTGTTGCTGGACGAAGCCACCAGCGCGCTCGACGCCGAAAGCGAGGCGGAGGTGCAAAAGGGGCTGGCCGGCGCCATGCAGGGCCGTACCACGCTGGTGATCGCGCACCGTCTCGCCACCATCCAGCGCGCCGACCGCATTCTGGTGATGGAGGCAGGCCGCATCGTGGAGGAAGGGACGCATGAGGCCCTCTCGCGCGCGGGCGGATTGTACGCGCGGCTGGCGGCGATGCAGTTCCGCGAGGGCGGCGCAGCGCTGGCCTTGAACGGGCACGCGGCGAGATGAGGCGAGGGCCTGACGTCAGGACCAGTTGTCGTAGGGACCGCTCTGGCCGGAGTACAGCACGAAATCGCCCGTGGCGTTTAGGCGTTCGCAGAGGGCCTGATGATCGTTTTCAAGCAAAAGGTCCATATCTGTGCCGAGCAGCTCAAACCGATGCGTCGCCCCCGCGCAGCCGATGCCGTCCTCTTGGGCGATCTCGTCGCTTTCTTCGCGCACGTGCGGATCGGAGCTGAGAAAAATCTGCAGCTCGACGCCTTGGCGCGCGACCACCACCATTTCCTGTTTCAATGGCTTGCTCAACTGCCGGCTGACGGTGGCGCCGGTCGCCACCTCGCGCGCCACGCGCTCCATCCAGTCAAGCGAGTAGCGCGCCTCGGCGCCGGGGCGGATCATGGCGAGGGTGTCGTAGGTGTCGATGCTCATGGCAAAGCCCATCGAAACGTTGCTGGTCTATCTACCAATATGCACAAGCTATCGCCGGCATTCAACTGGCCCGATCATCCGGCCTGACCTGGGCCAAGACGGACCTAGAGGCCGACGTCATTTGCACACAACGCCAAACTTCCAGGAACTTTTTTGCCGGAGGCGCGTTAGGTCAATGTCACGCTGCTGGCAAAAGGTTATTGGTCATGACACAGGCGTTTTGGAATTCCATCACACGACGAAGCATGATCGCAGGTGTGGCGCTGACCGCTGCCCAAGTGACTTTGGCAGGGGCGGACAACAGCAACGCGGAGGACAAGCAAACCATGGCTGACAAAAGTCTCTACGAGCGGTTAGGTGGCGTCTTCGCCATCGCCTTGGTGGTGGATCACTTCAGCGACGCCGTCGTCAAGAACCCCATCGTTGGCCAGGCATCCAAGAACCCGCAGTTGCGGGATTGGCACACCAACAATCTGGGACGGTTGCCCGGCCTCAAGTTCATGCGCACGCTGTGGGTTTGCAACGTGTCTGGTGGTCCCTTTCAGTACACGGCGACCAAGCCGGGAACGACGCCGCTAGGACTTGAGGAAGCGCATCGGAACCTCCAGATCACGCCGGCAGAGTTCGATGAGGTCGCGGCCGAACTAGGGCGCACCCTGGACTTCGCAAAAGTTCCGGCGCGCGAGAAGGGCGAAGTCCTGGCGGCTTTCGCAGCCCACAAGACCGAAGTCACCGCCGGCTCTGTTGGCGGCTGATCGGCCATCGTTCGCCATTCCGACGGTATTGTTGGCTAGGCGTCGGACTGGCAATCGAAGGACCTCAGCATGCAAAACGCATCGGGAGGCCCACCCGCTACCGCCGGATCGTCGATCGGGGCTGGACTGGCCTATTTCGCAATTGTGTTTCCCATCGCTTTTGCGTTCGGCATTTTTCGCACTTTGGTACTCGTTCCCGCGATCGGCAAAATGGCGGCCGTCAGCATCGAGTTGCCGTTCTTGCTCGCGGTTTCTTGGATGGGCGCGTTGTGGCTCGTCGGCCGCTTCGACGTTGCCGCCAGCCTGCCGGCGAGACTGATCATGGGCGGCGTGGCGTTCGCAGTGCTGATGGTCGCCGAAGCGTGCCTCGCGGTGTTCGTCTTCGGGCAAACGGTTATGCAGTATCTTGAGACTTTCCAAGGCGCTGCCGCGTATGTGGGGCTCGCCGGCCAAATCGCCTTCGCAGCCCTTCCAAGCGTGCAGCTACTGATGGCCAGACCTGCGCCAAGTCGATGACTTGGCGCCGCCAGGCTCAGCCCGCTTTGTCCTGCGGCGCCAACAGCGCAACGAGGCGTTCGGCGTCCAGAATGCTAGTGACCTGAAACGGATCCAGCACCAGCAGTTCCTGGTCGCGCGTTACAATGAATTGCAACTGGCCAGCGACCGCCAGCTCGAGAAATTTGTCGTCAGTGGGTCGCGGCACGCGCTTAGCACACCGGTGATCGGAATCACAGTCGCCTAGCGGGCATAGATAGCAGCTAACTCCATACGCTTCGCAAGATTTGCAAATCGAACAAACTTCGACCGTGCAATAGCATCAAGTAATTCTACCAGCGTCTCAAAGCAGGCGACAAGGATTGCGTTGACCAGTGCATATTCAAACGCGCGGCGACCGAATGAGCGAGGAAAGCAAATGGCTGAGACCAAAGTGTTTGTGTCGAACACGTACAGGGCCTCAGCGCTCATTCAATATGTCGTCCAGGATTTCCGGCGTCAGACCGTTGGCCTCGGCCTCGGCTCCAATTTCGTCCATCAGTTCGATAAGCTGATCGCGGTCGGAACGCTTGGTCGGCTCCACCGTCACCAGCACCTCGCTGTCAGCCGGCAAGCCCAGCTGATCACGGATGACAGTTGGCAGCACAATGACTTTCATGACCTTCTCGAAGCGGCGCGAAATCTGGTTCATGGCCAGACCCTCCTACATCGATCCGCAAGAAATCACCCCTCGTCAGTATGCTGATACGTCTTTCGAAGCCGATGCGGCTGCTTTCTTCGCGTCGCGGTGGCGCAACTATGGCCGCTTCGATAGAACCATGTCGACTGCCTTCGCGATCCGCCTGGCCCGCGTTTCCGGCGCCTTGGCCTCCTCGATGGCCCGCACATGTTCTTTGCGGTGGGTGTAGGCGAGCGAGCCGAAATGCTTGGTGGCGCCGGCTGTCTTCAGGGCTGCGGCCAGGTCCTGCGGCACCGCGACCTCGCGCGGCGCGGCATCGCGTTCAAGGGTCACGGTGACATCGTCGCCGGCATCGACGCTCAATATTTTGCGATGCTCGGCAGCGAGCGGCAGATAGAATTTTCCGCCATAGACGAACACCGTACTGCGATAGGTGTAATCATTGATTGTCACTGTCACTTTCGGTTTTTTACCGTTCCCGAGCATCTCGACAATCTTCGCGGGAACCTCAATCCCCGTACCGTTGGTGTCGTCGTCACGAAACACGGTTGTTGTGAATTTTGGCATCCGCGTCACTTCTCAAGCCATTCGTCCCGTGCGCAGCGTCTTATCCCACGTTGGTATGCTTGTACTTCTCCAGCAGCCGATGCGGCTTCTTCAGCGCGTCCCTGCGGAAGGGGTCGCCAAGCTCCTGCGTGACCAAGACTTCGATCACCGTCGTCTTGCCGTCCTTTTGCGCTTTGCACGCAGCATTCAGCGCCTCGCCGACGTCTTTCAGCTTGTCGATTACCACGCCCTCGGCGCCCATCGACTTGGCGATGCCGGCGAAACTGGGGTTCTCCAGGTTCACGCCGAGGAATCGGTTGGCATAGAAATCGACCTGGTTCTTCTTCTCTGCACCCCACTGCTTGTTGTGGAACACCACCGCAGTGGTCGGTATCTTTTCGCGCACGCAGGTCAGGATCTCGCCAAAGCTCATGCCCCAGGCGCCGTCGCCCACGTAGGCCACGGCCGGGCGGTCGGGCGCGGCCACCTTGGCGCCGATGATGGCGGGGAAGGCGTAGCCGCAGTTGCCGAAACTCATGGCGGCGAACATGGAATTGGGCTGCTTGAAGCGCAGATAGGAGTTCGACACCGAGCAGATGTTGCCGATGTCGGTGGAGACCATGGCGTTGCCCGGCAGCGCCTTCTCCAGCTCACGGAGCATCTGGCGCGGGTGCATCAACTTCGAGCCCTTCGACACGCTCTTGGACCAGTCGTCGGTTTCCTCAGTCCACGCTGTAAGCTCTTTCTCCCAGGCATCCTTCTGGGCCTTGATCTCCGTCTTGCGCTTGTCCGCGGTGGCCGCGCCCTCCAGCTTGCGATTGGCCAGCCGGTAGGTCAGAGCCTTGGCGGCTTCCTTGGCGTCGCCGACGATCCCCACGCTGATCTGTTTCACCAGCCCCAACATGCGGTGATCCGAGTCAACCTGAATGATCTTGGCGGTCTTGGGCCAATAGTCCATGCCATGCTGCGGCAGCGTGCCGAACGGCCCTAGCCGCGTGCCCAGCGCCAGCACCACGTCGGCCTGGGCGATCAGCTTCATCGCGGCCTTGGAACCCTGGTAGCCGAGCGGCCCGCACCACAGCGGATGATCCGAGGGGAAACTGTCATTGTGCAGATAACTGTTCACGACCGCCGCCTGAAGCGTCTCGGCGAGGTCGACGCACTCCGCGACACCGCCCGACATAATGACGCCACCGCCCGACACGATGACCGGGAATTTTGCTTTGGCCAGGATATCGGCCGCCTCATCGAGGCTCTCGTCCGCGCCCGGTCCACGCAGGATCACACGCGGCTTGGCGATCTCGTAATCGGCCTCGCCATAGAAATTGTCGCGCGGGATGTTGAACTGCGCCGGCCCGCGCTCGCTCATGGCCATGTCAAAGCAGCGCGCCAACAACTCGGCCATGCGCGGATGCTTAGCGACATGGGCCTGGTACTTGGTGATTTTGCTGAAGATAGGCAGCTGCTCGGTTTCCTGAAAACCGCCGAGCCCCATACCCGCCGTGCCCGTCTCCGGCGTGATCACCACAACAGGCGAATGGGCCCAGAAGGCCGCCGCCGTCGAGGTGACAAAGTTCGTGATGCCCGGCCCGTTCTGCGCGATGCACACGCCGTGTTTTCCGGACACGCGCGAATAACCGTCCGCCATGTGGCCGGCGCCCTGCTCGTGCACGGTCGGGATGAAGCGAATGCCCGCCGTGGGGAACAGGTCCAGCGCGTCCATGTAGGCCGAGCCGACAATGCCGAACACGTCCTTGACGCCGTAGGCGGCCAGCGTTTCGACGAAGGCTTCGGAGGCGGACATTTTTGGCATGGGGCGGGCTCCCTGAGGATGGCCTGATCTGGGCTTGGGCCGTTCTAGGCAAGGCTCCGGCGCAACGCTAGAGCCAAAGCGCTGCCGACCGGCGCGCCAGCGGGGCGCCCTAGCCAAACGGCTGATGTTCCCTTCGGCTCCGGCCTTCGATACACAGGTTTGGGCAACAGCAGGAGGCGGCAATGGCCGAAACGGATCGTGACGTCAGCGGCATCGGCCCCGACCGGCTCTTGGCCTTTTCCGACGGCATGTTCTCCATCATCATCACTATCATGGTGCTGGAGCTGAAAGTCCCACATTCGGCCGAACCCGCGGCTTTGTTCGAGGAATGGCCCAAGTTCGCCATCTATGCCCTGAGCTTCCTGCAGGCCGGCATCTATTGGGTGAACCACCACGGACTTTTCAATGGCGCGACGCGCGTCAACAGCAAGATATTGTGGCTGAACTTGCTCCTGCTGTTCTTCCTCTCGCTCATCCCGTTCGCCACCGCCTATGCCGGCGAGACGGAATTTGCCCGCTTCCCGACCGCTCTCTATTCGCTGGTGATGCTGCTGCCGGCGCTGACCTGGAACGCGCTACACGGAGCAATAGCCGCGATCAACCCGAGCGAGGCCGAGGTGACCCGCGCGGCCAAAACCAAGGGCTATGCCGCCTTGGCGCTCTATGTGTCGGCAGTCGCGTTGGCCTATGTCAGCCCAATGCTCAGCTTGGCTCTGATCCTGACCGTGGCGGTGATGTACTTCCTGCCGACGCGGTTTTTCTAGCCCACTGCTAAGGTTTCAGCTCGATCTCGATAAAGGCGTATGCGCCGGGATTGGCGTTGATGACGTCGTGTTCGACGCCTGCGCTGCGGAAATAGGGCGCTCCCGCCGTCATGGTCGCGAGGCTGTCGCCCTCCTTGGTGACGATCGTCAACACGCCATCCAGCAGCGGGACGACCACGTAATCATGCCCGTGCTTGTGCCAGCCGGTGTTGTCGCCCGTCTTGGGAAAGCGCCATTCCCAGACCGTAACGCGCTCATTGTCGATCAGTTTGGTGGCTTTGGCAGTGCCGGGGGGGATCATGAGGGCTGCAGCTCCGTGGCGATGCGGCTTGGGACGGCCTGGATCAGTGAGGCCGACTTGATGATGGCATAGATCGCCGGAATTACCACCAGCGTCAGCACTGTCGACGACACCATGCCGCCGATCATCGGCACCGCGATGCGTTGCATCACCTCCGACCCCGTACCGGTTGACCACAGGATCGGCAGTAACCCGGCCATGATGGCGACCACCGTCATCATCTTGGGGCGTACGCGGTTGACGGCGCCTTCCATAATTGCGGCGCTGAGATCGGCGGCGGTGAACGGCCGGCCTTCGCGCACCGCCATCGCCTGTTGTTCTTTGAGCGCCGCATCGAGATAGATCAGCATGATGACCCCGGTCTCCGCCGCCACGCCCGCCAGCGCAATAAACCCGACGGCGACGGCCACGGAGAGATTGAAGCCGAGCCACCACAGCAACCAAAGCCCGCCAACCAATGAAAATGGCAGCGAGAGCATGACGATCAAGGTTTCGGCGAGCCGCCCGAAATTCAAATAGAGCAGCAGGAAGATGATCCCGAGCGTCAGCGGCACCACGAGCGTCAGCCGTTGCTTGGCGCGCTCGTAGAATTCGAACTGGCCGCTCCAGGTGACGTAGGTCCCTTGCGGAAACTTGACGCCCTCGGCGACTGCCCGCTTAGCGTCCTCCACATATCCCACCAGGTCGCGGTCGCGCACGTCGACGAAGATATAGGCCGCAAGCTGAGCATTCTCGGTACGGATCGATGACGGGCCTTGCGTTAGCTCGATCTTGGCCACTTCGCCGAGCGGGATCGAGGCGCCATTGGCCATCGGCACTTGCACCTCGTGCGCGATCGCCTGCGGGTCGCTGCGGATGGCGCGCGGATAGCGCAGGTTCACAGCATAGCGCTCGCGCCCCTCGACGGTGGTGGTTATGGTTTCGGCCCCCAGCGCCGAAGCGATGACGCGCTGCACGTCACCCACCATCAGGCCGTAGCGGGCGAGTTGCGCGCGGTCCGGCGTGATCTCCAGATAGTTGCCGCCATTGATGCGCTCGGCGAATGCGCTCGACGTGCCCGGCACTTTGCGCAACACGGCCTCGATCTGGCGCGCCGTGTCTTCCATCTGCTTCAAGTCCGTCCCGAACACCTTTACACCCACGGGCGTGCGGATGCCGGTCGCCAGCATGTCGATGCGGGCCTTGATCGGCTGCGTCCAGGCGTTGGAAACGCCCGGAAACTGCAGGGACTTGTCCATTTCGGCCACCAGCTTGTCGGTGGTCATGCCGGGCCGCCACTCGGCCTCTGGCTTAAGATTGATGATGGTCTCGGTCATTTCGGTGGGGGCGGGATCGGTCGCCGTTCCCGCGCGCCCGGCCTTGCCCCACACCGAAGCCACTTCGGGGAAGGATTTTATGATTTTGTCTTGTGTTTGCAGCAGTTCGGCGGCCTTGGTGATGGAGAGGCCGGGAAGCGTCACCGGCATATAGAACAGCGTCCCCTCGTTCAGTGTCGGCATGAATTCCGAGCCGAGTTGTGTGGCAGGCCAAATGCTGGCGGCCAGAACGAGTATGGCGAGTGCAATCGTCAGCCAACGTGCTTTCAGCACACCGCTGATAATCGGCCGGTACAGCCAGATCAACAACCGGTTCAGCGGGTTCTTCTGCTCCGGTACAATCCGTCCCCGCACGAACAGGATCATCAGGGCCGGCACCAGCGTCACCGACAACAAGGCCGCCGCCGCCATGGAAAACGACTTGGTAAAGGCGAGCGGGTGGAAAAGCCGCCCCTCCTGGGCTTCCAGCGCGAAGATCGGCAGGAACGAGACAGTGATAATCAGCAGCGAGAAGAACAGCGCCGGACCGACTTCCACCGCCGCCTCGATGAGAACCTCCGTGCGCGGCTTGTCCGGCGGCGCATGCTCCAACCGCTTATGCGCGTTCTCGATCATGACAATGGCCGCGTCCACCATGGCGCCGATGGCGATGGCGATGCCGCCGAGACTCATAATGTTGGAGGACAGACCCAACAGAAACATCAGGATGTAGGCGATCAGGATGCCGAGCGGCAAGGTCAGGATGGCCACCAGCGCGCTGCGGAAATGCATCAGGAACACCATACAGACCAGCGCGACGATGAGGCTCTCTTCCAGCAGCGTCTGTTTCAGAGTGCCGATGGCGCGGTTGATGAGGTCGGAACGGTCGTAGACGGTGAGGATTTCGGTACCGCTCGGCAGGCTCTTGGCGATCTCGGCGAGGCGCGCCTTGACGTTCTCGATCACGGTCAGCGCATTGGCCCCGAAGCGCTGCACGGCGATGCCGCTGGCGACTTCCCCCTCGCCATTGAGTTCCGCGATGCCGCGCCGCTCGTCGGGCGCGAGTTCCACGCGGGCGACGTCTCGCAACAGAACGGGCGTGCCGCCGCTGGCTTTCAGCACGATCAGTTCAAGATCGGAAATGCCCTTGATCAGGCCGCGCCCGCGCACCGCGAACTCGGTCTCGGACATTTCTATCGTTCGTCCGCCAACGTCCATATTGCTGTCGCGGATGGCCTCGCGCACCTTGTCGAGGCCGATGCCATAGCTCCTCAGCCGCTGCGGATCAACGACTACGGAGTATTGTTTTACGAAGCCGCCGACGCTGGCGACTTCGGC
>JANMVX010000126.1:0-12689 GCA_031393505.1 Hyphomicrobiaceae bacterium | reverse complement strand
CGGCCGCCCAGCTGCGGCTCCGGTTCGCTGGCATAGCGCCAGTTGTAAGTCTTGCTCTCGATCGGAAAGGTCAGCGCCGCGGGCATGCGGATGGTAATGTGATTGGCTTCTGGCCCGGCCTCGAGCAGGCAGACCGAGGTGCCCGGGTTCGCCGAGAGCCGATTGGCCAGCACGCAACCGGCCGAGCCCGCGCCTATGATGACGTAGTCATAAGTGGCCATGCTCAGACCACGCCGGTAATCTTGGTCGCGTTCAGGAACGCGCCGGCCGTGAAGCCGCGCGCCGCCGCCAGCGGAATCTGGATCAGCTGCACCAGCATAGCCTCCATGATCGGGTTGAGCGGGATGGGGACGTCGGGGTAAGTCAGCATACGCAGGGTACCGAGCTCGGGCGGCGCCGAAGCCGTGGGGGCCACCGCGACCACCTTGCCGCCGAGGCTCAACACCTTGTCGATCAGCGCGGTATCGATGTCGCGCGTCTTGCGGTCGCCGAGGAAGATGACCATCTGGAAACCCGCGCGCACCAGTTCGATCGGCCCGTGGCGGAACTGGCCACCCGAGAGCGCCGTGGACGGAAGTTTTGCCGCCTCGTTGGTCAGCAGCCCGGCCAGCTGCGCCGAGGCGAGGCTCTTGCCGCGCCCGACATAGACAATCGGCGCCTTTGGATCGAGAAAACCGACGACCCCCATCACGGCAGGCTCCCAACTCATGAGCAGTTGCGCCGCGGCATCAGCCGCCCGCGCGAGATCCTTGCCCGCTTGCGGCAATGATCCTGTCAGGGCGCCGGCCATGAGATGGAGGCAAGCCAACCCTCCGGTGTGAGACTTGCTCGAAACCGTCAACTCTGGTCCGGCATTCGAGGTGAGCGGAATATCGGCCCAATTTGCCAGCGTGTTGCCCGAGAGATTGGTGACAGAGATTACGGTCGCGGGCCGCCTGTCGGCAACGCGCGTCAGCTCGACGATCTCGCCGCTTTCGCCCGACTGCGAGATCGCGATCATCAGTGTGCGGCTGCTGATCACCTCGGGCACCTGCTGCACCAGCTCGGAGGCGTCGAGCAACAGGACGGGGATGGATTGCGATTGTGCCAGTCGCAGGTATACGGGGTAGGCGCCGTAAAGCGAACTGCCCATACCGGTGAGCAGGATGCGGTCGAACGCGCCCGCGCCAAGGCCGTGCTGCACCTGAGCCAGGTCCCCGGCAACGCCGGCCGGCAGGCCTCGCGACAGCGCCGCGAACAGTGCGGGCTGTTCCATGATTTCGTCGAGGTACGATACTGTCATGTCGCCGCCAACTTCCTTGTATCCCGACCGATCTCTGTCTCAAAGGCGAGCACCGCCGCCCCGACCAGGCCCGCATCCGTGCCAAGCTCGGCCAGCACGAATGAAAGGTTCGCCAGGTAATTCGGAATCGCAAGTCCCTTTACCGCCGCGGTGATCCGGTCCAGCAGGATCGGGCCACTCTTGCTCATGCCCCCGGCAAAGGCGATCCGCTCCGGCGCAAAGATGTGCGTCCAAGACACGATCCCCGCAGCCAGGAAGCGGGCGGCCTCGTCGATGATCCGTAGACACTCCGTGTCGCCAGCCCGGGCTGCTTCGAACAGGGAGACCAGCCGTGATGGGGCGCCGCCGGGGGCGGACCGTCTCAACTCGGCATAGCGTTCCGCAAGGGCCAGACTGGACGCAACGGATTCGAGACACCCATGGCACCCCTGCCGGCAACTCCGTGCGCCCATTGGATCGACGATGACATGCCCGATGTCGCCGAGCGTACCGTTGGAGGTGTGCACCGCCGCGCCGTTCTCGATAAAGCCGACGCCGATGCCGGTGCCGAGCGTCACGGTCATGAACCGCGTGGCGCCGCGCCCGGAGCCGAACCGGTGCTCGGCGAGCGCGGCCAACGTGGCGTCGTTCTCTAGCCTGGCGTGCAGGCCTGTCCGTGCCCGGACATGCTCGACGATCGGAAAGTCATTCAACGCGGGCACGTTGCCGACATGTGTGGTGCCGTTTTGCAGATCGATCTGCCCCGGCAGCCCAATGCCGATCCCGGCCAGATTCGGAGCATGGGCCTCGGCCTGGAGGCGCGCGGCAGCCGTCAAAAACGTGTCGAGCAACGCGCCGCCAGTGAGGTGCGGATCGCTGGCGACCTCGCATCGGCCGAGCACCGAGCCGTCCGGCGCCACCACGCCGATCTTGGCCGAGCTGCCGCCCACATCGATCCCGAGCGCAGGCAATCCACGCATATCGCTCTCACCCCTCAGCCGATCTTGTGCCGCCGGATCGTCAGGGCAAAGCCGTCGCCCCGGTAGACCGAACGGACATATTCCAGCACCTGGTCCTGCTCGCTCGATGTCACACGCCAGGCAATCACGACTGGCGCGCCTATGGCCATCCCGAGGCAGCCGGAAAGCTCTGTGTCCGCCGTACTGGGTTCCAGCGCCGCATCCGCCCAGGCAGGGTTCAACCCCCAATGCTCTCGCATGGCGGCATAGAGCGAGCCCTTGGCGACGGTCGCCTTGGTGAGACCGGGATAGAGCGCCGGGGGCAAATAGCTGTCCTCGAAGGCAACTGGCCGTCCGTCAACGCAGCGTATCCGCGACAGCTTGTGGAAACCATCATCCGAATCTGGCGGGTCCACCAGATGCCTGATCATGGCCTCAGGCAGCGCCGCCACTTTCGAGAAGCCGATCAGGATTGAGGAGGGTAGCGCGCCGGTGGCCTCCACCTCGGCCGTGAAACTGCCGAAGCCGGTCACGCCCTCGATGCGATTGGAGCGGGCGTAAGAACCACGCCCCTTCTCACGGTAGATCAGACCCTTAAAATGCAGCTCATCCAGCGCCTGCCGCACCGTCACGCGCGAAACGCCGAACTCGGCCGAGAGCTCGTTTTCCGAGGGCAGCGCCATTTT
This sequence comes from Hyphomicrobiaceae bacterium, assembly GCA_031393505.1. Taxonomy (GTDB): domain Bacteria; phylum Pseudomonadota; class Alphaproteobacteria; order Rhizobiales; family Hyphomicrobiaceae; genus JANYHF01. The sequence goes on along the minus strand of JANMVX010000126.1, from coordinate 9,783 downwards.
GTGCGCATGCGACTGACTCCGCATCACGTCTCGCTCAAGAGCAATCGCCAATTGCCGATAGACCGGGAGCGCGTGGGACCTGCGGACAAATCGCCGGATCGTGCTGCTTGCCTTGGTGGCCATGAACTCTCTGTGCGCGTGTAAATCTTGAACGACAACCTGTATGCTTGTCTTAACAGGAATTCAATGGCAAATGGGCGTGCCACGGTAGGTTTGGTCGTTCGACAGTTTCGCGCGCCCAGTCCGGATCGGTGCGGACTTTCGGGTCGCACGTCCGATTTGTCTCAGCGGCCCATCGAGCGCAAATGCTCAAGCGCACCGGCCGTATCGGTAATCCAGCCGTAACCGCCGAAGGCTGTCAGCGCTGCCCGGTGCCGGGCATCCGTATGGGTGGCACACGCATCTTCCGGCACGGTGACGAAATAGCCGCGACCAGCCGCGTCACGCACCGCCATGTCGACGCATTGATCGGTGACCACTCCGGCCACGATCAAGTAGCGGATGTTCAAATTACGCAGCACATAGTCGATGTTGGTGGAGTTGAAGACGCCAGAAGAGGTCTTGGGCAGCAGGATCTCATTATCCAGCGGCGCAAGTTCCGCAATCACGCGGCCTTCCGGCAGGCCTTTCGGCACCATGATGTCAGACAGTTTGTGGTCGGGCGAGCGGTCGCGGCCATCTGGTGTCAGCGCCTCGATGATCGTGTGCAGAACCTCGATCCCGGCTGCCCGTGCGGCCGTCAGCAGGCGGACCTGGTTGGGGATGACAGTGCTGCGCAGGCGGCTGAAATAGTAGCTTCCGGGATCGGCAACGGGGTGCGACGGATCGAGCCCCGGCTCGCACCAGATACGCTGCATGTCCACCAGCAGCAGCGCGGTTTCGGTTTTCACATAGGGCGCGTCACGCCGGGTTGGCAGTGTCATGGGCGAAACCCCGTAACCAGAGAGTTGGGAGCGATGCGCTTAGGCGACAATGGCCATGGCGCGGGCGGGAAATCCGGAACCGCCGCGGGCCTTGGGCCACATGGCGGCGATCAGGGCGCCAGCCTCCGGCACCTGGTCGAGGTTGGTGAGGAGCTCAAGCTGCCAGCGATCGCGGCGCAGCACATAGTCCTCCAGCGCATACGAGCCGCCAGACGTCACCATGCCGGGATCGGTGTCGATCTGCTCGTGACCAATGGCCATCACGCCACGCTCTTCGAACAGGATGCGCAGTACAGCGGCCGACCAGCCGGGCGTGTGCGATACACCGCCCACGTCCTTGTTCGCAAAGCGTTCGGCATCCGGCCAGCGGGTTGACCAACCCGTTCGAAGCGCCACGAACGAACCTTTTGGGATATGTCCGTGCCGCGCCTCCCAGGCTTCCAAGTCGGCCGGCTCGGGCGTTGCGTCGGGGTTGGCGGCCACACGCGCCGAGATGTCCAACACGCAGAGCGGCAGGAGCATCTCGGATACCGGCAAGTCGTCAAGAGCCCGGCCGCCCTTCACGAAATGCAGCGGCGGATCGACGTGCGTCCCCCACTGGCCGACGAAGTTGTAGCGGTCGACCTGGAAACCTGAGGTGTCGTGCGTGACAAAATGCGTGCGCTCTTCATCCGGGAACAGTGGGAACTTCGGCTGGCCCGGATGAAACGCATGCGTCAGATCGATGAACGTCGCACCTGCCAAGTGTGCGTTATAGAGGGTCCAAAGCGGGTGCGCGTTCATCGACTCATTCCTGAAAGTTACGGCGCCGGAACAAAGCTGGGCGTGACCTGGGCGGCCAGGAACAGTTTCTCGTCCTTGGCGCCGATGATGGTCGCGGTCTTGTCGGGAACGCGGACGCCGGGGCGGAAACTGATGGTCCCCGTGATGCCGACCAGGCCTTTGGTTGCCGCCAGTGCGTCCTTGACCTTGGCCGGGTCATCGCTGTTGGCCCGCTTGATGGCGTCTGCGATCAGGGCGACGGCGTCATAGCCCAGCGCCGCAAAGGCATTTTCCGGGTCGGTCTTGTTGGCCGCATTGTAGGCCTTGATGAAGCCTTGGATTTCTTTCGTGCTGTCGGCCGCCATGTAGGCGTGGGTCGAGAAATAGACGTCGTTCGAGGCCTTGCCGCCAACACTGATCAGCAGCGGCGTATCATAGCCGTCGCCGCCGACGATAGGCTGCATCAGGCCGGCTTGCCGGAACTGCTTGACGACCAGCCCGATGTCGTCGGGCAGCGCCGAGATGAAGATGGCCGCCGGTTTGTCGGCCATGGCCTTGATCTTGGTGATCTGCGCCGTCAGGGACTTGTCGCCGCTCTTGTAGTCGTCGTGGCCGGTAATGACGCCGCCGCCCTTGGTGAAGGCCTCCTCGAAGTATTTGGCCAGCAGCGTGGTGTATTCCGAACTGTTGTCGCGCAGCAGATAGACGTTCTTGGCCTTCAGCTGGCTAAGCACGAACTCGGCGCCGGCTGCAGCTTGGACGTTATCGCCGAAGCAGGCCAGGAACATCGTATCGCCGATCTGGTCGGGAAGTTTTGGCGAGGTTGCTCCCGGGGTGACGAAGGGGATGCCCGCCTTCTGAAAAATCGGCCCGAGGGCGAGCGCGCTGTCGCTGTCAGTAAAGCCTAAGCCGGCGGCCAGTTTGCCGCCGCCAACCAATTGGCTGGCCACGCTGGCAATGGTCGAGGGGTCGCTCTTGGTGTCGAAGATTTCCAGCTCGAGCGGCCGGCCAAGGACGCCGCCGGCGGCGTTGATCTCGGCAACTTTCAGCTTGGCGCCATTGAGCGCCGGCGCATCCAACGAAGACACGGCGCCGGTCACGTTGAACGGAGCAGCAATTCGGATGGGATCGGCAGCATGCCCCGTACCCGCAAGGGCGAGCGAGGCGGCAAGCCCCAACAGCAGTTCGCGACGCATCCAGTTCATAGACTATACTCCTTGGGTTTTGCGGGACGCTGCTCCGCCGGGGAAGGTGATTTCTCGCTGGCCCAGTAACCCTTCGGGCCTCAGGATCATGATAACGATGAAAAGCAGCCCCAACGCAATCTGGCTGGCGCCATAGAGCGGAGGAAGGGTGATCGGCCCCAGAGTGAGGCCGCGCTCCAGGTTGCGCAAGACCTCTGCGAGAAGAGCGACCAGCAGCGTGCCGGCGATGGCGCCCGAGAGGCTGCCCATGCCGCCAATGACCAGCATGCTGATCAGCGTGAAGGTGTAGGGGAAGTAGAAGCTCTTGGGCGAGAAACTGCCGAGATAGTGTGCATAAAGTGAGCCGCCGACGCCGGCAAAAAAGGCGCCGATGACGAATGCTGAGAGCCGCGTGGGCTGGGTCTCTATGCCGATGGCGCGCGCCGCCAGCACATCCTCGCGGGTTGCGCGCCAGGCCCGTCCGGTTGGGGATGCCGCGATGCGCCCAAGGACCAGCAGGGCGACGGTCAGCCATCCCAATGCCCACGGCAGCGTGGTTTCCAGTGGAACGCCCGTAAAGGTGCGTGCGCCACGGGTCAGGCTGTCGGTGTTGATCAGGAACTCGTTGACGATGACGAGGAAGCCGAGCGTTGCCACCGAAACGAAATGGCCCGACAGCCGCAGCAATGGGGCCCCCACGATGACCGCCAGACCCGCAGCCACGCCTCCGGCTGCCAGCGTCGAGGGAACGAAGGAGAGCGACCAGCCGGAAAGCCATGCGGGCAGGTCCGGCAGCATCGAGGCCTTGGTGGCGACCGGCAGCGAGAGGATGCCGGCTGTATAGGCCCCGACCGCGACAAAGCCGACGTGCCCCAAGGAAAATACGCCTGTCATGCCGTTGGCCGGCGCCATCGAGGCCACCAGCAGGCCATTGACAGCCGTGATCGTCATTACCCGCACGATGTAGTCGGGTAACACCGATTGCGCTACAAAACTCCCGGCGATGATGGCGACAGCGATGGCCATCCAGATGATCTGCGTGCGGCTCACAGCTTGGCCTCGCCTTGCGCTTTCAGAATGCCCGAGGGCCGAAACAGCAGGAAGCCTATCAGCAACGCAAACACGATCGCGTCCCGGTAGGGCGTGACGGTGCTTGGGAGGTAGGCGACGATGGCGGTCTCCAGGCCGCCGAGCAGAAACCCACCCAGCACGGCGCCAGGGATCGAGCCGAAGCCGCCGATAATGGCGGCGATGAACGCCTTCAACAACGGTGTGAACCCCATGGCCGGCTCGACCACCCCGGACTGCGCCGCCCACAGTACGCCGGCAAGGCCCGCAAATCCGGAGGCGAGCACGAAGGCAACGACGATGAGTCGGTTAACGTCGAGGCCGACAATGTTGGCCGCTCCCAGGTCCTCTGCCGCCGCCCGCATGCCGAGACCCATCGTGGTGCGGGTCACGAACCAGCCCAGGAACAGCAGGGCCAGCAGGGTCATGCCGAGGGTCAGCACGTTGATGCGGGTAAAGATTAGCTGCCCGTCGAACAGCGACACCACATCGTCGATGACGGCCGGCAGCGGGAAATTCTGCGGGCTCGAGGTGAAGAGGAGAATACCGAGGTTTTCCAGAATGTAGGTGACCGCCAGCGAGGTCAGCAGCAGCGTCACGTCATTGCTTCCGCGCACCGGCCGGTAGGCTACGCGCTCGATAATGGCGCCGGCGAGGGCGCCTACCAGGACGCCGCCGAGCACCGCCAGCGGAAACGGCACGCCCGCCTTGATGAGCAGCAGCGTTCCGAACGCCCCCGCCATCATCATGTCGCCATGGGCGAAGTTGGCCATGCGCAGAATGCCGAAGATCAGGGAGAGCCCGATCGAGACCAGCGCATAGAGGCTGCCGATCGCCAGCGCATTGATGGTTTGTTGGGTGAAATAGAGCAACGGACTCATGGGGTGTTCACGCCTCCGTGCGCTCCAAGATAGGCGGCGGCCACGCCCTCCTGGTCTTGTCTGAGTTTTGCCGCCGAGCCCGACAGGACGACCTTTCCGGTGCGCAGAATATAGGCGCGATCGGCCAGCGACAGCACCAGGCGCACATCCTGCTCGACAATCAGCATCGTGGTGCCGGCCGCCTTCAGGGCCGTCAGGGTGCGAAAGATGGATTTGACAATGAGCGGCGCGACGCCAAGCGAAGGCTCGTCCAGCAGCAGCAGCCGCGGCCTTGCCATCAATGCGCGCGAGACCGCAAGCATTTGCTGCTCGCCGCCCGACAGGGTCCCTGCCGGCTGATGCATGCGTTCACGCAACACAGGAAAGAGTTCGTAGAACTTTTCGCTATCCGCCGCGATCTCGGCCATGTGCGCGTGGCGCGCCGCAGCGCCAAGCCGCAAGTTTTCCGCCACCGTCAGGCCGGGAAACACGCGCCGGCCCTCCGGACTATGCGCCACGCCAGCCCGCACGATCTGGGACGGCGTTAGGCGGGCGATCGACTGCCCGGAAAATGCGATGTCGCCACGCTTCATACGCACGATTCCCGATATGGCGCGCAACAGGGTCGATTTTCCCGCGCCATTCGCGCCGAGCAAGGCCACGACTTCGCCAGGCGCCACCGTCAGGCTGACGCCGCGCAAGGCGGTGACCGCCCCATAGGCGACCTCAAGATCGCTGACGTTCAGAAGGGGCTCGCTCTTCACGCCGCTTCATCCTCCGCGCCCAGATAGACCTCGCGCACGCGTGCATTGGCCTGCACATCCTTGGGCGTGCCCTCGAAGACAGTCTGACCCTGCGCCAGCACATGCACCCGATCACACAGCGTCATGATCAGGTCCATGTCGTGCTCGACAACGATGACCGTCAGACCCTCGCGCTTGCGCACATCGTCAATCAGCCCCAGCAGCGCCTTGGTTTCGCCGGTGTCCATGCCCGCCGCCGGCTCATCGAGCATCAGCAGCTTTGGCCTGGTCGCCAACGCCCGGGCAAGTTCGAGACGCCGCTGGTCGCCGTAGGGCAGATCGCCAGCCGCACTGTCGGCGCGGTTCGTCAGGTTGATCAGGTGCAGCAGCTCATCGGTTCGGGCGTTGGCAGCGGCTTCTGCGTCCTTGAGCCGGGGCGTCCCCAGCAGACCGTCCCACCAGGCAGTTGGCGTCCGCAAGGCGGCGGCCGCCAGCAGATTGTCCCGCACCGTCATAGCGCGGAATAGCCGTGTGCCCTGGAAGGTTCGGGCGATCCCCAGGCGGACGATCTCGGTGGCCGGCCGCCCGGCGATCTCAGCGCCGTCGAACGAAACGCCGCCGCTGTCAGCCTTCAGAAAGCCGGTCACGACGTTGAAGAACGTGCTCTTGCCCGATCCATTGGGGCCGATGACGCCGAAAATCTCGCCCCGGCTCACTGATACTGAGAGATCACGCAAGGCCACGAGCCGGCCGAAGCTGCGCCCCAGGCCGCGCGTCGTCAGCAGTGGTGTTTGAGCTGCTGCCGTCAAGACCGATCCCCCGACATGCACGAGTTCTGACTCAAGGGACACCTGCTGCGCATGGCGCGCCAGCAAACTCCTCCAGCAGGGTTTCTGTGTCGGTCAGGCGGCAATAGCCCTTGAAGGCTGACAGGGCGCCCAGATGCCGAGCCTCGCTGTCCGTCGTGCAGGCATCGGCCGGGCAGATCATGCGAAAGCCCCGGTCGGCGCCATCGCGCACTGTGTGATCGACGCACTGGTCGGTGAGAAACCCGGTCACGATGATGGTGTCGAGGCCGATGTTGCGCACGATATACTCGAAGTTCGTTGAGTTGAAGAGGCTCGACGACGTCTTGGGAATGACGATGTCATCGTCTCCCGGGACAAGGGCGTCGATCACTTCGGTCTCTGGAGTTCTAGGCCCAAAGTGGAAACTGGTCTGCTTGTAGTCGAGGCTGCGGTCGCGGCCGTCTTTCGTCAAGCTGGCGATGACAGTGTAGATCACTTCGCAGCGCACGCGGCGGGCCGCCGACAGAAGCCGGACGATGTTGGGCACGGCGATGTCGGTCGCGGTTCTATAGTAGTACGGGCGGCCCTTCTGCGCCGCCGGATTGAGGATGCCCTTCTGGGCGTCGATCACCAGCAGGACGGCGCGATCGGGATCGATGGCGCTTTGGCGATCGGGGATTGCGAGTTTCACAGCGGAGCTCCGGTGTAGACAGCAAAGGCGTCCCTTAGGATTCGGCTCAAACGTTTGGCCCAGGCCGTCTGCCCATCGGTCTCGGCGATTAGGTCCTGTCGGATCTCGATTTCGACATAGGCAATGCCGCGTTCTTCCGCATGGACCGGAATGGAATAGTCCTTTGCCATTCCTACCCCGTAGGGTTCGTTGCGACCAACCGTAAGATCGGTCTCGCGATCAAGGCAGCAAAATACTGCATCGGTAAATCGCCTGTCGTCTCCGTAGCAAAGGCCGATCTGCCAAGGACGGGGTGAGCCGTGGACCCGTAGCATCGGCGTGAAGCTGTGCATGGAAATCAGGATCGGCGGGGTTGGCGCATTTGCGAGCTTGTCGAGGCGACCCGAGATTTCGCGGTGATAGGGCACGACGATTTCGGCAATGCGCTGGCGGCGGGCGTCGCCGCCGAGCGCCGCATTACCAGGAATCATGGTTCCGTCCGACGTCAGAGCAATCGAGTCCGGCGCGGTGAACCGCCTGTTGCTTTCTACCACCAGCCTGGAATAGCGCTGGAAAATGAGGGGCGCCCGCAACAGATCCGAGAGGCGTTCGCTGACGCCAAGAATGCCGATGTCATAGCCAATATGGCGGTCCAACTCGGTTTGAGGCAGACTCAACCGGCCAAGGGCCGCTGGCACGGCATTGCTAGCATGATCGCAGATCATCAGGAAGTGCGAGACCGCAGCGCCGTTGCGTACCCCAACAGGTACGGGGTCGCGGGCAGACAGCAGCGTGATCGCACCGGGCGCTTGCAACGGCATCGTCAGTATGCCCTGGCATAAGTCTGGCACAGCTGGTCAATATCCTGGCCCACGGTCATCCCAAGTTCGCCGCGCTTGTGCATAAGATAGGCTTCAGACAGCACCGGCCCCATCCAGGCCATGGCGCTCTCGTCCTCTTGCAGCGCTGCCAACGCTTCCTCGAGGGATCGCGGCAAAGGGGCGATGCCCAGGCGCTCGCGTTCAGCAGGCGTCATGTCGCCGGGATCGCCGGTCGTGATGGGCGGCGGCGGCAGGTTCTCGAGCAATCCCTCCAGGCCGGCGTGCACCATCATGGCAAGCTGCAGATAAGGGCTCGCGCAGGCGTCGGCGGCCCGGTATTCGAGATTGAAGCGTTTGGCGATGTCAACATCGTCGTTCTCGGGATAAGGACAAATGCGAAGCAACGCCTCTCGGTCGCGATCGGCCAGATTGGCGAAGGTCGCCGACCAAGTGTGTGGCTTCAGGCGTTCGTACGAAATGACGGACGGCGCCGTGATAGCGCACAGCGCGCGGGCATGCTTCAGGATACCGGCGGCAAACGAGGCGCTTTTGACGCTCATGCGGCCCAAACCATCGATATCGTAGCCGATCGGCCTGCCGCCAAGATCGACCAGACTGAAATGGATGTGCACTCCGTTGCCGACGATTCCGCGGGTCACGACCGGCGAGAAACTCACGTGATGGCCGTGCCGCTGACCAATCGAGCGGCAAATCTCGCGGACCTTCACCGCCTCGTCGGCGGCGCGAAGCCCAAGTTGCGGCGGGATGGTGACTTCGAACTGGCGCGGGCCGTATTCGGGCAGGAAGGTATCGGGCGCTATGCCGTTGGCGCGCAGGCAGCCAAGCATGTCACCAATGAACGGCTCGATGCCACGCATCGAACTGGCCGCATAGGAATCCCCGGGCCGCTCGGTGGCCGCATCGACATGGAACTCATGCTCGAAACTAACCAACAGCCGCACGCCCGCCTCCGCCTCTAGCCGGAGAAGCGCACGCTTGAGAAGACCACGCAGGCAGCAGTCCCAGGGCGCGCCGTTGAGGTTGAGGATGTCGCCCAGAATAATCCGCTCGACCGGCTCGCCATCGCCCAGATCGATGGTGATGTCACCCTCGGGCCGGGGCACCAGCATCAGGTCGTCGCGCGGACCGAACGGAGTTGCGGGGATCCGGCCGAAGCAATTGATCATGGTGTTGGTCGGCGTCCAACCAACGCCGAACCGCCAGCGGTCGGGCAGGTCCTGCAGCGGAAAGCCCTTGCCCCGAACCTGTCCGGCAATATCGCTGCAACAGACAGTCACAACCGCTTCGCGCGCAAAAGTCATGGTCAGCCCGATCCCCGTGTCCAAGGCCCCACAATATAGCCAGCAGACCGTAGAACTCAACCCGAGCGCAGGACGGGAAACTGTCCAACGCCAACGACAGCCAGTGCGAGCATGTTTCTTTCAGCCAGGCGGCAGCACGTCGCATCGCAAGTCGCTTGGCGCGCCAGCGAGTAGCTGTGGAACACTTTGCCGACCGCTATCGATCCGAAGCGACTTCAATATGACGAGCGCGTCCTCGTTCCATTCGATGTATCCCCGGAACAGGGTCTCGCAGTACATGTCCTGAAAACTTGGCAGTTCAGGAATATCAAACTGCCCCTCGGCGAGCACAGGCTCCACCAGGCCATTCCAGATCGTCACGAATGAGCCATCCTTGCTCAGGTAGATGTTGATCCGAAGCACGTCGACCTTGCCGTCGACAACGGGGTGATTGCGAAATTCATATACGTCGACGCCACCGGGAATTTGAAAATTCCGCAGTCGGATAAAGCCGGCAGTTTCGGGATCGAAGGGTTGCATGATTTGAGCATCGTCGTTGGAGCCGCACTGCATTCTGCGTCAGTTTCCTCCGGCGCGCACGGACTTAAGGCTTGAGCCCCAAGCTCGCCCTCAAATCGGCCAGCGTCACCATCAGAACCATCG
>JANMVX010000259.1:0-1837 GCA_031393505.1 Hyphomicrobiaceae bacterium | reverse complement strand
CGGCAGTCGGGCCTCGGTCAGGTGGCGCTCGATGCGCCGCCGTCCACGATCCACCATTTCGTGCTCGGCGAGCGCTGCCAGGAAGCGGGCCGCCGGCCAACCCTCCTTATCCGATTGCTCGGCCAGGCGGGCCCACATCTGCTTGATGCCGGGCAGCCTGAGCTCGCTCAGCAGAAGTTCGACACGCGCGGCGTCGAGGGTGTTGGTCGGGCTCATGCTGCCACCTCGAAGCTGGAGATGGGTTCGAAGGCGGAGACCGACGCCAGTTCATTGTAGGCGTTGAGCGGGACGAGATCGACGACTACCGATGGTATGGCCCCTGGGTCCGGACTGAACCGTTTACGCAAAGCGCTCAGGTCCGGCAACCGCCCCGCATCAAGATCGATACGGAGGATTTCGGCCAACTCGGCCTCGCAGGCCCGATCATGGGCCAGCGCCAGCAGTTCGACCGTGATCTTGCAGGCCTGCCGGTCGCCAACCTCCGCATACAGCGCTTCGAAGACCTTGCGATAGGCCGGGCGTGGGAACAGCTGATCGCGATAGACCAAGCCGCACAGCGCCATCGGCTTCTTGCGCAGGGCGTGGATGACGTGCCGGTAATCGACAACGTGGCCGCCCTTGCTCTCCGAGACTGGACGCCCACGCCGCAGCGTCAAGATCGGCGTCGAACCGAGCAAGCACTCCAGGCGATCATCGAAGAGATGGACGCGCAGCCGATGACCGATCAGCCGCGACGGCGCCGTGTAAAACACCTTCTTCAACATGAAGCCGCCGCTCGACGTCACCGTGACAATCTTCTCCTCATAGTCGGCGGTGCGCCGCTTGGGCAGCTTGCCAAGATGCGGCCGCTCCAACTCGATGCGCTTGCGGTTGTAGGCATTGCGCCGGCCGACGATCTCGTCGACGAAGCCGCGATAGGCATCGAGGTCGGCAAAATCCCAGCTGCCGCGCAACAACAGGGCATCCTCGAGCGCCCGCTTCAGATGGCCATGCGGGCCTTCGATGGAACCGTTCTCGTGGGCGACGCCCGGATTGTTGCGTGTCGGCGTCATGCCGTAGTGGCGCACCAGGGCCTGATAGCGTTGCGTCAGGTCCTCCTGGGCATCACGGTCCAGATTCCGGAAGGCAGCCGACAGACTGTCGCTGCGATGTTCCAGCGGCACGCCGCCGAGCGCCCACAGCGCATTCTGCAACCCCTCGGCCAGCGCAACGAAGCTTTCGCCGCCCAGCACCACGCGGGCATGGGCAAAGCCCGAGAAGGCCAGGCGAAAGTGGTAGAGCCGGTGCTCCAGCACCACGCCAGCGATCGTGACGCCAAGCCCCATGGTGTCGGTGAAGTCCGACAGGCCGAGCCGGCCAGGCTCGTGGCTCTGGCGGAAGATCACCTCCTGCTCCAGCCCGGACAACGCCCGCCAGACCCGCATGCGCCGCTCCAGCGTGCGCCGGATGTTGGGGTTGATCTCGGGATGGCGGCGGCGGATTTCCTCGACCACGGCGATGGCCCGGATGCCGGGCGCCGCCGTCAGGATCGGCAGAACCTCAGCGTCCCAGATGTCGAGCAGCGGATCGGGCCGCCGCCGGCCACGCGGGGCTCTTTTCTGCGACGGCAAACGCGGATCGGCCTCGATCCGGTAGCCGGTGGCCGTCGAGAAGCCCGTCTTGGCGGCGGCAACGGCGGTGGCGTGGGTTGGTCGGATACTCATATACAGCCTCATCTGGTGGTCGGTGATGTGGAGGCCGGGCAAAAGCTGATCCCTCAAAGTTGAGACGAATCAGCAGTTTGCACCGGTCGCTCGACCGCCAGACGGGGTCTTGAAGATTTCGCCGCCGCTGCTGC
>JANMVX010000036.1:0-17177 GCA_031393505.1 Hyphomicrobiaceae bacterium | reverse complement strand
CGCTCGATCACCAGCTTGCTCAGCCGCTCCTGGCATTGGCCGAAATGATGGCACAGCGCATCGGGCGCATCGATACCGCCATCCTCGATGGCATGCATGACGTGGCCGGTGTTGCGCACAGCCGCGCCGAGCACATGGGCGATTTCGGTAACCAGGCCTGCGTCGGCGAGGTCAACGCCGAAGAGGCCGAATTTCAGCGGCGAGACCGCGATCGCATGCGCTTTGGGGGCTGACCGCAAGGTCCGTTGCAGCCGGCGAAAAATCTCCTGCAGCTGCAGGCAGTCGGTTTCCAGGTCGCGCACCGCCGCCATGGGCTTGCGCCGGTTGCGGCCGCGCTCGGGCTGCCGGTCCTGCCCGACAAAGGGAATGACGGCGATGGCCGCGATGGCGCCAAGCGCCGACAGCGCCGGCAGGATCACGGCGGCCGGATCGCACGGCAGGCGCTCGGCGGCAAGGTCGGCATCGGCTCTGCGCGGTTCCAACATCATCCTCGCCTCCTTTCTCAAGAGGCCGCAGTACCACGCTCTCTATCTATGCGGACGGCCAATGCCCGGTTTTCCGTGCGCACAATTGTCGCGATTGTCGCGCGCATACATCGTAGTTCGGCCCATCGACAGTTATCCACATCCCGATGGCAATGACGCCGCTGCAACCTGCTATAGCTTTCTCAAGCAAAGTGATTCTCCAGTTCGCGTTGGTTCAGAGTGCGTCGGCTTGAGAGACGGGTTGGCTGGAAAAGCCGACGGTCTCTCCGGAGGGGCGATGCCAAGCGTTGCGTAACAAGCAAACAGTGATCAACACGGGCTCATCTGGGCTCGATTTAGCAAGCAAAGCTCAGGGGGCGTTGATGGAGAGGACTGAAGCACTTAATACGCTGCGTCGGGAATATCAGGCCGACTATCAGAAGGAAATCCGTGCCGCCCGCGATATGTTGGGGACGGGCATCCGCCTTCTGCAAGGCACCGAAGGCAGCATCAATTTCGCCGACAAGGTGAGCTTCGTCAGTCTCGGCCAGGCGCGCAAGCGGTTTGTCGATGCGCTCGGCCCGGTGATTAAGCCGGTGCTGGAAGCTTATTCGCGCGAATTGGAGCGCGAGGCGGCGAGCTTGGGTCTCGATGGCCAGGTGGCCGGCGATGCGCCGCTGATGGAAAGCCTGCATGACGTGCTGCGCCATCTGCAGCGCGCCGCCGAGCCGCAGCAGCAGCAGGCCGTCGGCATGCCGCCGAGCCGCGCCATGGGCGGCGGCCACTACAGCTGAGGCGGGGACGGAGTAATCCGATCCCGTTGTGACAAAACAAGAAGCGAGCTTTGCGTGGGGCCCGGTGGGGTCACGCAAGTCTCGCTTTTTTTGTTTCTGCTGATTATTCCATCATGCGCAGCACGGAGAGTTTCGTGGCGATCTTCTTGAAGGCCTCGGTCAGCGCAGGTCCGTCGGCGGCGCTGTAGTATTCCTTGCCGCCACCAGGGTCGTCGCTGGCGCAGTCGCTCAGCAGGATCGGCGCCGTCACATCGCCCGGCGGGGGATTGTTGGCGAGGTCAAAGCCGATGGTGTAGATCGTCACGCCGCTGGCCTTGATGGCGTCGCACAGTTGCGTGGACTGCGCGGTCGACGTCGCTTCCTGGTCCGGGTCGGTGGCAACCGGACCATTGAAGTAGGCGGTATTGAAGGCGCCATCCGTCATCAGGATGATGGCTTTTATGGTGTTTGGATCATTGTAGGGTTTTGGCTGGCTGGCCTTGGGAAACAGCCTTTTCCAATTCGGCGACACTTGATACCAGCCCCAAGCCAGACCGATCTGTCCAGCCGTGCCGCCGTCTGTGGCGTAGGCATTGATCGCGGCTTTGAGCGCCGCCGCATTCTTGCTCAGCGGCATGATGGTCTGGACGGGGCAGAAGTAGTGCCCATTGATACCGGAGTCCGAGGTTCCGACCGGGCTTGTGGCCGGCGCTGCGTCCGTGAAAGCGTCGGCGCCATCGCGTTCGACAACGCAATCTGCGCTGACGCCGCCGCTGACCGCGCTGGCAAAGGGCGTGACCCTGATCGATGCCGAGTAGGGCGCGAGCGCGATGCGATTGATGGGGGGCTCACCGGCCGGCAACAGGATGTCGACGGCCTCGGAGGCGGCGACTTTCAAATCGACCATCTTGTTGTTGGTCGCCATGGATCCGGTGGTGTCGAGCACCATCGCCACTTCGACATTCTTCTGCTTGTAGGACGACTTGGCGAACTTGTGGAAGTCTATCGTGTCCTTTTGCGCGATGCGCGTGAAGGTGGTGGGAACACGAATGTCGATGTCGATTTGCACCGTGCTTTCTTTCCGGTCGACGGTCACCTTGAGGCTGGAATAGGTGGCGCCGCGAAGTTCTTCGGCATCGATCTGGGTCGAGAGAAAGTGTTCGACCAGCGTTGTGACTTCGGCATCCGTCAGGTCCTCTTCGACCATCGCCTTGGCCGCGGCAAGGGCCGCCGAATCAATGGCGCCGACAACGTCCGCCGAGGCGCGCTGGGCGCGGCCCAGATCGACAGCCATGCCGACGATGAACACCAGGATGAGCAGCACGAAAAAGAACATCATGGCGATGTTGCCGGACCGGTCGTCGCCAAACGCCTGCAACTTCGAACGCAACCAGACCATGGGAATACAACCTTCACGCAGTGACCGCAGACGGACAAATTAGCGCGATTGCGCCAACGGACCATTAACCGCGTGGGGTGTGCGGGGGCGTGACAGGCAATGTGGTTAATGAAGGGTTGCGATGTGGGTCAGGTTAAATCGGCAAGGACGGTTGCATAGTTGGCCCACAAGATAACCATCATTCGTCATTCCCGCGCAGGCGGGAATCCATGCATGTCCAAGTTCAGCACTGTTCCATCGACACGGAAACCGACTGATCCATCAGAGCCCTCCTGTGCATCGGGGACCTGGTCGCCATCGGCTTGCATGGATTCCCGCCTGCGCGGGAATGACGAAAGCGGATGAATTTGCGCGCAGTTGCGGCGCATCGCGTCGGCGACGACGCCAAAAAACAGCGCGGGGGCCCGGATTGCTCCGGACCCCCGCGTCTTACGAGGAGCAGATCCCGGGCGGAACGCCGCCCGGGAGATCGTGGTGGATCAGGCGATGAACAGGAAGTCGGCGGATTCCAGCGCGTGAGAAGCGAGGTTGCCGACAACCGTGGCGTTCATCTGCGTCAGGTCGAAGTGACCGACGGTGATTGCAACACCCACGCCCGTGCCGTCGGCGTCAAACTTGAGGATGCCGGTAGCATCGTCATACAAGAACTGTGCATGCGCAGCGTTTGCAATGACGGCGCCACTGCCGCTCACGACGGCGTCCGAAGCAACCGAGATCGAGACCAAGTTGTGGTTCAAGGTACCAGCCACGACCGCAGCGCCGTAGTTGGCGGTATAGAACGCATTGGCGCCCGTGCCAGCGACTTGGATGGCGGTGCCGGCAGGGCCCGACGCCGTGGCGGCGACGGCGACGCCGAAGTCCGCCAGTTTGATGTAAACGCGGTCGCCCTGCCCCTGGTCGAAGCCCCTGATCGTGTCATCACCATTCGCCACCGTGCCGCTGGTTGCAGTGATGCTGATGTAGTCGCGCTGGAAATTGCCAGACAGGTCGTAAAGATCGTTGCCACCGCCGCCGATTAGCGTGTCCTGGGCTCCGACAACCGAGGCCGTCAGGATGGTGTCGTCGCCGAGGCCACCCTGAACGTAACCGCCGCCAACCGCCGTCAGAGTATCGGCGACGCCGGTGCCAATGACGTTGTCCATGCTCACGATTGTACCCGAGCCGCCGCCGCCCGAGAAGTTGACGATGGTGCCGCCAATCAGCGCCGACAGGTTCACGGTCACGCCCGTGGTTACGTTGCTGAAATCCATGGTGTTGATGCCGTCGCCGCCGTTGATGACGTCAGCGGTCTGGGTGGCGTTGCGCATCAGGAACGTATCGTTGCCAGCGTCACCAAACAGCTGGTCAGCGCCGGTGTTGGCCGTCGTGCCCGAGTCGATGGTGTCGTTGCCGCCGCCGCCATGCATGATGTTGGCGCTGGAGTTGCCGATCAGAGTGTCCTTGTAGATCGAGCCCGTGACGTTGCCGACGTTGCTGAGGATGTCGCCAGCGGCCGTCGAGTTCGTTGTGACCGAGTTGGTTTGGCCGTAACCCGTGGCGGCGGTGCCGCCATTCGACGTGCCGGCGCCGGTCGTCAGATTGACGTTCACCGACCAGGTGCTGTCGGAGTACGACGCGGTTGTGTTCGTGGCGTTGAGCGCTCCGCCAACCAGCGAGTCGTTGCCGAGGCCGCCAATCAGCACGTCTTTGGCCGAGTTCGTGCCGGTGAGCGCCGAGCTGGTCAGAGTGTCATTGCCGGCGCCGCCGTAAAGCGAGTTGCTGTAGACCGAGCCTACGCCCGAGTAGGATGCGGCTGTCATCGCGTCGTTGCCGTCGCCGCCCTTCATGACGTCCTTGGCTTTGTCCGCGAGCGAGGCCATCGTGCCGCCCGACATGGTGTCGTTGCCCTGGCCGCCGTAGAGCGTGTTGTTGCCCCAGCCGCTGGTGAGGCTGTCATTGCCGAAATCGCCAATCAACAGCGCATTGCCGGTGCCGGTTGCGAGCGTATCGTTGCCCGTGCCGCCGTTCAGCATGTCCTTGCCGCCCGAGCCGATCAGCGAGTCGTTGCCGTTGCCGCCGAACAGGCGGTCAATGACCGTGGAGGTGGATGAACCAGTGATCGTGTCGTGTCCGTCGCCGCCGTAGGCAAGGTTGCTCAATGAGGTGGTCGTGAGCGTGGTCAGGGTGTCATTGCCGGCGAAGCCGTACATCGAATTCGCGCCCAAACCGGTGGCGACGGTGCCACTGTTGGCGTTTGCCGTGTCGTTGGTGGCTTTGCCCTTCCAGGTAACTGCCATGATAGTCTGCTCCTCGTGTTGTGCGTTAGTTGGCCTGCTCACCGCCCAATCTGATTGAGCCGAGTAAATAGTTACCTAACGCGAGGGGCGTTCGGAGGGCTTTCGACCCCCGAACCTTTACCTTGTTGGACGGATCGCCAATATCCGGCCTGGAATTTATCGAAAATTTTCAACGCATTGTAACGATCTGGCACAATCGGCCAGACGATGCGGCTTGACTTGCGGACGTTGAAGAATATTTGTCTTGGCACCAGCCGGCCGGACGGCCGCTGCGGTTCGCGGAAGCGAATCGGAGAGGAAAGTCCGGGCTCCACGCATGCACGGCGCCGGATAACGTCCGGCGGGGGCGACCCCAGAGACAGTGCCACAGAAAACAAACCGCTCCGCCGAAGCCTTTGGGCGAAGGCGAGTAAGGGTGAAAAGGTGCGGTAAGAGCGCACCGCGCGCCTGGTAACAGGCGTGGCAGGGCAAACCTCGCCGGGAGCAAGACCGAATAGGGGCGGCACGGCGTTTTGGGCTTGCCCAGGACGCCAGCGCGCGCATGCGGCGTCGACCGCCCGGGTTGGTTGCTTGAGCCTGCCGGTAACGGCAGGCCTAGAGGAATGGCCGTCACGCGGGGGCAACCCCGCCGTACAAAACCCGGCTTACAGGCCGGCTGGTATTGCTTCTTCGGCCGCTAGCACCTGCCGTGCGATGCGGGCAAGGCGGTCGCGCGCCGGCCCCTCGGCGGGAAACTCGGGGGCGGGCGGCAGGGCCGGTTCGCTGGCGGCCGCGATTGCGGGGGCGACGGCGCGGGCGCGCTTCCAGCCAAGCGCCGGCTTCTCGATCAGGAACCAGGACAGCGCCGCCACCGGCAGCAGCAGGACGAGCGTCGCGCTCACCAGCAGCGGCTGCGACAAGCCCGGCATCACCACCAACAGCGACTGGGCGATCACCCAGTCATAGATATAGACGCCGTAGCTCAAATCATTTTTGCGCGGCAGCGCGCCCAGGCGGCCAACCGGCAGGCTCGCCGCCCACAGGGTCGCGTAAGCGACGAAAACCTGTGTGGCCGGAGCTTGAAGGGGCGTGCCCAGCAACACCGCGACTGCGAACAGCGCCGCAGCGGCGCCATACCAGTGCAGGATGAGCCGGTCGCGCCAGACATAGGCCAGCGTGCCAAGGCCAAACGAAAAGGCCAGGCGCAGGAAGGACAGCAGGGTGCTGCCCACAGGCAGTTGCGCTGGAAATGCGGAGACCGCGACCCAGGCCAAGAGGAGCGGGACAAGCACGAGCGTCGCCAGTCGCGGCGAGCGCATCAGTCCAGCCAGGCCGAGCACGGCCAGCCCGAAGTAGCACATGGCCTCATACTTCAAGGTCCAGAGCGGCAGATTGACGATGTCCGGCACCGGGTTATGACCGAACAGGCCGGGCAAGGGGGCGTTGGCCGTGATCAGCCCCATCGTGACGAAAATGTATTTCCATAAGCCGCCGTTGCTGAAATAGGCCAAGAGGGGCTGGGTCGACAGCAACGGCCCCGCGACCAGCGCGGTCAGCAGCACGCAGACGATGAGGCCTGGCAGCAGGCGCAGCGCGCGCGATTCCAGATAGGTCCAGAGCGAGGCCGAGCGCACCAGGCTGGCGGCGATCAGCACCCCGGAGATGGTGAAAAACACATGCACGGCATGTTCGCCCAGTGAGAAACCGGTCGCTGCCGCCAGCGGTTCGGCGCTTTCGGGCGCGCCTGCCAGGTGCACGCTGTGCGAGAAAACCACGGCCAGCGCCGCCGCCAGCCGCAGCAGCCCGAAATTGTTGCTGTCGGGCGCGAGAATATCGGCGAGCCGGGGGGCGGATGTGGAGTGAGCCAAGGGGCGTGTCCTGCTGCGGTTGCGCGGGGAAAGGGATTCCCTGTCCGTGCGAGCAGGATTCGTGCCAAGACCTCGACAATAGACAAAGTGGAGTGGCTTTGCCTTGAAGACGCCCGAACGAAAACTGGTCGACGTGCTCAAGCGCTATGGCCCGCGCCACGGCATTGCCGTCGAGTTGCTATCGCACGACTGGATCGCCGTCCTGCGGCGCGGCACGCAGCGCCATCTGGTGTTCGGCTTCGACCTCGGCCTGAACGGAGCGGCCGCCGCCAAGATCGCCAACGACAAGTCGGCCACTTATGCGGTGCTGAACGCCGCCGGCATCGCCGCCGTCGAGCACCGCGCGTTCCTGCATCCGCGCTTCCTGGATTTCCTCCCCGTCGACGGCAACTGGCCCGGACTTTTGGCCGCGTTCCAAGCTTTTGGCCACGACGCCGTCATCAAGGACAATGAGGGCACGGGCGGCATGGAGGTGTTCCGCGTGCGCTCCCAGACCGAGCTGGAACAGCGTGCGCACCAGCTGATGCAAATTTCGCGCGGCATCGCGCTGTCTCCTTACCTGACGATCGAGGCCGAGCAGCGTTTTGTGATGCTGGAGGGTGAGTGCGTGCTGGCCTACGCCAAGGAGCGTGGGCCCGGCGAATGGCGGCACAATCTGGGGCTGGGCGCACGAGCGGTTCGGCTCGATCCGGCATCCCCGCAGAGCCAGACAGCTCTTGCCCTCGCGCATGCGGCCATGGCCGCGCTGACGCTGCGCTTCGCCTCAATCGACATCGTCACGGTTGGCGGCACACTGACGGTGCTCGAGGCCAACGCCGGCGTCATGCTGGAAGCCGCCAGCCGGCCCGAGCTGGGCGGGGCGGAGTTGGCCGAGCGCATCTACGGCCGCGCGCTCGACCTAGTGTTTTCGACGTGACGTTGGCCTACCAGTTCGAATGTTCGAACCGGCACTCCTGCCAACGATGCCACCAGAACCGGCTGCCGGTGATTTCAGCCCGGATCCGCAAGTTGCGGCAGGGCGATGCAAAAAAGATCGGGCGGCGATGCTCTAGGCGCGGGCCAAAGAAGATCCGTGGGCCGAAGAAAAACCCCGGGTTGTGGCCAATGCCGAAGCCAAACGTAATGCGCGAATTGGCGTTTGCGGTGGCTGGCATGGCGACCAGGCTCAAGGCTCCGAGGCTGAGGGCTGCCGCCAAGGCGATGGCTTTGGTTTTCATCGTGCGTCTCCATAAGTTTCGAACTCCGGCGGGTCTGAAACCCGTCAAAGCTGCAACAAATGCTGATACAATGTTGCTCGCTGGAAGATGAACGACAGCTGAATGGCTGCGAATAGTGCCCCAGTAACAGTACTATAGCATCGGAGCACAGCAGGCCCCCAGGGCCGCCAATACAGTCCGGATGACGTCTGCGACAACGTCATCCGGACCCTTGCGGCCGGCGGTTGCTGGGGTAGCTGGGATCGCCGGCCGCAAGTCGTCGCAGTCGCGCCGGGCGGCGCGTGGCGCGCGCCGCCTGACGCCTCGCAACCGCCACTCGGGGGGAGTGGATTGGGGCTGCAAAGTCGACGTGCTTATGGTGCACCGCAAATGCCGCCGACGCTCTACGGCAGACTTACAAATGTGTAAGGAGGATTACGGTGCCTTGAACAGACTGACAACCGCCGCCTCTATTTTGGACGGCATCGGCACGAAGGCCCGCTCCAGGCTTGGCGCATAGGGGATCGGCGCGTGCGGCGGCGTCACTTTCAGGATCGGCGCCTTCAGCGAATAGAACGCCTTCTCCGCGATCATGCTCGAAATGTCCGCCGCCATGCCGCAGCGCGGATAGGATTCATCGGCGATTACGACGCGTCCCGTCTGGCGCACGCTCTCGAGGATGGTCTCCTCGTCCAGCGGCGAGGTGGTGCGCGGATCGATCACGGTCGCCGAGATCTTATGGTAGTGCTGCAGCCGTTCAGCCGCGCGCTTGGCGATGCGCACCATCCTGCCGAAGGCGATGATGGTGACGTCCTTGCCCTCGACCGCAATGGCGGCCTCGCCAAACGGCACCGTATAAGAGCCATCCGGCACTTCGCCCATGTCGTCGTACATGAGCTTGTTTTCGAGGAAGATCACGGGATCGTCGTCGCGGATGGCCTGGATGAGCAGGCCCTTGGCGTCGTAGGGCGTGGACGGAATGACGACCTTCAAGCCCGGAATGTGCGTGAACAGAGGATAGAGCGCCTGGCTATGCTGGCTGGCCTGGCCCGATCCCGCCCCGTAAGTGGCGCGGATAACGAGGGGCGTCGTGACCTTGCCGCCAAACATATAGCGGAATTTGGCCGCCTGATTGATGATCTGGTCGAAACACACGCCGAGGAAATCGACGAACATCAATTCCGCGACCGGGCGCAGGCCGGTCATGGCCGCGCCGGCCGCCGCGCCGATGAAAGCGCTCTCGGTGATGGGCGTATCGAGAATGCGCGAGCGGCCGAATTCGCCCAGGATGCCCTTGGTGACGCCGAACGCGCCGCCCCAGGTGTCCTGCTCGCCAGACGCGCCCGCCCCGCCAGTCACGTCCTCGCCAATGATGATCACGCGCGGGTCGCGGCGCATTTCCTGGCGCAAGCCTTCGTTCAGGGCTTGGCGAAACGATTTACGCGGCATATTGAAGTTTCCTGGACCAAACGTAGGGCGCAATAGGCGCTCTTTCTTCGCGCCGTATTGCGCCGCAGGGGGTATTTTCAAGGTGTGTCGGTTGCGTTGACCCCCCTGCGGCGCAATACCGCCGAAGAGGGCCTATTGCGCCCTACGCGCCCTACGCCTTTACCCATAACTGACGTACACATCGCTGGTGAGCTCTTCGAGCGCCGGCTGCGGGGCGGCGCGCGCGGCCGCTACGGCGGCGTCGAGAATGGCGTCCACCTCGCTATCGATGGACTCGAGGTCATGCCCCGCGAACAGTCCGGCGGACAGGACCTTTTCGCTGAAGATTTTCAGGCAGTCCTGGTTTTCGCGCATGTCGGCGCGCTCTTCGGCGCTGCGGTAGGTATCGGCGTCGCCGAGATAGTGGCCGTAGTAACGCGGTGCTGTGATGTGCAGGAAATACGGGCCGTTTCCGTCGCGAGCGTGGGCGATGGCGACGCGCGCCGCATCGCTGACGGCGAACACGTCTGTGCCATCGACGCTGACGGCTGGCATGCCATAGGCGGCGGCGCGAGCCACAATGTCGCCGGCGATGGCGAAGGCGCTGGACGTGGCCTCGCCGACCCCGTTGTCTTCTGTCACGAACACAACCGGCAATTTCCAGACCATGGCGAGGTTCAGGCTCTCGGCCATCGTGCCCTGGTTGAAGGCGCCGTCGCCCGAGAAGGCGAGCGCGATGCCGCCCGTCCCCAGCGTCTTGGCCGTCAGCGCCGCTCCGCACACCAGGGGCGCCCCGCCGCCGACGATGCCATTGGCGCCCAGCATGCCGTGGTCGAGATCGGCGATATGCATCGAGCCGCCTTTGCCACGACAGGTGCCGGTGGCGCGGCCAAAAATCTCGGCCATCATGCCGTCAACTGCGACGCCCTTGGCGATGGCGTGGCCGTGGCCGCGATGGGTGGAGGAGATGTAGTCGCGGTCGGTCAGATGCATGCAGACGCCGGTCGCCGAGGCTTCGGCCCCCGCATAGAGATGCACCGCACCCGGAATATCGCCGGTACCGACTTCTTTCACCAGCCGCTCCTCGAAGGCGCGGATCAGCCGCATGGTGCGATAGGCCCGGATCAGATCGCGGCGCGGCATCTGCATGCCCTGCGCGGCGCCATCGTTGGCCGGTGTGCTTAGGACGGGCGGCGCGTCGTCGAAGTCGGTCTCACGGTCATCGAAGGCGGACAGCAGAGTGTTCGGCACGATATGCCCTCGTCGAACAGGAGAGGCCCGCGGGGGGCGGAAAACGGAGACGGCGTCGCCATCCCTACTCATAGTCTGGTTTCACCGGCAGTCCTAATGCCAGACGCCAGTTACGCAATCCAGGTCCAGCATTTTCCAATTTTCTGGTAAAGGAAAGCCAGTCTCGCGCAGCCCAGGCATGCTGCCGGAGGAGTAACCGGTTGAAATCGCACGAGGCTTCACCCGCTTTTGCTCGACGCGATGTTGTCCGATGTCGCGGCGTGAGCAAGGGTGCGGCGAATGGCGCGGGGGGCGGGGGCGTCTCATACCGTCGCGCAAAAGTATCGACCTGTCCCCACTATATTGGGCAGGCTCGTGTTTCCTTCTCCCCGTACTTACGGGGAGACGGTGGCCTCTTGGCCGGATGAGGGGAGAAACACGGGAAGCCCTGCTGTCGTGCGTTTGCCTTACCGTCCCGGAGCCAGTCCCAGCCCCTCACCGACCGCGTGGCTCTTGCCGCGCTTTTCTAAAGGGTCACTACTATTGACCGCCGGCATTACACCGTATGGACGACCCTGCCATCGCAGATGGTCGCGGCCGCCTTCAGCTCGTGGATCGCGGCTGGGTCCACGCGTTCGATGTCGCCGCTGAGCACCGTCACATCGGCCAGCATGCCGACTTTCAGCATGCCCTTCTGGTGCTCCATGCGCTCCACGAAGGCGCTGTCGTGGGTGTAGGAGCGCAACGTATCGGCCAGCGTCTGGCGTTGCGGCGGCAGGCCTTCGGCCCAAACCGGGCGCGTCACGGCGCTCTCGATGGCCAGCAGCGGATCGATGGGTGAGACCGGCCAGTCGGTGGCGAAAGAGAGCCGCGCGCCGGCGTTTCGCAGCGTTTGCCACGCGTAAGCATAGGGCCAGCGCGCCGTGCCGATGCGCGAGACCGTCGGCTCCAGCGGCAGCCCGGCCATGCCCGGCGCGTGCACCGGCTGCATCGAGGCGACCACGCCCAGCGACTTGAAGCGCGCAATGTCGTCGGGATGCACCAGCTCGATGTGTTCGATACGATGGCGCATGTCGCGCAGGCCGTTGGCTTTGGCGGCGGCCTCGTAGCCGTTCAGCACCATGCGCACCGCCCCGTCGCCGATGGCGTGCACGGCGATCTGCAGGCCGCGTCGGTCGGCTTCGATGGCGACGGTGTTGAACTGTTCCTGCGTGAACAGCGGGGCGCAGTTGACGCCGGGCTGGTCGGCGTAGTCGTTCAGCAGCACGGCCGTCGAGCCATCGATGACGCCATCCATGAACAGTTTCACGAAGCCGGAATGCAACATTGGCGTTGCATAACGTTGCGTCATGTTGCTTGCCGTATGCAATGCGTCCAATGCCATGAAGTTTTTGAAGTGGAATGGGATGCGTCCGCGTGCGGTGAGTTTACCTTCGGCGTCGAGTTCGGCCAGCAGCGACAGCAGATAGGGGTTGCCGTCCATGTTGTGGAAACTGGTGAGGCCATGGCGGGCCAGATGAGCGAGGCCGCGTTGCAGGATCACCTTGTCGGCAGCGCGTTCGTCCGGCGATGCCGGCGGCTCGGGATCGGCGCCGGTCGTGATGCCCAGGCGCGCGCGCGTCCCCTTGGCGGAGAGGTTCGATACCGGATCGAAAGAGTCGTGTTCGCGCAACTCGCCCGCCGCGAGTCCATCCGCTGCCATGACGATTTCGTTTCCGACCCCGAGCGACTTTCCGCGCAAGATGCCAGCCTTTTCGAGCGCCGCCGTGTTGGCCCAAGCGACGTGATGGTCGGGCGCGAACATGATGAACGGGCGGTCGGGGATAATGCGGTCGAGGTGTTTTCGCGTGACGGTCTCGCCGGCGCCAAGGATGGTGTAGTCGGCAGCCTGAGCGACCAGCAGCGCGTCGGTGGGATTGGCGGCGGCGTAGGCGCGAACCCGGTCACTTAGCGCGTCGAAGCCGCTGACGCCGAACAGCTGGAGCTGGTCGAGTTCGACCGCGCCGAGGAAGAGGTGGAGATGGGATTCGATCAGGCCCGGCAGAATGGTGCCGCCACCGGAATCGATAACGCGCGTGCGCGAGGTCGCCATCGCCATGACGTCGGCGCGCAGGCCCACGGCGGTGATGATATTGTTCTTTATGCCGACGGCTTCGGCGCGCGGTTGGGCCGGGTCCATGGTCAGAACGGGGCCGCCAGTGATGATCATGTCCATGGAGTGTCCTCAACAGTTGCCGGGGCGCTCAACCCGCCGCTTCCGGCTTGCGCAGCCGGATGTCTTCAAGCGCCTCGCGGGCCATCGCACGGCGGCGCAGGATTTCGTAAGCGATCGCCGCGAAGATCGTCGCCAGGATCAGGATCAGCGCCAGAGCATTAATGGTCGGCGTGATGCCCGAGCGCACTTTCGATCCGACGTAGACTGTCAACGTATCGGAATTTCCACGGGTAAAGAGCGTGACGTTGAAATTCTCGACCGACTGGAAAAAGCCGATGATCGCGCCGGCTCCAATCGCGGGATAGAGATGCGGCAGCAGCACGCGGCGGATGACCTGGCCGTGGCTGGCGCCGAGATCGAGCGCGGCTTCTTCCAGGCCAGGGTCAAAACTCTGCAGCCGCGCCAGCACCAGCAGCATGACGTAGGCGGCGATGAAGGACGTCTGTCCGAGTACGGACAGATGCAGGCCCGGCGACACGCCAAATTTGTTCCAGAACAGCAGCGTCGAGATGCCGATCACGGCGCCCGGCGTCAGGATCGGCGCGACCATGAATCCATAGAGAATGGCGCGCGCGCGGCCCGACAGGCTGTTGATCAGGATGGCGCCCGCCGTCCCGATCGGCACCGACAGCGCGACCACAGCCGCCGCGACCAACCCGGTATTTCGGATGGCGAGCCAGATGCGGTCCTCATTCCAAAGTTCGACGAACCAGCGCGTGGTGAAGCCGATCCACGGCATGACAGAGGGGAACTTGCTGTCGTTCAGCGCCGCCCCGCCCATCACCGCCAACGGCGCGAGCATGTAGAACAGGAACAGCCCCATGTAGATGCGGAACAGCCAGACGCTTGGTTTTGTGTTCGCCACCATGGCCCGCCCCTACTTCGCGATTTCGGACAGGCTGACGCGGAACAGCCGCATCATCACGCTGACGAACAGCGTACAGAGCAACAGCAGTATGAAGGCGTAGGCGGCGCCGGTGTTCCAATCCTGGCTCTCGAACATCCAGCTCTGGATGACCAGCGTGAACCAAGGCGAGGAGGGGGAGGCAAGTAGCTGCGGCACGATGACGGATCCCGCCGAGAGCATGAAGACCATGACGCAGCCCGACGCGATGCCCGGCTTGGAGTGGGGCAGGATCACGCGCCAATGCGTGCGCCACCAGGGGGAGCCCAGGTCCTGCGCCGCCTCGATCTGGTTGCTGTCGAGCGACTGCACGGCGTTGTAGATCGGGAATAGCATGAACAAGATGTACACGTACACCAGCCCCATGATGACGCCCCAGTAGCCGGTGAGCCAACGGATCGGTTCCTGCAGGATGCCCAGGTTCAGCAGTGCGAAGTTGAGCGGCCCCTTGAAGGCCAGGATGATGAACCAGGAGAAGGAGCGGAGAATTTCGCTCACCCAGAGCGGGATCAGCAGTAGCAGGAATAATGTGGCGACGTTCTTCGGATCGGCGACCTTGGCCAGGAAATAAGCGACCGGATAGGCCAAGACGAAGCACACCAGCGTAACGAGGCTGGAATAGAAGAGGGTCTGGATGAACGTCAGCACATGCACGGGGAGGTGCAGGCCGAGCCCAAGGAAATTGGCCGGCACCGGCGTGCTCAGGATGTTCAGGTAATTGTTGAAGCTGTAGAAATCGTTCGGCCCGCCGAGGTCCGCCACGGGGATGTAGGGGCGAAAACTCTGCTCGAACAGCCAGATGTCCGGCAGCACCAGCAGCACCAGCAGCCAGAAGGCTGTGAGCACTGCCATGACGGCGCTCAGGCCCAGACCATAGCGGCGAATGAGTTCGCTCATGCCCGCGCGCCCGATTTGGGAGTTCCGACATCGGCCAGGATGACCGCCTTGTCCGGCTCGAACACGACGAACATCTTTGCGCCTTTCGGCGGAATGCTGACCGCCCCGTCATTGCGCATTTCCACGGTTAGCATTTTGCCCCGTGGGTCGCGCGCCTGGACGTTTATGAAGTTGCCCTCGAAGGCGACATCAGACACTTCCACGGGCGTCGAGTTGGCGCCCACCTTGGCCTGCGCCGCCAGCACCGAATTTTCGGGCCGCACGTAAAGTTTGGAGGCCTGCCCCGCCGCGACGCCCGCCCCGACGCGAGCGCGAAACACGCCGCTCTCGGTTTTGAACTCCGCCATGCCATTGGCCCCCGGTCCAACCTCGCCGGCAAAGACATTGTTCTCGCCGACGAACGAGGCGACGAACCCGTTGGCCGGCGCGTTATAGATCTCCTGCGGCGGCGCGACCTGCTGCAACCGGCCTTGCGACATCACAGCCACGCGGTCCGACATGGCCAGCGCCTCGCCCTGGTCGTGCGTGATGTAGATGAAGGTGACGTTGGTGCGTTTTTGGATGGCGCGCAGCTCGGCCCGCATATGCTGGCGCAGCTTCAGATCGAGCGCGGACAGCGGCTCGTCCAGCAGCATCACCTTGGGTTCGACGGCCAGCGCGCGAGCAATCGCCACGCGCTGCTTTTGCCCACCCGAGAGCTGCGCAATGCGCCGCTCGGCCACGCCGGGAAGATCCACCAGCTGCAAAAGCTCCTCGGCCTTGGCCCGCCGCGCCGCCTTTTCGACGCCGCGCACTTCCAGGCCGAAGGCGATGTTCTCCCACACCGGCATGAGCGGAAACAGGGCCAGGTTCTGAAAGATCAGCGCCGTCGGCCGCTTGTTCGGCCGTATCCCCCGCATGTCCTGGCCGCCGATCCGCACGGCCCCCTCGCTCGGCTCAATGAAGCCGGAGATCATGCGTAAAATGGTGGTTTTTCCACATCCCGACGGCCCAAGGAACGAAAAGAACTCGCCCGGCTGGATGGTCACATCCACCCGGTCCACCGCGCGAAACTTGCCGAAATCAGCCGATACGCCCGCAAGTTCGACAGCCGCACTCATGTAACGCTTCCCCACCCCAACCCGCGACCCTTGCAACGCTATCGGCTGCTGGGGACATGATGTTCATTTTCGGCCGACACAGCCTTTAGTGTCGGCCGGGAATTCAAGCCGAAAATGAACTTCGTGTCCCCACACCCGCGACCTCCGCAACGCTATCGGCTGCTTATGGTCTCAACAACAAGATTCCCGCAACGCGGTAAGGACTCTCCTCTCCCCTTCGCGCACTTTCTTCGCGCGAAGGGGAGAGGAGACCGCGTCTCGCAGCCGCCTTTTTGCGGCAAGAGCCACGCGGTCGGTGAGGGGCAGAAGCTTGCTCGGACCTTCGCGCCACGTGCACGGAGCAAGTGGTTGCCCCCCTCCTGTCGCTGATTCCGTCGCGCTTCGCCCCACTCTTGTTTTTGCGCCTCCGCGCATGGGAGCGACATCCTCTCTCCCGCGAAGAGGCGGGGGAGAGGAGAAAAAACCGCCGGGCCCTTGCAGACCCGGCGGCTCACGATCTAACTCCAACCAAACCTTACGCAGCCTTCCACTTGTCGGCATACTCCGCGCGCAGTTTCAGGAACCAGGCGGCCTGGGCGGGCCACCAATAGAGCTTGGTGAGCGCGTCGCCCGGATAGGCGGCGGCGTAGAACGACTTCACGTCCGCCGACATCATGTCGATACCGCCGTTGCCGACCGGATTGGCCGAGAAGGCGTTGGCCCAGGCCGACGCGCCTTCGGCGGTCGAGAGCCACTTGGCGAAGGCATGCGACTGTTCGGGGTTCTTGGCGTTCTTCTGCAGCAACAGGCCCTGGCTCCAGCCGAACGCGCCTTCCTTGGGTGCCAGGAAGCCGAAACCGTCGTTGCGCAGGTTGTAGCCGGTCGAGTCCCAGGTCAGGCCGATGGTGCAGCCGTTGGTCTTGAACTGCGCCTGAGCGTCGTTCTCGCCGTTCCAGAAACCGGCGATATTCTTCTTGTGCTTGGTGGCTTCTGCGAGAGCGATGTCCCACAGCTTACGCATGTTCTCTTCGTTCTTGTAGCCGTCGATCCAGGGCATCGGCAGCTTGCCGGTGGCGTCCAAGACGCGGCCCATGGCGGCGAGTGAGGAGTGGCCGCGCACCGTCACCTTGCCGACGTTCTTTTCATCGAACAGCTCGGCCAGGCTGAGCGTGCCATAGACGCCAGGATTGTCCTTCTTGGAGAAGGTGAGCGCCTCGGTGCCCCAGACGCTGGGAACGAAGAAGCGCTTGCCGTCCATTTCGCCCTGGTCGCCAGCCGCGCCGCCGGGCACGCCCTTGACGTAGTTGCCGAGCGCCAGCTTGTTGACATCCCACGGCTGCACCAGGTCGTTCGAGACCCAGGCCGGCAGACGGTCGAGCGTCGGCTCGATGACGTCATAGGTGCCATTGCCGTTGGCCACTTTGGCCTGGGCGAGCATGGTGTCCTGGTCTGGCTGCTCGATGAAGTTG
>JANMVX010000011.1:0-4352 GCA_031393505.1 Hyphomicrobiaceae bacterium | reverse complement strand
CCGCACGTATTGCCTTCGACGGATGAGAACGCCTCGGCCCCTGCAATCTTATCACTTTCGTGGCTCACTCCCACACCCCACATGATCGCTGTGTACGCTTCGCCGTGGTCGTCGCCTTCCACGCCGCAACACTCACTACCGGGCGGGCGCTACCCTTACCCGGGCCGGACTTTCACCGGCTGGAACTCGCCAGCTTCGCCTGGCGCACCTCACCCAGATTGTCGCGCTATAGTACGTAGCCCGCTCTCAGGAGTTCGGCCAGCAGGCGGGCGTCCTGATGCTGCGCTTCCCAGGACTCTGCCTTAGCTCTTGCATACAACCACCAAAGGGCGCCCAAGGCACCGATGTAAATGCAAAAGAAGGTTAGTGCGAGTTGCGCCCGGATTGGGAATAGTCCGGCTATCTCAGAACCAAAGGCCAGAGAAGCTGCCGCCAATAAGCCGAAGCTTCCGAGCGAAGGATGGGAGAAGAGAAGACGAGCGAGATCGAGATTTGTCGCGTGTTTGTCCTTTAGCTCGTTCGTTTGGCCACCGGCTTGTTTCGGAGCATCTGCGATTTGCCTGGTCGTCGCGAACACGGTGTTTTGCCAACGCGCCTGGTGGTTGCTTGCATCGTCGTCGGCGCAGCACTGCAACAAGCGCAACCGCCACAGATCGCTGCTCTCTTCATCGCCGGCGGGCCTGAACGGAGGCGAGCGCCGATCGCTTTCGGGTCGATCTTACTCTTCGAGAGTTGCTGGTTGAATCGATCAATCTCGAAGAGTTGCAGGCCGACGGCGTGTACCTGCGCCTTGTTGGTCTCGGCTTTCCCGATTGAGTCGCGCGTGGTCGCCAGGAGGTTCAGAAGAGAATTCCAAGTGTAACGAGGCCATGAGGCGCCCAGCCTTAAGGTCTTGAGGGATTCGACGACCCCGTCCGATTCCATCGCACTTAACCGCGGCGCGTCCTCCGCCCCAGGTGCGTCCACGACTCGCAGAGTGAGCGCGCCGAGCTTGCCTGCCTCCTCGACGTTCGCCGGAACAAGAACCTCCGTGAACGGCAAGTAAGGCTTGAGGCGCGCAGCGGCATCGGCCGAGTCGACATAGACTGGAACTGCGAATGGCTCATAGCTTTTCGGAAAAACGCTCGCCGACACAATTGCCGTATGACGTGCGTCATGCCAGACGAGCCAGTCTCCGGCCTCGCCCCTGAGCGTGCCGCGTTTATCAGTCAGTGGAACTTCGAGCGACGCATCAAGACGCTCGGCGCGGGTCGGCGCGCGCAGCTTCTCATACCGTCCCGGTTTGCCTATGGCCTGACCGTCCTTGGGCAGATAGGTCGCCTCGAAGCGCTTGCGGGGAACCGGCCATGTGTCGCCGCCGCCGCGCGAGACAATGGCGTCGCCCGCGCTCGCCCTGACGTCACCTTCGAGTGTGCGGACGATCTCGGGCGCGTCGGCGAAACGAGCGTCCACCGTGTTGGGGATCGAGATGTAGACGGGCATCGGACGCGCCTTCGCGGTTTGGCGATGACATTCTGGAGCGGCGCGGAGCTAAGCACAATTGCCCAGGGGCGTCGCCCCCGAACGGCTGAGCCTCTGACCGTTAGTGGGGTGAGCGTTACTCAATCCAGGCACCTCGGGACGTGCGGTCCAATTGTTCGCCTGTTGGCCCAACGATCCAGTTCACCGGTCGCCGGTTTCGTCCGTTGCTAGATGCGTCGCGTTCACGTTCCCGCTGTGGCCTCCCGGTGGTCGCTATCGGGGGCAGTTCGAAGATGGCAGACGACGGCGGCGACGAGCGAGTCTGACCCTGAGCGGTGGTCTTAACTGCTTCTGGACGAGGTGGCCCCGAAATCAACTCAATTCAAATCCTCACGACCCTGGCATTGCCGGCGTCAATTGGGTGAGGACGCACAACCACTCGCCCGCGTCCCGGCGATAGACATCCGTAATCCATTCGTCGGCGCTGATCGGGGCGCCGCGAAACAGTCCGGTGTTCCGCCCTCGGCTAGTCACCACGGCGACATCGCCATAAATCTTTAAGCGCACAATGTCTTTTGTCATGCTGTCGTGGCTGAGGATGCCGGTCTTGATCGCCGCTAGAATGTCGGTGCGTCCGATCGGCCCTCTTTCGGGCGTTACCAGGCACCAGTCTTCCGTGATGCAGTCAGCAATCCGGGTGACGTCGTTCGATAGCATCGCGGCATTGAAGGCGTCCTTGATGCGCTGGAATTCCTCGATCAGGGCCTTCGGCGTTTCGTCAGGGGGCTGTGCCCGCGAAGATTTGAGGGTAGGCCGATAGCTTCCGAACGACCAGAGATGTCCTTCGATATCGCGGGCCGAGTACTCGCACGATCCATAGGCGGTGTCGGCGAGCGGCCTCACGATCTGGGCACCGGCGGCCATGGCGCGCGCCTGGTGGACATCGACATCGTCGACGGCGACATAGATCCCGCTGGCTTCCATCGACCACGGATTGGCCGGGTCGGGCTCTCGGCTTGCCGCCAGCATCACCAAGCCGTTGCCAAAGGCCAGTTCGGCATGCCCCACCTTGTCAGCGGTGGCCACTTCGAAATGGCTGCGAAAGCCAAAGGCCTTGGTGAGCCAATCAATTGCAGCGCGTCCATCCTGGTAGCGCAGCACAGGGTAGATGTCGGGCGGGAGGGTATCGGATCTGGTCATGGCGTTCTCCATCAAGATCAACGTGTGGCCAAACATCGATCCTTTGGGGCACGGCGTATTGGATAAATCCGCTGGCAACTATCAGTGCGGCAGGTTCAAGATCCCAGCGCGGCGCTCGCGAATATAATCAGTAGGCGTTATGCCGGAGAACTCACGGAAGTCCCGATTGAAATGGGCTTGATCGTAGTACCCCGCGTTGAGGGCGATCTGGGCCAGATCGGGGGCCGAAGACGACAAGTGCCGAACGGCGTGCTGAAATCGAAGCTGGCGCGCCATCGTCTTCGGCGGCAACCCGATCTGGTCCTTGAAGGCTTGCGTCAGCCGCTTGCTCGACAGGCCGGTTTCGAACTTCAGCGCGCCGATGGACGCCGCGCCGTGCGACTGTTCAAGACGCGCCAGCGCGAGGCAAACATCGGCTTTCAATCCGGCAGCGTGCTCGATCGCAGGCAGCAAAAACCGCTCCAGCGCTTCGAAGCGTTTGGCCCAACACTGGGTATTGCCGAGTTGCTCGATGAGCATGGCAGCATCGCGCCGGAGAACATCTTGCACAGGGACGATGCGGTCGGCCAAGTCGTGCATGGACTGGCTCAGCAAGCGGTAGGCCGCGTCATGGGTCAGATTGAATTGGACGCATTCGATGCGATTGACGGATCCGACCAGCGAGGGCCCGCGATGCATCCCGGCTAGGAACGACGTGTGGTCTTGGCCCGAAATGCGGAATGGAGCCCCGAAACTCAGAATGACCGGCACGAATGGCGCTGGAAGTTCGCGCCGCCAAACAACGTCGGTCGTGGATTCTGACCATCCGATCAGTGGCCCGACGAGGTGGGGGCGAAGTGCCAGGCTCGCGCGCCAGAAGACCGCGTGCCATTGTCCGTCTGCCGCTCGCTGTGCCGAAATCCTTTGCTCGTTCATCTGACGATCGAACGCTCCAATCAACCTTGCCAGTGTGTGTTATCATAAATGGTTTAAGTAGTCACTTGTTTGCCCAACGCGTCGAACAACTTGTGCGCCGATCCCAACGCGATCAGGGGTTCAGCCGACATCGTTCGCAGTTCGTTGTTGTTCGTCCGGAGTTGAGCCCACTTCGAGCATCGGCTGTCGCATGGGCGACTTTGCCTCATGGCCCTCAACGTCGAATGGGACGCCGCCGGAATCTACACCGATGGGATGAGGTTCGGACATCTGCGGCGTTCTGACGCAGTTTCGTCCGTTCACTGGGCAGGTTCGAGCAATGGCTGGCGGACCGGCGACCGGCCCTCATGACCCAAAACCGTCTTTTCCGTACATTTTCAGCTTGGGCTGAGTAGATCGGAAGCGGACCTCGTACTCAATGTACTTTTCAGCGGCCCGCGACTATGCGCGGTATGAGCATGTACCCGTCGATGTTCGAGCCCTCAACCCATCAATCCTGGGCAAAGGGGTGACGACAGGACCACTCCGCGCGCCGCAAACTGCCACGCCGACTCGCGCCCTTTTGCGCCCGCCCATGTCGACGACGAACGGGTTACAGCCGACTGCAGTCGTCCGGTGCTGCCTGGCCGGCGAAGCGGTCGCCAATCCAGTCGATTGTTGTCGTCGCAGTGCGTTTGGCAATCGTGATGTGGTCGCCGCCGTCAATCTCGACAAAGCGTAGCGGCTGGCCAGCTTGGCACATCTTTCTGGCAAAACTTCGCGTCACCTCCGGCGCG
>JANMVX010000379.1:0-5913 GCA_031393505.1 Hyphomicrobiaceae bacterium | reverse complement strand
GCTAGCGGCCGCCCTTTTGCAACATAACAGGCGCAGGTTGTGTTGCGCGAGGGCGGCCGCTAGCCGCCCCTACCAGCGGGCGCCGGTTTCCAAAATGCCTACCGCTTCACCGCCAGCTCCCGACGCGCCCGCTCCAGATCGGCGGGAGTATCGACACCGAGCGGAACCGTGTCAACGATGGCCACTTCGATGCGCATGCCGTCTTCCAGCGCACGCAGCTGCTCCAGTTTTTCGCGCAGCTCCAGATGCGACGGCGGCAGCGAGACAAATCTCTCTAGCGCCACTCGTCGATACGCGTAAATACCGATGTGATGATAGAGCGGCCCATCCCCATGGGGAGCGGTCGCCCGGGTAAAATACAGCGCGCGCAGCCAATCCTTCGATCCTTTCACCGGCGTCCCGACAACTTTCACCACATGCGAGGCCGTGCGGTCGGCATCGTCCGTGATCAGCGCCGCCAGGGTTGTAATATCCGGTCCCCGCCCCTCCGCCAGCATGGGCGCGATGCACATCTCGATCAGCCGCGGCTCCAGCGTCGGCAGGTCGCCCTGCAGGTTCACCACCACTTCAACATCGCCATCGGGATCGAGTAGCGACACCGCCTCATAGACGCGGTCCGAGCCGCTCGGGTGGTCCGCCCTGGTCAGCACCGCCTCGCCACCGGCCGCGCGCACAACCTGCGCGATCTCCTCGGTATCGGTCGCCACCACCACGCGGCCGAGCCCCGCTTCCATGGCGCGCCGCCAGCAATGCACGATCATCGGTGTGCCGGCGATATCGGCCAGCGGTTTTCCAGGCAGGCGTGTCGCCGCCATCCGGGCCGGAATTACAGTCAGTGTCTGGGCCACGGCAAAGCTCTCCCGCTGATGCATCAGGTCGCATGGCGCTAGGTGGTAATAAGAGTAGGGATGGCTGGCAAGCGTGGTCGAAAGTTGCGTTCTGGGCGAGCGGTTGCGGGCGTCCAATCCCACCAAAACAGTGAAATTCAGCCTGCGGGTCGCCGTCGCGGTTTGGCCCCGGCGAGCCGAAGGTCTGGCGAACGATGCAATCCAACAATTTCAATACCTGGCTTGGCGCAATCTTGTCCGCGCTGATGGTGATGTTTGCGCTGCGCACGATCATCGCCGAATCCAAGGGCGAAGGCGCGCCGGAAAAGGCCGGCTTCGAAGTCGCCGAGCTGAAGGACAACGCCGGCGGCAAGGCTGCGGTCGAGGCGCCCAAGGTTCCAGATGCGCCCATCGCCGTGGCCATGAAGACGTCCGATGCGGACGTCGGCAAGACGCTTAGCAAGGCCTGCCAGGCCTGCCATTCATTCGACAAGGGCGGAGCGAACAAGGTCGGCCCGAACCTGTGGGGCGTCCTCGGCCGCAAGCCAGCCAGCCACGACGGCTATGTCTACTCGGACGCCATGAAGGCCAAGGCGGGCAACTGGGGCTATGAGGAGATTTACGCCTTCCTGGCCGCTCCCAAGGCGGTATTGCCCGGCACCAAGATGACCTACGCCGGCCTGCCGAAGTTTGAGGACCGTGCCAACGTGCTGGCCTATCTGCGCACGCTGGCCGATGCGCCGGTGCCGATGCCGTAGGGGACCACTGCAAAATTACGAACGGGCCCTAAGCTCGTCTTACCCGCGAAGGCGGGTATCCAGCCAAGCCAGCGTTTGGCTCGAGTTACGAACCACCGAAGCATCTGATTCAGCTTGCGTTTTCGGATCAACCTGCGAGCGCACCATTGGCATGTCTGGATTCCCGCCTTCGCGGGAATGACGATTTTGCTGAGACTCAGAGCATATTTCTGAGGCCTCCGTGGACAGCGGAAAGCACACGTTTTGCTATACTCAGCCTCGCCCCCCGGCGGGGTTTTGTTTTGCCCTCTCCCCCGCCACTTCGCGGGGGAGAGGGGGCAGCCGCTTGCTCCGTACGTGCGGCGGCAAGGCCGGTCCCAGTTGCTGCCCCTCACCCGGCGCTACGCGCCGCCCTCTCACCCGCCAAGAGGCGGGGGAGAGGGAAGGTCCCCTTGTGCATGACGTAAATTTAACTGGCGGGCGGGATGGCCACCCCGCATGCTGGAGGCGTGTGCAAACTGACCGGCGCCAACTTTTTTGATTGGGATGTCCATGGGCAAGACGAGTTTTGTGACGCTGCTGATCGCAGCTGTGATCTGCACCGCCCCGGCGTTCGCCGCCGATGAATGGCATCATGCGCTGTCGCTGGTGAAGCCTCCGAAGTACGGGCCGGATTTCAAGCATTTCGATTGGGTGAATCCGAATGCACCAAAGGGCGGATCGGTGACCATGTCGGACGCAGATCCCTACGATTCCTTCAACTTCATGCCCACCGGTGTGAACCCGCCGTCAGGAATCGGTCTCCTGTTTGAAACCCTCACCCAATCCAGTCTCGACGAAGCCGGCACCGCGTATGGCCTCCTGGCCGAAGCCATCTCCTATCCCGAGGATCGCTCGTCGGCAAGCTATCGGCTGCGCAAGGAAGCGCGATTTCACGATGGTACGCCAGTGACGCCGGAAGACGTGATCTGGAGCTTCGAGCGCTGGAAAGATATCAATCCGCAGTACAGCCAGTACTACAAAAACGTCCAAAAAGCCGAACAGTCCGGCGAGCACGAAGTCACCTTTCGCTTCGACGTCAAAGGCAACCGCGAGCTGCCGCAGATCGTCGGCGAGTTCCCCGTATTCGCAAAGCATTGGTGGATGGCCAAGGACAAGAATGGCGTTGCCCGCGATATCTCCAAGGCCAGCACGGAGTGGCCGGTCGGAAGCGGCCCTTACAAGATCAAATCCGCGGATATCGGCAAGAGCGTCAGCTATGAGCGAGACGCTAATTATTGGGGCAAGGACTTGCCGGTTAACGTCGGCATGTGGAATTTCGACACCATTAAGTTCACCACTTATTCAGATCCGACTGTTCAGTTTGAAGCGTTCAAGGCCGGCGAGGTCGAGTTCCGCGCCGAAAACAGCTCCAAACGTTGGGCCACCGATTACACTTTCAAGGCAATCAATTCCGGGGTGGTGAAGAAAGAGCTCTATAAGCTCCAGATCCCCGAGGGTATTCAGGGCTTTGCCTTTAACTTGCGGCGCGCGAAGTTTTCCGATCCGCGCGTGCGATATGCCTTCAATCTGGCCTTCGACTATGAATGGTCGAACAAGAATCTGTTCTTCAATCAATATACACGCACGCCGAGCTACTTCAGCAATTCAGAATTCGCCGCGACCGGGCTGCCGCAAGGGCGCGAACTGGAACTTTTGAACGAGGTGAAGGACAAGGTTCCGCCTGAAGTCTTCACGAAGGAATTCCAGAACCCGGTCAACAACACGCCCGAAGATCTGCGCGAGCATTTCCGCACCGCCTTGCAACTGCTGAAGGAGGCAGGCTGGGAACTCAAGAATGGCGTGCAGACCAACGCCAAAACCGGGGAAACTTTGACAGTCGAATTCCTGGCGTTCGACGACACTTATGATCGCATCCTCAATCCGTATTTCCAAAGCTTGAAGCGGATCGGCGTCAACGCCACCATCCGGCGCGTGGATTCGGCGCAATATACCCAGCGCATTCGGGCCTTCGATTTCGACATGTTCCTTGAGCGCAAGGGAGAATCGGAATCACCGGGCAACGAGCAGCGCCGGTTCTGGGGTACGGCCGCAGCCGATACACCGGGCTCGGACAACGTCATGGGCATCAAGAACCCGGCGATCGACACGCTTTCCGAACGCATCGCACTTGCCAAGGACCGCGACGAGTTGATCGCTGCGTGCCGCGCGTTGGATCGGGTCCTGTTGTGGAATCATTACATGGTGCCGAACTGGTTCCTGTCGGCCTCGCGGCTCGCTTATTGGGACAAATTCCGTCATCCCGAACCTGGCCCCTCGCGCGATCCCGGCTTCCCGACCGTCTGGTGGTTCGACAAGGACGCCGCGCCAAAAATCGACGCGCTGAAGGCGAAGTGAGATGGGGCGCCAAAACCTTTGGATGGGGTGTGCGGCGTTGCTGGGCGCGTTGAGCCTCGTGGTTTGGGCCCCCCCCGCCCAGGCTGACCAGCGTACGCACGGCCTCTCCATCTTCGGCGACCTAAAGTACCCGGCCAATTTCGCGCACTTCGACTATGTCAACCCGAACGCGCCAAAAGGCGGGCGCATGCGCACACTCGGCCTCTCGGCCTCGCTCACCTTCGATAGCTTCAACCCCTACATCATCCGCGGCACGCCGGCCAAGGCGGCGGAATTCCTCTCCGACAGCCTGATGGAGCGCTCCTACGACGAGCCGGACGCCGTCTACGGATTGGTCGCCGACTGGGCCGAAGTCGCTGATGACAAGCGCTCGGCGACGTTCCACATTCGCCCGCAAGCCAAGTGGTCGGACGGGACGGCCATCACGGCGGAGGACTGCGCCTTTTCGTTCGTCACGCTCAAGACCAAAGGCGATCCGTCCTATGCGCTGGCATTGCGCGACGTCTCGGGCGCCGAGGCCGTCGACGCCCAGACCGTGCGCTTTCGCTTTGCTGGCGACAATGTGCGTGATCTGCCGATCCTGGTGGCGAGCCTGCCGGTGCTGTCGAAGGCCTTTTACGCGACCCACGATTTCGAGACGCCCTCGCTCGATATTCCGCTGACGTCCGGCCCCTACAAAGTCGGCAAGTTCGAGGCCAAGAGTTTCGTCACCTATGAGCGGCGCGCGGACTATTGGGGCAAGGATCTTCCCATCAACATTGGGCGCTACAATTTTGACAGCCTGAAACTGGATTATTACACCGACCGCACGGCGGGCCTGGAAGCCTTCTTCGCCGGCGATTTGGATTTCCGCGAAGAGTTTTCTTCGCGCGATTGGGCGACGCGCTACGAGACGCCGCAGATCAAGGCCGGGAAAATACTCCGCACGCTGCCCCCCGATCATTCCTCGTCGGGAACCCAGGGCTTCTTCTTCAATCTGCGGCAGCCGAAGTTCGCCGACAAGCGCACGCGCATCGCGCTGGACCTGGCCTTCGATTTCGAGTGGACCAAGAAGAACGTTTTTTACGGCTCTTACGCCCGCACCCAGAGCTATTTCGAGAATTCGCCCATGAAGGCCATGGGCAAGCCAAGCGCGGGGGAACTCGCGCTGCTCGAACCGTTCCGCGCGGAACTGTCCGCCGACACGTTCGACGACGCCGCCGTCCCCGCCGTCAGCGACGGCTCGGGGCAGGACCGCGCCAACTTCGGCAAGGCGCGTGATCTGCTGAAGGCGGCCGGATGGCTGGTCAAAGAGGGGAAACTCGTGGACGCCAAGGGCGCGCCCTTCACCATCGAGTTTCTGTTGGAAGAGACCAGTTTCGAGCGCATCCTCGGGCCCTACGTGAAAAACTTGCAGGTGCTGGGCATCGCCGCCTCGATCCGGGTCGTCGATCCCGCGCAGTACGAGGAACGGACGCGGCGCTTCGATTTCGACGTGGGCTCGGCGCGCTACACCATGCGGTTGACGCCGGGCATTGAGCTGCGCAACAGCTTCTCGTCCGCCGCCGCCGACAGCCCCAACAGTGCCAACCTCGCCGGCATCAAGGACAAAGTCGTCGACGCGCTGATCGAGAAAGTCGCGCTGGCCAAGTCGCGCCCAGACCTGGAGACCGCCGCCCACGCGCTCGACCGCGTCTTGCGCGCCGGCCGCTACTGGGTGCCCGAGTGGCACAACAACGTCTCGCGCTTCGCCTTCTGGGACCGCTACGCCTGGCCCGGCGAAAAGCCGCCCTACGCCCAAGGCCCCAGCGACAGCATCAACCGCGGCGTCATCGATGTGTGGTGGTACGACAAGGACAAGGACGCGAAACTGGCGGGGAAGTGATCTTTCCCTCTCCCCCGCTCTTCGCGGGGGAGAGGGAGACTCATACCACATCGGAAGAGGACACGGCTGAACTCCAGACACATAACGC
>JANMVX010000377.1:0-7705 GCA_031393505.1 Hyphomicrobiaceae bacterium | reverse complement strand
TGCCCCTCACCGACCGCGTGGCTCTTGCCTCCCAAAGGTCGGCTGCGAGACGCGGTCTCCTCTCCCCCTGAAAAAGGGGGAGAGGAGGGCCTGTCTTCTCCTCTCCCCCATCTTTGGGGGAGAGGATGTCGCCCGAGCGCGAAGCGCGAGGAAATAGCGACAGGTGAGGGGCAGCCGCTTGCTCCGTGCAGGTTGCAACCTTTACCGAGCAAGCTCCTGCCCCTCACCGACCGCGTGGCTCTTGCCTCCCAAAGGTCGGCTGCGAGACGCGGTCTCCTCTCCCCCTGAAAAAGGGGGAGAGGAGGAACCCAGTCGCGACGTCTACTTCTGCGCCTCCACGATCAGTTTTCCGGCGTCCGTTCTTGCAAACCGTGCCGGGGCGTACATGTCTTCGATGGTGGCGGCCGGCAGCAGATAGGTCCCCGGCGTTACCGCGCGCACCACATAGGCGATGGTCGCGGTCTTTTCGGGTGTGGGCGAATCGCCCGCCGGCAAAGTATCAGCGCCATCGCTCTCGATCGTGCCGCCGTCGGCGCCGGCGTCGGCCTGATCGCCCTCCCCGCCCTGGTTGCCTTTCGAGGCCAGATCCAGCGCCGCCACGAACCTGTCGTCGCGGAACTCGACGTGCTCGGCCCATCCAAGGCCCTTCAGCCAGGGGAAGTTGGCCGTGTTGGCGCTGTCGAGCATGTGCGGGTTCTCGACCTCGAATCCGGCAGGAAGCCGGTCTGCGATCAGCACACGGCCGAGTTTTCCGTCCGTCGGCGTGACTTTAAGCACGACGACAAGCCGCTGGTTCTGCGTCAAGGCCAACTGGCCCTTGACCGACGTCACGGGCGTGCCGTCCAGGCTGAAGTAGCCGCGCTCCAGCTTGAAACCTTTCGAGGCCGCCGGCTCCGGCGTCAGCGATTCGCCCGCGACCGTCACCACCGCCTGCACGTCGCCATCGCTGGCGTTGCTGACGGTGAGCGGCCCCTTGGCCAGATCGTCCGCGGACAGAGACCGCATCAGGCCACCGGTCTGCGGTGCTCCGTTCACGGACAGGGCGAGCGTCTTGCCCTGCTCGATCAGGCTGCGGGCGGCCAGCAGCATCCAGGCCTGTTCCTGGGTCGAGGAGTAGGCCTGGCCAAGCCGCGACTTGCTCACCAGTTCGGCGAGTTTCGCGGATGATTGTTTGCGTACGCCCGTTTCCGAGATGAGCGTCAGCGTCGCCGCGCCATCGCGCAAGCGCGAGCCGTAATCGGCGCGCCCGTCCAGGGGATCTTCGGGGCGCTCGAGGCTGGCGATGGCCGCGTCGAAGGCTTTTCCAGCCCGCTCGTTGTCGCCATAGAGCGCGAGGGCGGCGGCGATCTGGGCCTTGGCCATCGGGTTGGCGAAGCGGTCGAGCCGGGTATCGGCGTAGTAGCGCAGATCGCCGATCGGCGCGCGGCCGTTGCGGGCGAGCACGTACAAGGCGTAGGCGATGCTCTCGCCGCCGTGCTCGAAGTCGGAGGCGTAGCTCACCGAATTCTGCAGTTTGTCGAGCGCCTGGCCGAAGCCGAGGGCGGGGACGACGAACCCCTGCTCCTTGGCGCGGCCGAGGAAGTCCGTGACATAGGCTGACAACCACAGATCGCCGTTGCTGGGACCCCAGAGGCCGAAGGCGCCCGAGGAATCCTGCATGTCCAGCACGCGCTTGATGGAGTCCTCGATGCGCTTCTTGGCTTCAGGTTCGCCGATGATGCCGGCGGCCGCGGCCACCTGGTTGAGATAGAGCAGCGGCAGCGCGCGGCTGGTGGTCTGCTCGGCGCAACCATAGGGGTAGCGGTCGAGCGCGGCCAGCAGTCCGGGTACGTCTAGTGCGGCGGCGGGGCCGACGGCCAGCGTCACCTTGGAGCGACCGGGGATGAGATCCTTCAGCACATCGGCGCTGACGGTGATTTTTCCGGTTTTCGCCGCGAGCGTTTGCACGGTGGTGCGCTTCACGTCGCCGGCGGGAGCGTGCACCTCCAGGCCGAACGATCTGTGTACGGCAATGTTGCCAGGGCCAGTCAAGTTCACCGTATAGCTGATCTTGCCGACGTCCGTTGGACTGAGGTCGACCGTTTGCAGTGAGCGCTCGCCATGCGCCAGCGCAACGTCCTTTTCGAAGGCTTTCTTACTGTTACTGGCCTCAACCGCGACGTGGTACGTCCCCGCCGCGCCTTCGACATTGTGCAGATCAAACACCAGCTGGCTCTTGTCGCCCAGCGTCAGGAAGCGCGGCCCCGACACCAGCATGGCGACCGGATCGCGCACGATCAGTTCCTTGTCGGCGTGGCCGAGCTTGGTCTTGGTCCAGGCGACGGCCATGACGCGCAGCGCGCCGTTAAAGTCCGGAACGTCGAAGGTGGCCTCGGCCATGCCATCGGCGCCGACTT
The DNA here is from genome assembly GCA_031393505.1 of Hyphomicrobiaceae bacterium. GTDB lineage: Bacteria > Pseudomonadota > Alphaproteobacteria > Rhizobiales > Hyphomicrobiaceae > JANYHF01. Next base: position 5,309 of record JANMVX010000377.1, on the reverse strand, counting down.
TCAGGATGCCGCTGTAGAGGGCGACCGGCGCGACCGTCGGCAGGCTGACGGCAGTATCGAGGCCGCCGCCATCGCCGCCGGTGCGCGCCGAACCCTTCTGGGCGTGCATGCCGTCAATCAATCGTCCGTACAGGTCGCGCACCTCCACGCCAAGCCGGCGCTGGCCGTAGAACCAGCTTTCGGGCGATGGGGATTTGTAGGCGGTGAGATTGAGGATGCCGACGTCGACTGCGGCCAGAACGACGCGAGCTTCTTCACCCGCAGCTAGGCCCGTCAGCTTGACGGGGATTTTAAGGCTGCCGCCGGTGGGCGATTTATCGGGCAACTGCAGGCTGACGCCCAGCGTCCGGGCGCTGGAGTCCACCGGCACCCAATGCACGCCGATGGAGCGGGACGGCATGCGCTTGGCGTCAATGTCCATCGGGCGATAGAGGATGGTCGCGACATAAGCGCCGGGAGCCATGGCTTCGTCGACGGCCAAATCGATGGAGCTGCCGCCCTTGGGCACGTCGATTTGCTGCATGCTGAGCAATCCGTCACGCAACACCGCGACGATAGCCTTGCCCTCGCCCTCGGGCGCGATGGTCAGTTTCAGCTGGTCGCCGACTTTGTAGCTGGCCTTGTCGACGCCGATCTGCAGCACTTCGGGGCTGTCGGCTTTTTCGGCGCCATACCAGCCGGCATAGAAGGTGTAGCTGCTGGCCGGGCCGCCGGGGTCAGCCGAGGCGACCTGCAGCACGTATTCGCCCCATTGCACGGGAACGGAGAGTTTCGCCGGGCTGGCCGCGTCGGCGTCGACCGTACCGTCCAGCACCTTGCTGCTGTAGACGACGGGATCGTACGACCACGACCCATTGCGGCCGTACCACTGGTAGCTGCGCTCGACCTTCTTCAGCTGCCACGCGAGGCCTTTTGCCGTCGCGGGTTTGCCGCTGGCGTCCAGTTGCACGACTTGGAAGTTGGCGACCCCGCCGCGCTCCAGCACCTTGTCCGCCTCGGGCTTGATGCCGATCACGGGCGCGCCGGGCATCACCGGCAAGGTCACATTGCGCTCGATGGTGCGCCCACTGGGTTCGCGTAAGCGAAGCGACACCTTCGCCTCCAGCAGATGCGAGGTGCGCGGCAATTGCGGCAGGGCGATCGCGACGTCCGCATGCCCCTTGTCGTCGGTCTTGCCGAGCGCGTTCAGCGTGGCGCGGACGGGATTGATCTTCTCGTCGTCCATGCCGAAGCGATAGCCGGCAAAGCCGTCCAATCCCTTCGTGGACGGAACAACCACCACGTCGGCCTCGATCCCGAGGTTGGCGGCCGGCGGGCCATACAAGTAATGGCCGTCGATCTTGATGGTGCCGTCCTTGCCGGGCTCGAACGCCGCGGCGGCGGGGCTGAGCGTCATATCCAACCGCTCGGGCACATAGTCCTCGACCAGGAACGAGGTCGTGCCGATGGCCGCGCCCTTGGGGTCGGCATAGACATTGGCGCGCCAGGTGCCGGTTTGCGCCGTGGGCGGCAACCCAAGCGTGAACGAACGTCCACCCAGGCCATCGTCCTTCAACACCAGGCTCTGCTGCTCAACGCCGTCGGGGCGCTCGATTTTGAGCGTGAGCGGAAGGTTTTCCGTCGCATTGGCCTTGCGGTCGCGCAACAGGCCCGTCAGATGCACCTGCTCGCCAGGGCGATAGACGCCGCGCTCGGCGAACAGATAGGCGTCGAGGGCGCCGGGCGCCTCCCGTCCCGCCACGCCGCGATCCGACAGATCGAAGGCGCTGCCGTTCATGTCGAGGAAGGCGTAGTCGTGCTCGGCGGTTTCCGCGATCAGGATGGCGGGCGATTGCCCGCCCTCGCCGCGCGTCACGCCGGCTTCGAAGCGGACGTAGCCGTTGGCGTCGGTCTTGCCCGTCCCCAAGACATCGTTGTTGCGCGCGACCAGCTTCACCGCAACGTCAGCGGTTGGTTTGGCGGACGCCAGTGAGCGCACGAAGGCGTGTACGCCGTCCTCACCCTTCAGCGCCGTCAGCCCCAGATCGGACACGATGAACCACTGCGTTGCGCGCGCCTGATAGGTCTCCGACTTCGACCCATCGGCCAGCGCCGACATGACGTACACGCCAGCTCCCAGGTTCGGCAGCATCTCGCTGACCGGGAAAGCGGTGGTGACTTCCTGGTTCAGATCCTGCTTGACGGCCAGGGCGCCATGCCAGATCGGTTCTCCCGACTTGTCGCGAATGTCATTGAGCTGATTTTCCGATAACTGCGTCGCAATATCACCGTCGACGATCGTGCGCGCCAGATTGCGGTCGCCGATCTTAAAAACCTCGATCCCGACATTGGCGGTGTTGACGCTGATCACCGGAATGCCCTGCTGGCCCTTGTTCGGCAGCACATAACTCTTGCCGGCGAAGCGCGCATTCGGCGAGCGATCGCGCACATAGATGGCGAGCGGCACGGTCTTGCCGAGATCCTCTCCCACGGCCGACGGCAGGCCGGCGCGAAGCTGCACCTCGTAGCGCTGGCCGTGCTGCAGACCTTCCGCACACAGCTGATAATCCTCGCGCGTCACCGCAGCGGGATCGGCGCCGTTGATGGAGATGAACTTTGAATAGTCGAGCGCCCCGAGCACCAGGGGATCGGAGAACTGGATGCACAGGCGCGGCGTGATGGCGTCGCTGTCCACGGAGTAGTCCGTGATGCGAAAACCCTGCTCGGATTTGAGTTTTTCGTAAGACTCGCGGATCGGCTTTAGGTCCGCGAGCGTCAGGCTGGCCTTGTAGGCGCCAAGTGCCGGGCGCCAGAGTTCGCGGCGCTTCAGGGCTTCGGCGAGCAGGGCCAGCGCGTCGGCCTTGCCGGCGTCCGACTGCAGCAGCGTATACGCCGTATAGGCCGCGCCCGAGGCATACTCGTTAAATGAGGTACGCTCCTGATCATTGACCGGCTCGGTCGCCTCCAGCGCCTTCGACAGCGCCAGCCAGCTCTTGGCGTCCTGCGGCTCCAACGCCAGCGAGGCGCCGAAATCGCCGATCGCCGCGCGCGTGTCACCCGCCTTGGCCATCTGATCGGCGGCCTTGCGCCATTGCGTCACGGATTTGCCGGCAGGCGACCAGAGTTTTTTCAGTACACCCTGCAACCGCGTCGCGTCGGCCGCGACGTCCGGGTGGTAGTAGGGCTTTTCGGCAGCGAGGGCGGGGGCGGCGAGTGCGAGGAGGGCGGCGAGGCAGAGTTTGGGGGCGATGCGGATCATGGTCATCCCGTGGCGCAAGGTTTTCGCGCGGGCGCTGGCGGGATCGCTGGAGGCGGGGGTCGATGAGAGCGCGATCACCGGCAGCCCCGGCTTACGCAATTCTGCTCATACGGAGTTGGCCAAACAAGGGCGGGATTGTTTCAGGCGTGGAAAAACAAAGGGCCCGCGCTCATGGAGCGGCGGGCCTGGATGCGACTATGCTGCGTACATTGCGTATATAAAGAGTGCGCAGGTCAGTCAGTGCCGAGTCAACGCGCTCGGCCCCGCCGCACCGGGTGCGCCCGGGGTCAGATTGAGCACGCCCGCCGGCAGGTCGGCAGGATCCAGCGCCGCCGGCAACCGCCTGGCCGCGATCAGCTTTTCGCCCTTGGGCCATAGCGCCTGGAAGGTCCGGGTCGCGCGCTTGGCCGCCTCGCTGTTGAAGCATTCGAAGGTCTCGAAGGCGTCGCGCGTCTCGGGATCGCGGCGCATGCAATCGCCCTGCCAGCTGAAGGTCGTGCCCAGCACCAGTTGCTCGTGGGCGTCAATCAAAGCCGGATTTCCGGCCTTTTTCAATAATAGGAACGGGTCCGTCGCGTGGTTGCGGGCGAAAACTTCCAGCCACTGCGCCATCTGATCGGCCGGCTCGGCCTTGGCGAACAGCACTTCCACCCGCACCGCCAGCGATTCGCACTCCGTCAGCACCGTCAACAGCGCGCGGGCCATGGGGGAGGCGGGCGAGCGGGCGATCAGCGTGGCGGTGCGCTGGGTGAGACTCGGCTCGTCCGCCACGCTCAGGCGGTCCAGGTAATAGCCAATGAAACGGGAGGAATTCTCCTGCTTTTCCATGGACTTGACGAACTTGGACTGGCGGGCGTTGTCGAAGAAGCTCATGCACCTGATCCCCTTGCCTGCAGTCACGACCGATGGCGGGATGCTCGGTCGTCCAGGCCTTGACGCAACCACTCATCGGGTTATCGGCTACGAGGGTTAAGGAACGCTTTCGGTTTGGCTCCCTGAGGGAGAATTTACGGCGCGGGTGGGGTGAATTCGGGCGGAAGGGCGACGGGGGGCTGGCAGGGTCTGGGGGGGGGTAGGCAGGTTCAGTGCGCGCGCAGCAGTTGATGCCGCGGCACGAGTATGCGCCACACCCACAGGTGTCACCCTCGGGCTTGTCCCGAGGGTCCGTGTCTCGGCCGGCTCCGGAGGGCGGGCGTCGGCAGTGCGGTGCACGCAATCGCCTGTCGAGCCAGCCGCACGATGGACCCTCGGGACAAGCCCGAGGGTGACACCATTCGTGCGGTTGGCGCGGTGGTGTTCATGCGTCGGGGCGGATTTTACGGCAAGGTGGCGCCCAGGGGCTGCTCATTCTTCCTCTCCCCGTTCTTACGGGGAGAGGAGACCGCGTCTCGCAGCCGCCTCTTCGCGGCAAGAGCCACGCGGTCGGTGAGGGGCAGGAGCTTGTTCGGACCTTTGCGCAGCGTGTACGGAGCCCGCCGTTGTGCTCACCACCTCGCCTGTGTTATTCCGCTATCGTGTCTATCAAGGCCCACCGAGCGTTCTGAGCGTCAAGAGGCGTGCACATGTCCGGCAAGGTATTCATAAATTATCGTCGGGGCGATGATCCAGGTTTCACACAACTACTATACACAATTCTTGAAGATAAAATAGGTGTAGAGCACCTGTTTATGGACGTTGAGGGGCATATTAAGCCCGGGGATGACTTCGCTGAGGTTCTCGATGCTCAAATCGCGAAGGCGGATGTTGTGCTTGCAGTCATTGGGCCGCGTTGGGCCAGCCTGATGGCTTCGCGAAATGGCGACACCGACGATTTCGTCGCGATTGAAATTCGTTCGGCACTCGAGCAGGGAAAGAGGGTCATACCGGTACTAGTCGGTGGTGCATCGATACCGCAAGCTGAAGGACTGCCGGATTCAATCAAAGCAATTGTGCGCCGCAATGCCGTTGGCTTAAGGCCTGACAGGTTCAAGGCCGACTGCCAGGGTCTTGTCTCAGCGTTGAACGAAGCGCTGCTGGAGGCGGAACGTGAGCGAAACGCGAAAAGCGAGGCGGAACGAGCAGCGGCTGAAGC
>JANMVX010000283.1:0-17982 GCA_031393505.1 Hyphomicrobiaceae bacterium | reverse complement strand
GGCCCCATGCGCGCCCAGATCGGATAGAGCGACTTCAGCCAGCCGAACAGCAGCTCGTTCTGCCCGGCGGGCACCACGCGCGTAAGATTTTGGTAGAGGTGGTGATGCGTGTTGACGAGACCGGGAATGACGATGTGGTTGGCGAGATCGAGGGTCTCGTCGGCGGTCTTGGGGAGCGCGGCGGCCGGGCCGATGGCCTCGATGCGGCCGTCGCGGGCGTAGAGGGAGGCGTCGCGCAGCTCGCGCGAGGCGTCGTCCATTGTGACGAGGATGGCGGCATTGCGGACAAGAAGCGTGGGCAACTGCTAGCTCCCGCTGCCACTTTCGGCAGTCATGGCTTGTGCGAAAATCTCATCGTCGCTGATCCAGGTCTCGCGGTCGCGGATGATCGCCTGCACCGGCAGGCTCGCCGTCAGTGGCTTGGCCCCCGGCAGCTTCTTCACCGCCGTGCCTACCGCCATGAACTCAATGAGATTTCCGAACTCGTGGATGTGGGTCTTGATGCCGACCACGTCGTCGGCGCCGATGCTGGCTGCCTCGGCCTTGATCAGCCCGATGGCGTGCTCGCGCGCGTCATAGATCAGGCTGGTCAGGTCGCTGATCTCGCCGCGGGTAAAACTCTTGAACATGGCTTTGAGGCCGCCAATCACGCCGAGTGCGTAGACGGCGGTGCCCAACACCAGTTTTTGCGGCATATAGCCCATGCTCGCAAGGTTCCACATTTCTTCGCAGGTCATGTCGGACGTGACGGGCTCGACATCGGAATTGCCCGGCAGGCCGGAATGCGAGGCGGCGGTGCCTACCATCAGCATTTCGTGCGCGGCACCGAACGGCATGATGCGCGTCTGGATCCCGAGCACGGCGTTGGCTCCGGCCGCGCGCGCTTCCTGGGAGATGCGCCGCAACGCCATGTGGCGCGTGGCATTGAAGATATCGCTGTATTCCTTCACTTCTCCGCGCGCGAGGGTGCGCAGCGCGCCGAACACGCCGCCGGTGATTCCGATGGAATAGCAGACGTTGCCGATCACGAAGCGTTTGGGCGTGTAGCCGCAATCGAGCAGGCAATAGAGTTCCTGGCCGTTGCTGGAGGTGGAATACGGAACGCCTTTCGCGGCGCCGCCGGATTTGTCGTGCACGCACGACCCCACCGACAGGAACTCCAGGTTGCCTTGCATGCCGCGCAGTTCGCTGGTCATGCCGGTGATGCCGGTCGCGCCATGCTTCTGCGCCTCGGCCAGCAAGCGTTTCTCGCTCTCGTGCCGGCCTTCGCTCACCAGCTGCGTGATCTGCGTGATCTCGCCGCCGAACGCGTTCTGGAAGCCGGCCCCGATCGAACCGATGATGCCCAGCGAATGCACCGAATTGCCGATGACGAGTTCGCCGGGGGACAGGCCTTTGAGGTCCAGGCAGAACATCTCGTTGCCGCTGAGGCCGGTCATGACGGGCATTGGGGGCTCCTCCTAAATTGTCGCTTCAACCGTAGTCTCGCACCGACTATTGTCAAACGCGCTCGCGCCTTTTTCCCCGAACCTTGAGCCGCTAAGATCCTACCGCCAAGCCCCTCCGATCCGCCCTCGACCGCCGCAAAGGAGCCCCCCAAATGGCCACCACCACCAAGACGCCCGCCAAAGCCGTAAAGCCGGCAACGGCCAAGAAAGCCAAGATCGCCCCGTTCACCATCTCGCGCACCTTCGATGCGCCACGCGCCGCCGTCGTAAAGGCGTGGACGGACGAAAAGGAGCTGATGAAATGGTGGGGGCCCAAGGGCGGAAAAATGCTCAGCGCCAAGATGGACTTACGCCCCGGCGGCATGTTCCATTATTCGATGCAGTCGATCGACTTCAAGATGTGGGGTAAGTGGATCATCAAGGAGGTGGATCTGCCCAACAAGCTGGTCTGGCTCAACTGTTTCTCCGATCCTCGTGGCGGCACCACCAGTTTCGCCATGATGCCGGAGTTTCCGAAAGAACTGCTCACAACGGTGGCGTTCACGGAGACAGACGGCAAGACCACCGTGACGGTGACCTCGGATCCATCGGACTGTTCAGAGAGCGAGCAAAAAGCCTTCGACAGCATCCGCGAGTCCATGCAGGGCGGATGGGGCGGATCGCTCGACGTGCTGGCCGACGTGCTGGCCAAGCCTGCAACCATCCCGCAGATGGTGATCCCGCATCTGACGGTGCCGGACGCCCACAAGGCCATCGCCTTCTACACCAAGATCTTCGGCGCCACCGAAGTGTCCCGGATGCCGGCCGAGGACAAAAAGCGCATCCTGCATTGCGTCATGGACTACCACGGCTGCCAATTCTTCCTGGCCGACCAGTTCCAGGAATTCGGCGGCCCGAACGCGCCGCACTCCGGCGTAAAGTCGCCGGTGGCCGTGGCGCTCAATTTTGCGACGCCGGCCGAGTTGGACTCCGTGTTCGCCAAGGCGACGAAGGCGGGAGCGACCTCGGACATGGCCCCGCATGACAGCTTTTGGGGGGCGCGGTTTGCGATGCTGACCGATCCGTTCGGGCATCGCTGGATGTTGAACGCGGATTTGAAGAAGCATTAGGGTGGCGCTTTTTTCCTCCTCTCCCCCTTCTTCAGGGGGAGAGGATGTCGCCCGAGGCGTCAGCCGAGGACAAAGCGACAGGTGAGGGGCAGCCGCTTGCTCCGTACCGCTCTCAATAGTGCCCGTCGCTGTGGAACCAGGGCCGGTCCCAGCCGCTGCCCCTCACCGACCGCGTGGCTCTTGCCGCCGAAGAGGCGGCTGCGAGACGCGGTCTCCTCTCCCCACGCCCACAGGCGTGGGGAGAGGAGGAGCGGCTTCGTCTTTCAATTTCGGGCATATGTGTTTATTCAGACCCTATGACCAGCATCCTCGATCCCAAACGACTCTTGCAGCGCAACATCGATTGGGCGCGCCAGCGCGTTGCCCACGACCCCGATTACTTCACCCGGCTCGCGGCGCAGCAGGCGCCGGCCTATCTGTGGATCGGCTGCTCGGACAGCCGGGTGCCGGCCAACGTCATCACCGGCCTCGATCCTGGAGAAGTGTTCGTGCACCGCAATGTCGCGAACATGATCTACGCGTCCGACATCAACTGCATGTCGGTGGTGCAGTTCGCCGTCGAGACGCTGAAGGTGCGCCACATCATCGTCTGCGGCCACTACGGCTGCGGCGGCGTGGTGGCGGCCATCGATAGCGAGCAATACGGTCTGATCGACCATTGGCTTGAGCCGATCCGGGACCTGGAGCGCTCGAATAAGCCCTATCTGGAAACGCTGACCGCCCACAAGGACGTGGTCGACCGGCTGTGCGAAATCAATGTCGTGCAGCAGGTCGCCAACCTCGCCAACTCGCCGATCCTGAAGCGGGTCTGGGACAAGGGCCAGGCGGTCTCGATTCACGGCTGGATCTATTCGGTCGCCGATGGGCTCTTACGCGATCTCGATTGCGGGCAGTCGGCGAGTTCGTAGCACCGTAGGGCGCAATAGGCCACTTCGCCGTATTGCGCCGCAGGGGGGCATTACGCACTCAAGCAGTTGAGTTGAGCCACGCGGCGCAATACGGCGCGAAGAAAAAGCGCCTATTGCGCCCTACGCGCCCTACATCTTCCGTTTGCGCGCCGCCAGCGTCCGCAACCTCAGCGCATTCAGCCGGATGAACCCGGCGGCGTCCTTCTGGTCATACGCGCCGCGATCATCTTCGAAGGTCACCAGCGTCGAGGAATAGAGCGACTTCGGGCTCTTCCTGCCCGTCACAATCACGTTGCCCTTGTAGAGCTTGAGCATGACCTCGCCCTCCACGTGCTCCTGGCTCTTGTCGATCATGGCCTGCAGCATCTCGCGCTCCGGCGAGAACCAGAAACCGTAATAGACCAGTTCGGCATAGCGCGGCATGAAGTCGTCCTTCAGATGCGCCGCACCGCGATCCAGCGTCAGGCTCTCGATCGCGCGGTGCGCCACGTGCAGGATGGTTCCGCCGGGCGTTTCGTAGACGCCGCGCGACTTCATGCCGACAAAGCGGTTCTCCACCAGATCCAGCCGGCCGATGCCGTTGTCGCGGCCAAGGTCATTCAACTTCGCCAACAGCGTTGCTGGCGATAGGGCCTTGCCGTCGACACTGACGGGATCGCCATGTTTGAAACCGATCCGCACCAATGTCGGCTTATCGGGCGCTTCTTCCGGCGAAATCGTCCGCATATAGACATAGGGCGGCGCTTCCACCGCCGGGTCCTCCAGAACCTTACCTTCGGACGAGGAGTGCAACAGGTTGGCGTCGACTGAGAAAGGGGCCTCGCCGCGCTTATCCTTGGAAATCGGGATCTGATGCTTCTCGGCGAAATCGATCAGATCTTCGCGGCTCTTGAAGTCCCATTCGCGCCAGGGCGCGATAATCTTGATATCGGGATTGAGGGCATAGGCCGTTAACTCAAAGCGGACCTGATCGTTACCTTTGCCGGTCGCCCCGTGCGCAACCGCGTCGGCGCCGGTTTTCTCCGCAATTTCAATCAGACGCTTGGCGATCAGAGGACGGGCGATGGATGTGCCCAGAAGATAGACGCCTTCATAAAGCGCGTTGGCGCGAAACATCGGGAACACGAAGTCGCGCACGAATTCTTCGCGCAAGTCCTCGATGAAGATCTCCTTGATGCCCAGCAGCTGCGCTTTCTTGCGCGCCGGTTCAAGCTCCTCGCCCTGGCCAAGGTCGGCGGTGAAGGTAACGACCTCGCAGCCATAGGTTTCCTGGAGCCACTTCAAGATGATGGATGTATCCAGGCCGCCGGAATAGGCCAGCACAACCTTCTTGATCTTCTTGGATTTGGACACAGGGGCTTTGGACATGGGGATCGGCCTGGTGCGTGCGAGGGAATGGGGGTTGGACCACGGCGCGCTCGTTGATCCGGCGGCGCGGCCCGTCAAGCGCTTGTCTATGAAACAACCAGCCGTGAACCACAAGCCTTTGTTAACCGGAAGTGCCCTATTGCCACATCCGGCGGGGCTCCGGAGCGCAAGCGTTAAACCATCATGATGCGACAATCGCAATCACTGAACACATATAGCTTGCACTTGATCTCCAACCCGAATAAGCGTCTTACTGAACTTGACAACGGCAATAGACCGGTACGAGTTTCAATTAACCCAAGATCCCTGACAAAATCCCTGATAGGTGGTTTACACGATGGCTAACACGGCGCTAGAACAAATCAAGAAACTGGACGACCAGAAGAACAAGTTGCGCGACCAGGCGAAACACGAGGGCCTTGCCCGCGCCATGGAGGCCATCGAAGAGGTGAATGCCCTCGGCTATAACTATTCGATCAGCGAGCGCGCTTCGGCGGGTCGCGGCCGCGGCGGCGTGCGCCAGAAGAAGGACGCGCCCTGCCCGATCTGCAAATTCAAGACGAACCCCGCCCACGACGGCCGCCGTCACCGCTCGCAAGGCAACAAGAAGACCGCCTTCACGAACAGCGAACTGGCTGCCTTGGGGTATTCGAAGGTTTAGTGGTTCGGCGCTTTAGTTCGATACAGAATGCAAAATGGCCGGAGCTGATCCGGCCATTTTTGTTTTTCTACTCCTCTCCCCCTACTTTGGGGGAGAGGATGTCGCCCGAGCGGCAGGCGAGAAATCAGCGACAGGTGAGGGGCAGCCACTTGCTCCTAACGGGCGGGCGAGAGGTGGGGCGCACGTTGCCGCCCCTCACCGACCACGTGGCTCTTGCGCTGAAACGCGCTGCGAGACGCGGTCTCCTCTCCCCTCGCAAAGTGGCGAGGGGAGAGGAGGTGCCAAGCCTCACACAATCCCAGCGGCCGCCACGCCCAAGGCCGGCCGTTCCTTGGCTTTCGCCGCCCGGTATCCTGACGCGCGATAGCACTCGATCGGCGCAATCGCCCCGCCGGTCCGGCTGCGCGCCGTGGCCAACAGCGGCGACACGTCCGTCGTAAAAGCTCGCTTCAATTCCAGATGGGCGCCCAGCGCGTCGTTCGCGTCCTGCGTCCCCGACAACGCCACCCGGTCAACAATCAGCGCCTGCGCAAAGGCGCGCTGCAGTTCGATGGCCGACTGCATCAAACTCTCGATAGGATCGGTTACATTGTGCGATTGATCGATCATATAGGCGGGCGCAAATCCCTCCGCCTTTCGATGCGTTGCATCGACCAGCTCATTGAACACCAGGAACAGGCGGAACGGCTCGACCGAGCCGGCATCCAGATCGTCGTCGCCATACTTGCTGTCGTTGAAATGAAAACCAGCGAGTTTCTTGAAACGCACCAGCCGGGCCACGATCTGCTCGATATTCACGTTTGGTGCATGGTGTCCGAGATCGACCAGGCACTTGGCTTTGGGTCCGAGTTCCTGAGCGGCGGCGAAGCTCGATCCCCAATCTGATATCACCGTTGAATAGAAGGCCGGCTCGTAGAGCTTGTGTTCCAGAAACACCTGCCAGTCAGCTGGAAGCCCGGCGTAGACGTCGGCCATTGCCGATAGATAGTTATCGAGCGCCTTGGTCAGGTTCGACTGGCCAGCAAAGTTCGATCCGTCGGCAATCCAGACCGTCAGCGCTTTGGACCCCAGCGACTTGCCGATCTCGATGCACTCGAGATTGTATGCAACAGCCTGCGCCCGCACCGCTTTGTCGGTGTGCGACAACGACCCGAATTTGTAGCTGTGGGTCTGGCCGGGCTGATCTTGGAAGGTGTTGGAATTGACGGCGTCGAAGCCCAACCCCTCGGCTTTGGCAGCTTCTTTCAGTGTCTGCAGGTCGCTGGTTTGGTCCCAGGGGATGTGCGGAGAAACGGCAGGCGTCGCCCGCGTGAGCTGCTGGATGGTGCCGCAATCCTCAAGCTTGTCGAAGATGTTGCGCGGCTCGCCCACGCCGGGAAAGCGGGCAAAGCGCGTGCCGCCCGTCCCCACGCCCCAGGTCGGCACCGCGACGCCAAACGCCATCACCTTGGCTGTGATGGCCTCGATGTCGATGTTTCGGCGCGCGAGCGACCTTCCGAGGGCGTCATAGTCTTCGGCGACGGCCATGGCGTGTTTGGCGTTGTGGCTTGCGACTTGATCGTTGCCGATGCGATAGCTCATGGAGGCTCTCCTCTCTCAGCGCGTAAAGGATTGCGCGTTGCCGGCGTCGACGTTGAGAATATTGCCCGTGGATTTGGCCGAACGGTCCGAGGCGAAAAATGCGATCCCCTCGGCGATATCCTCGGGCAGCACCGACAGTTTCAACATCGAGCGGTTGCGATAGATCTCTTCCAGCCCGCCCGGTTCAACCTTGTAGGAGGCCGCACGTTGATTGCGCCACTCGCCTTGCCAGATCTTTGATCCTTGCAAAACTGCATCCGGATTGACCGTGTTCACCCGAATGCCGTGGGGAGCGCCCTCCAGGGCCAGGCAGCGCGCGAGATGGATCTCCGAGGCTTTGGCTGCGCAATAGGCGGATGCGCCTGGTGAGGCGGCCAGGCCGTTCTTGGAGGCGACGAAAATAATTGCGCCGCCATTGGCCTGGCGCTGCATCAGGCGGAAGGCTTCGCGCGACACCAGGAAGTAGCCGGTCGCCATGATATCCATGTTCTTCTGCCACAGCGCCAGCGTTGTGTCTTCGACGTTCGCGGCGGACGCGATGCCGGCATTGGAGACCACGATGTCGAGGCCGCCATAGGCGCGCACCGCCTCGGCGAACGCGGCGATGACCGAGGCTTCGCTGGTCACATCCATCGTCAGCCCACGCACCACATCCTTGCCGAACTGCTTGCCGAAGCCTTCCACGCGTTCGGCCAGCGCCGCCTCGTCGATATCGGCCAGCACGACGCAGGCCCCATCGCTGAGCAGCCGCGCCGCCGTCGCGCTGCCGATGCCGCCCGCCCCGCCGGTGATGAAGGCGACTCGTCCTGCCAGTGCTTTCGGTTTCGGCATGCGAGCGAGTTTCGCTTCTTCCAAGAGCCAGTATTCGATGTTGAACGCTTCCTGCTCCGGCAGCCCGACATAGGTCGACACGCTAGACGCGCCGCGCATGACGTTGATCGCGTTGAGGTAGAATTCCGACGCGATGCGCGCCGTGGCCTTGTCCTTGGCGAAGGACAGCATGCCGACGCCGGGAATAAGGAAGATCACGGGATTGGGGTCGCGGATGGCTGGTGAGTTGGCGTGCTTGCAGCGCTCGTAGTAGGCCGCGTAGGTCTTGCGATAATCTGCCAGCAGAGTGTCCAGCTTGGCGGCGACGTCCTCGACCTTACCCGTAGCAGGATCGAACGGCAGCACCAGAGGACAGATCTTGGTCCGGAGAAAATGATCCGGGCACGACGTGCCGAGCGGGGCGAGCGCATCCAGCATCTTGGAATTGACGAACTCCAGCACCTCGGGCGCATCGGTGAAATGCCCCGCCTTGCGCTCATCCTTGGAAATCTTTCCACGGATGATTGGCATCAGCCTCTCTGCGACTTCGGCGCGCTTGAGCGCGGGAGCTGTCTCAAATCGCGCGCCGCCGAAGGCCGGCGTCCTGCCGTTCTCCTCCAGCCAATCGGCCGCACGCTGAATGATGCGCAACGTCGTGACGTAGCAATCCTTGGCCGTGTTCGCCCAGGTAAACAAACCATGGCTGCCGAGCACCACGCCCAGCATTTTTGGATTGGCGCTGGCCATGGCCCCGATCTTCAGGCCCAATTCAAACCCGGGCCGCTGCCAGGGCAAAAAACCGATCTCGCCGCCATAGACCGTCTTCGTCAGATCCTCGGCATTGGCCGAGGCCGCAATCGCAATCACCGCATCCGCATGCACATGATCGACATGCGCAAACGGCACGAATCCATGAAGCGGCGTGTCGATCGAGGTCGCGCGCGGGTTAAGATTGAACGTACAATGATTGAATAACTCCACCATTTCGTCTTCATGCGCAATGCCGCGATAGAGCTCCTTCAGCCCTATGAATTTATCCATATAGAGCGTGGCGAAGCCATCCAGCTTCATGGAGCCGATATCGCCACCGGACCCCTTCACCCACAGCACTTTCGTCGCTTTCTTCGTGAGCGGATCAATCACATCGACCTTTGCGGAGGTGTTGCCGCCGCCGAAATTGGTGATGCGCAGATCACTGCCGAGCAGGTTGGATCGATAAAGCAGAAGGCCCGGCTCATCGAGCGCTTTGGCGTGTGCGTCGTTCCATTTGTTCGTAATCAGACGATCTGTCGTTGCTTTGGTCATGGCGCCATTCCTTCGTGTGCGTCGTGTCTTGCGCGCCTGGGGCGCTTTGCTTAATTCTCTGTATTAAAACAACATATTGTCGTCTTACTCTGCTGACCTTTTGGCCCCGGCTGTGATCGCAAATCGAATCACTGGGGGACTTCTTTCATGACATCTGGGGTACACAACCCATCGCGCCTGCTTGGCCTCGCGCTGATGGCGCTTGCCGTGTCCGGCGTCAGCACGTCGACCGTTGCGGCGGCCGAAATGACGGACGTGACCGATACCACCGAATTGACCAAAGCCGGCGCAATGCGGGCCAAGCCTAAGATGCGCAAGCCGGTCGTCATGCAACGCGAGATGCAGCGCGAGGTGCCGCCGTCGCCGCTGGAAATGCCGATCCCGCTCGGCCACAACTGGGGCGGCTTCTACGCTGGCGGCTTTCTCGGCGGCGCCCATGCCCTGTGGACGGACGATTTCTATCGCAACAACAACCACGGCCACGCCGAGCTTCCTATCGACGGCTTCGAAGGCGGCGCTTGGGTTGGCTACAACATGTACCTGAGCCCGAAGTGGATC
This sequence comes from Hyphomicrobiaceae bacterium, assembly GCA_031393505.1. Taxonomy (GTDB): domain Bacteria; phylum Pseudomonadota; class Alphaproteobacteria; order Rhizobiales; family Hyphomicrobiaceae; genus JANYHF01. The sequence goes on along the minus strand of JANMVX010000283.1, from coordinate 8,234 downwards.
GCCGGCGCGGAGGCTGATCTTGGTCTTTCCAACGCGTCGGAAACCACCGAGGTGTTCGACAACGACCTGACGTATGCCTCCGTCAATCACTTCGGGTCGCTGCGCGGGCGCCTGGGCTACGTCATGGACAACGTCATGCTCTATGGCACGGCCGGCCTGGCCTTCGCCAACCTCACCGAGGACCTGCAGAAGGGCCGCAACGCCGGCGAGCAGCTGGTGCGCGATAACATGTACCACTGGGGCTACACGTTGGGTGGGGGCGCGGAATATGCGTTCACAGATCGTTGGGTCGGCCGGTTGGAATACCTCTATTCCAAGTACAATCAGGACTCGTTCCGCAACGCCGACGGTCAGTTGGCTGAGTTCAACAACCAGCTGCATCAGGTCCGCGTTGGCGTGAGCTACAAGTTCTAGCGACGAACTGAGAGCGGCCACCGAAGTCGTCCTGCTGGGAGGTGGGGCGTCGTGAAGGCCGCCCGGGCAAAGGCGCCGAAGACGCGCAAACTAGGAGCAGGATCGCTCACCGTCAACGGGGGATGTTGACAGACGTGAGCGATCTTGCTTACTTTTGCGCCATGATGCGCGATCCCCTCCACGAACGCGAACGCTGGCAGGCCATTCTCCGGGTTGTCCGGGAGCGTGGCATGGCGCCGGTGCGCGACTTGGTACGCGAGACCGGCGCGTCCAGCGCCAGCATCCGCCGCGACCTGGCGAAGCTGGAAGAAACCGGCGCCATCCGGCGCGTGCACGGCGGCGCGGAGCTGGGGCCAGCCTCGCGTCCCCATGAACTCGGCACGCGCGCGTTCGCCGTTAGCCGCACGCTCAATCTCGACCGCAAGCGCGCGGTGGCCGAAGCCGCGGCCAATCTGTGCGTTGACGGACAATCCATCATCATCAACGCAGGCTCCACGACCTATGAAATGATCGAGCCCCTGCGCGAGCGCACGCTGAACATTCTCACCAATTCGTTCCCGATCGCCCAGGCCCTGATGGCCAAGGGCCGCAGCCGCGTCATCCTCCCCGGCGGCGAGATCTATCGCAAGCAGGCCATCATCCTTTCGCCGTTCGACGATGACACCATTCAGCACTACGCCGCCGACACCATGTTCATGAGCTGCGCGTCGCTCGGCCCCATGGGCGTCATCGAGGGCGACCCGCTGATCGCGCGCGCCGAGGCCAAGCTTTTGTCACGCGCGCAAAAACTGGTCGTGCTGGTGGACGCCTCGAAGTTCGAGCCGCGCGGCTCCATCGTGGTGTGCCCGCTGGCGCGCATCTCAACCGTGATAACGGATGAATCAGCCGCGCCACAATCGCTCGATATGTTACGTTCGGCCGGCATCGAGGTCATCCTCGCACCTCAGACCAGGGAATTGGCGGCAACGCATACCGCCGCGTGACTTTGCAACAAGAATTCCAGATGCCGGCACCCCCGCCGGACATCTGGTGGCCAAGAGTGGCAACCCAGGGAGACGACACACATGCAGACCAATCGCCGCAGCCTTTTGAAGTTTGCCGCCGCCAGCGCCGTTGGCGCAACACTGCCCATGAGCGTCATCACGTTCGCCATGGCCGACGGCAAGCGCATCGCCATGGTCGTCAAGAACCTCGGCAACAGCTATTTCGACGCCTGCGCCGCCGGCGCCAAGGAAGCCGCTGCCGAAGCTGGCGGTTATGAGATCATTTACACCGCCTCCACCAAGGCAACCGCCGAAGAGCAGATCGCCGTGCTCGACGCCCTGGTCGCCCAGAAGGTCGACGGCCTGATCATTTCGGCCAATGACCCGAGCGCGCTCGTGCCGGTCTGCAAGAAGGCCACGCAGCGCGGCGCCAAGGTCATTTCGTTCGACTCGGCCGTAGCTCCCGAAGGCCGCATCATGCATCTGAACGCCTCCTCGACGCCGCTGATCGGCGCCAAGCAGGTGCAGATGATCGCCAAGACCCTCGGCGGCAAGGGCGAAGTCGCCATCCTGTCGGCCGCGTCCACCATGACCAACCAGAACTCCTGGATCGAGGCCATGAAGGAAGAATGGAAGAAGCCGGAATATAAGGACATGCCGCTGGTCGCGACGGTCTATGGCGATGACCAGGACGACAAGAGCTATCGCGAAATGCAGGGCCTGGTGAAGTCGCACCCGAATCTGCGCGGCGTGATTTCGCCCACCACCATCGGCATCCGCTCGGGCGCCAAGGCCATCGTCGACGGCGGCCTGGTCGGCAAGGTCTTCATCACCGGCCTCGGCCTGCCGTCGGAAATGAAGGACTATGTGCTGAAGGGCGCTTGCGACACCTTCGCGATCTGGAACCCGGTCGACTACGGCTATGCCTCGACGCAGATCATGATCGGCATCCTGAAGGGTGGCGACGCCGGCCCCGGCAAGACCGTCAAGATGGGCCGCATGGGCGAAACCAAGATCGGTGACGACGGCCAGGCCGCAATGGCCGATCCGTTCGTGTACGACAAGACCAACGTCGAGAAGTTCGCCAAGATTTTCTAGGCGAACGTCGGAGCCCGAAGCTGAGCGCCTCTCCCCCTGCTTAGGGGGAGAGGATGTCGCCCGAGGCGCAAGCCGAGGAAGCAGCGACAGGAGAGGGGCAGCCGCTTGCTCCTTACGCGCCGCTAGAGGTGTACGCTGACAGTCTGTCTGTGCTCCCGCCCCTCATCCGGCCTTCGGCCACCTTCTCCCCGTAAGAACGGGGAGAAGAGATCACCCGCGCGTCTGAGCAAGTCTTGAAAATGGTCGACGCTGCCAGTAGCAACGCCCCGCTGCTCACCGTCGAGGGCGTGTCCAAATCCTTTCCGGGCGTGCGCGCCCTGCACAACGTCGGCCTGACGCTGCGTGGCGGCGAGGTCATGGCGTTGCTGGGCGAGAATGGCGCCGGCAAATCCACGCTGGTGAAAATCCTCACAGGCATCTATACGCCGGACGAAGGCTCCGTACACGTCTCTGGCAAGCCGGTTACCTTTTCCAGTCCGCGCGAAGCCTGGGCCGCCGGCATCACCGCCATCCACCAGGAAACCGTGATGTTCGACGACCTGTCAGTCGCCGAAAACATCTTCATGGGCCACATGCCCACCACCTCGCGGGGCCGCGTCGACTGGCCGGCGATGCAATCGCGCACCGCTGAATTGCTCGCCCGCCTGGAAGCCGACTTCACGCCGGATACGCTGCTGAAACGCCTGGGCGTGGCGCAAAAACATCTGGTCGAGATCGCCCGCGCGCTGTCCCACGATGCCCGCATCATCATCATGGACGAACCGACCTCGGCCCTCTCCGAGCGTGAAATCGGCGATCTCTACCGCATCGTCGAACAGCTGAAGGCGCAAGGCCGCGCTATACTTTTCATCTCGCACAAGTTCCAGGAAATCTTCCGCATCGCCGATCGCTGGACCTGTCTGCGCGATGGCGAATTGGTCGGGGAAGGCGCGATCAAGGACGTGCGCCAAGCCGAGCTTGTGCGGCTGATGGTGGGACGTCCGATCGATCAGGCGTTCCCCAAACGCAACGTGCCCATCGGAAATGTGGTGCTTGAGGTTGACGACCTGTCCAACGCCACGGAGTTTGACGGCGTTAGTTTCAAACTGCGCAAGGGCGAAGTGCTGGGCATTTACGGCCTCGTCGGTGCCGGCCGCTCCGAAGCGATGATGGGCCTGTTCGGCCTGAGCCCGATCACGCGCGGACGGGTACGGATCGATGGCGTAGAAATCGCTATCGGCACGTCCACGGCGGCGATCGCAGCCGGCATCGCCTATGTTCCGGAGGATCGCCAGAACCAGGGCGCCGTGCTGCCGTTTGGCATCCGCGAGAACATGACGCTGGCCAATCTATCCGCTCACGTCGCACGCGGCACCATCAATCTGGCGCGTGAGCTTGACACCACGCGCGCACTCGGCCGCCGCCTCGCGGTGAAGGCCGCCAACTGGGAACAGCGGCTCGGTGAACTTTCCGGCGGCAACCAGCAGAAGGTGGTGATCGCCAAATGGCTCGCCACCAAACCGCGCATCATCATCCTCGATGAGCCGACCAAGGGCATCGACATTGGTTCTAAGGCGGCGGTACACGATTTCATGGGCGAGCTTGCGGGCGAAGGACTGGCGATCATCCTGGTGTCGTCCGAGTTGCCCGAGATCATGGGCATGTCGGACCGTATCCTCGTCATGCACGAAGGCCGCGTGGTGCGTGAGTTCACGCGGGCTGAGGCGAGCGCGGAAGCGATTGTGAGCGCGGCCAGCGGGTCTGGGCATGGGGAGAGCAAGTCATGATGGCATCGCATATTGGCGAACACAGCTTTGGCATCAGCGTTTTGGCCTTCTCCCATAGGGAGAAGGTGCCCGAATGGCGGATGAGGGGTACAGGGGCCAGCCGTTGTTGCACGCAAGCGCCGCACCGCGGCCCCCTGTACCCCTCATCCGTCTCTTCGAGCCACCTTCTCCCTATGGGAGAAGGAAGATGACCGCCCTCCTCAAAAACCGCGACACACTCCTGGCCGCAATCGTCGCCCTGCTGATCATTGGCGTTGGCATTCGCGCGCCGGTGTTCCTGACGGCCGACAGCCTCTCCGGCATGCTGACGGACACCAGCTTCCTGTTCATGCTGGCGCTGGCGCAGATGGCGGTGATCCTTACGCGTGGCATCGATCTCTCCGCCGCCGCCAATCTCGCCCTCTCCGGCATGATGGTGACCTTGGCCGCGCGCGCCGCGCCATGGATTCCGATCCCGGCCATCATCGTCATGGCGATCGGCGTCGGGGGGCTGCTCGGCGCCATCAATGGCGGACTGATCGCGGGCATCGGCATCCCGCCCATCGTGGCGACGCTCGGCACCTACTCAATTTTCCGCGGCTTCATCCACATTTTCTCGGGCGGCGCCTGGCTCACATCCAAAGACATGAGCCCGGCGTTCCTCGCCTTTCCGCACTCGACCATCCTTGGCGTGCCCGTCCTGGTCATCATCCCCGTGCTGGTCGCGGCGGCCTTCTGGGTGCTGATGACCCAGACGCCACTCGGCCGCAGCATCTATGCCGTCGGCGGCAATCCGGTCGCCGCTCGCTATTGCGGCATCGACATCGGGCGCATCCAGTTTCTGGTCTATACACTGGCGGGCGCGGTCGCCGGGCTAGCGGGCTTCCTGTGGGTATCGCGCCTTGGCGTAGCGTATACGGACATTGCCGGCGGCTATGAACTCACCGTCATCGCGGCCTGCGTCATCGGCGGCGTCTCGATCGCCGGCGGCATCGGCACCGTGCGCGGCGCGTTGCTCGGCGCGCTGTTCCTAGGCGTGGTGGTGAACGCGTTGCCAGTCATCAATGTCTCGCCATTCTGGCAGATGTTGATTTCGGGCGCCGTCATCCTGGCCGCCGTGCTGGTGAACGCGCGCGCCGAGCGGCGGCCCGGCAAACTGATCCTGCCCGAAGCCCGCCGCGCCGCTGCGGGAGGAAGCGTGGCATGAGCAGCGAAACCGCCACGGCAAACCGCTACGACGTCACCGATCGGCCGCCGTTCCGGATCGCTGATCTGTTGCTGCGCTGGGAGTCGATCCTGGTATTGCTGCTGTCGCTCGTCGTCGTCGTCAACACCTGGATTTCTCCGTACTTCCTCGACATCTACAATCTTTCCGACGCCACCTTCAATTTCTCCGAAAAAGCCATCATCGCATTGGCCATGGCGCTGCTCATCATCGCGCGCGACATCGATCTGTCGGTCGCCGCCATCGTCGCTGTCGCCTCGCTCGCCATGGGCGAAGCCTCGGCTGCGGGAGCGGGCGCGCCCATTCTCGTGCTCACCGGCCTCGTCACCGGCGCCGCCTGCGGCGCCATCAACGGCACGCTGGTGACGCGCTTTGCGTTGCCCTCGATTGTCGTAACCATCGGCACCATGTCGCTGTTCCGCGGCTTTGCCCAGGTGGTGTTGGGCGATCAGGCGTTCACGTCTTATCCCACCAGTTTCCAGAACATCGGGCAAGGATACATCCACCCAGACATTCCGATCCCGATCTCCTTTACGCTGTTCCTCCTGCTCGCCCTTGCCTTCGGATTTGTCCTCCACCGCACCGCCATCGGCCGCCGCATTTTTGCCGCCGGCAGCAATCCCATCGCCGCGCGCTTCTCGGGCATTCCAGTCGATCGCATCCGCTTTTGGCTGTTCGTCCTTTCGGGAACTATGGCTGGCCTCGCTGCCGTGCTGCTCACCGCGCGTATTGGCTCGACCCGCTCCAACATCGCGCTCGGCTATGAGCTGGAAGCCGTCACCATGGTGGTGCTCGGTGGCGTCTCCATCGCGGGCGGCTCGGGCACCATCCTTGGCCTGGTGCTGGCCGTGTTCGTGCTCGGCCTCACGACTTTCGGGCTGTCGCTGGTGAATGTGCCCGGAGTCGTCATCAACGTGCTGAACGGCCTGCTCTTGATCGCGGCCATTTCCGTGCCCATCATCGCGCGCACGTTCATCACCAAGCGCGGGTGACACGATGGCCGCCACCGCCGTCCTCGATATCGGCAAGACCAATCTGAAGGTCGTGCTGTTTGATGCTGAAGGCCACCTGCTGTGGGGAAAGAGCCAGCCGAACAGACCGTCGCCGGCGCCACCTTACCTGCACGCTGACGTCGAGAAGATCTGGCGGTTCGTGCTCGCCGCATTAGCAGACGGCAACCGGGCGCATCCCATCGCCAGCATCGTCACAACAGCACACGGAGCGTCAGGCGTCGTCATCGACCGCAATGGTCTCGTCCTGCCAATGTTGGACTATGAGGACAAGGGGCCTGAAGGCATCGAGGCGCGCTACGCTGGCATCCGTCCCGCGTTCAGCGAAAGCTTGTCGCCCCCAGCTGCGGTCGGACTCAATCTCGCGCGCCAATTCGCTTATCAGAAATGGCAGTTCCCGGACGACTTTTCGCGTGCGAAAAATCTTTTGAACTACCCGCAATACTGGTCCTGGCGCTTGTCCGGCGTCGCGGCATCGGAGGTGACCTCGCTCGGCTGCCACACCGATTTGTGGAACCCGAAGGGCCGCGCCTTCTCCAGCGTGGTCGACGCGCTCGGCATCAGAGAGCTGTTCCCGCCGATCCGCCCGGCCTGGGATACGCTTGGCCCCATCACGCCAGACGTCGCCCGCGCCACCGGCCTCGATCCCGCGACGCGCGTCATCAGCGGCATCCACGATAGCAACGCCTCGCTAATGCCAAACCTGCTCGCGCGGAAAACTCCGTTTACGGTGGTATCGACCGGCACCTGGGTCATCCTGATGAGCGTTGGCATGGCCTTCGAGACGCTGGACGAGGGCTCTGATCTCTATGCCAACGTCGACGCCACCGGCGCGCCGGTCCCTTGCGCCCGATTCATGGGCGGGCGCGAATACGAAGTGATTTGCGCTGGCGTGACGGGCGACGCCGACATGGCCTCACTGCAGCGCGTGATCGCCTCGGGGACGGTGGCGCTGCCGTCGTTCACGGGACAGGGCGGGCCTTATGCGGGCCGCCAGGGCGAGATCGTCGGCGAGATTGAAGAGGCGAACCGGCCGGCGCTGGCGACCTTGCATATTGCTTTGATGACGGACGATCTGTTGACGCGGCTGGGCTGCCACACCGGCGATGTGATCGTGGAAGGTAGTTTTGGGCGCAATGCCGCCTACTGTGGACTTCTAGCGGCGCTGCGCCCAGTACAATCCGTCCGCGTCCCCGCCGATCAATCCGGCACGGCGCGCGGCGCGGCTTTGCTGGCGCATTGGCCCGCCAAGCCGGAGCTGGCGCCGGACCATGTCGCCGAACCGATTGGGTTGCATGGGTTGGAGATGTATCGCGATCTTTGGAAGGCGATGCTGGCGGTGTAGGTGTAGGTTGGGTCAAGCCTTTTTGCGCGACCCAACAGTCCACGGGAAGAGCCAGCCGCAAGATGTTGGGTCGCGCTGAAACGCTTGACCCAACCTACACAGCACCGCCTATATTCGCCCCATGAGCAAACGCCCCACCCGCGCCTCCACCAGCCCCACCGCAACCGGCGAAGCCGTCGGCAAAGGCAGCCACGTCTATCTGATCGATGGCTCGGGCTACATCTTCCGCGCTTTTCACGCGCTGCCGCCGCTCTCGCGCCCGTCCGATGGGCTGCCGGTTGGCGCGGTGCACGGTTTTTGCCAGATGCTGTGGAAGCTCTTGCGCGACAGCAAGGACAGCGACAAGCCCACGCATATCGCGGTGATCCTGGATGCCGGGCGGGAATCCTTCCGCAACGAGATTTATCCTCAGTA
>JANMVX010000247.1:0-9661 GCA_031393505.1 Hyphomicrobiaceae bacterium | reverse complement strand
CGACAACGTCAAGGCGCGCATCGCCGAGATCGCCAAGAGCCTGCCGAGCGGCACCGAAATCCTCACCGTCTACGACCGCTCCGACCTGATCAACCGGGCCATCGGGACGTTGAAACAGACGCTGATGGAGGAGAGCATCATTGTCGCGCTGGTCTGCATGGTGTTCCTGATGCACTTCCGCAGCGCGCTGGTCGCCATCCTGACGCTGCCGCTCGGCATCCTGATCGCCTACATCCTGATGTATATGTTGGGTCTCTCATCCAACATCATGAGTTTGGGCGGCATCGCCATCGCCATCGGCGCCATGGTGGACGCGGCCATTGTCATGATCGAGAACGCGCATAAACGGCTGGAGCACGCCCCGCCCGATAAGCCGCGCACGGAGGTTCTGATCGAGGCGGCGATGGAGGTCGGCCCGGCGCTGTTCTTTTCCTTGCTGATCATCACCGTCTCGTTCCTGCCGATCTTCGCGCTGGAGGCCCAGGAAGGTCGGCTGTTCCACCCGCTTGCCTTCACCAAGTCGTTTTCCATGGCGGCGGCAGCATTGTTGTCAGTGACGCTGGTGCCGGCGCTAATGATTATATTCGTGCGTGGACGGATTGTGCCGGAACAGAAAAACCCGCTCAACCGGCTGCTCATTTGGCTGTACCGGCCGATCATCAAGGGCGTGCTGATGGCCCGTTGGCTGACGATCGCGCTGGCCGTTCTCGTTCTCGGTGCGAGCGTTTGGCCCGCCATGCAACTCGGCTCGGAATTCATGCCGACTTTGAACGAGGGCACGCTGTTCTATATGCCCGTGACACTGCCCGGCCTCTCCATAACGAAAGCGGCCGAACTACTTCAGACCCAGGACAAAATCATCAAGTCGTTCCCCGAGGTCGCTTCGGTGTGGGGCAAAGCTGGTCGTGCTGGCACGGCCACCGATCCGGCGCCCACCGAGATGACCGAGACCATCATCAACCTCAAGCCCGAGGCCGAGTGGCGGCCCGGCATGACCACAGACAAGCTGGTCGCGGAAATGGACAAATCGCTGCAGTTTCCGGGCGTTTCCAACGCTTGGACGCAGCCGATCAAGGCCCGCATCGACATGCTGGCGACCGGCATCCGCACACCTGTCGGCGTCAAGGTGTTCGGCACCGACTTGAAACAAATGGAGGACACTGCGCGCCAGATCGAGGCTGTTCTGCGCAAGGTGCCAGGCACCTCCAGCGCCTTTGCCGAGCGCATCAACGGCGGCAATTATTTGGAGATCACCCCGGACCGGCAACAACTCGCCCGTTATGGCCTAATGGTTGGCGACGTGCAGCGCGTCATCGCCTCGGCGCTGGGCGCCGAAACCATTACCACGACAGTCGAGGGTCGCGAGCGCTATGCCGTCAACTTGCGTTTTCCACGCGAAATCCGATCCGATCCGCAAAGTATCGCACACGAGGTGTTGGTGCCAATGGCCAACGGCGCCTCGATCCCGCTGGGCGAAGTGGCCAAGATCGAGCTGACACAAGGACCGTCTTCGATCCGTACCGAGAACGCACAGTTGGCGGCCTACATTTTCGTCGACGTGCGCGATCGCGATTTAGTTGGATATGTCGAGGACGCCAAACGCGCTGTTGCAGCTGGCGTGAACTTCCCGCAAGGCACCTATGTCACCTGGAGCGGTCAGTTTGAGTACTACGAACGCGCCAAGCAGCGGCTGACTTTGGTGGTGCCGTTGACACTATTGATCATCTTCCTGCTGCTTTATCTCAATTTCGGCCGGCTGACCGAAACGCTGATCGTCATGTTGTCATTGCCGTTCTCGCTGGTCGGCGGTCTGTGGTTTCTGTGGTGGCTCGGCTTCAACCTGTCCGTCGCCGTCGCCGTTGGTTTCATCGCGCTGGCGGGCGTTGCGGCGGAAACCGGCGTCATCATGTTGATCTATCTTGATGCCGCGCTCAAGGAACGCCGCGAAGCTGCCACGCAAGAAGGGCGAGAGTTCACGCGCGAAGATCTCAACGCTGCCATCATGGAAGGCGCCGTCGAGCGCGTGCGCCCCAAGATGATGACCGTCGTTGCCATCATGGCCGGGCTGCTGCCGATCCTGTGGTCCGTCGGCACCGGTTCAGAAGTCATGCAGCGTATTGCCGTGCCGATGATCGGCGGCATGGTGTCCTCGACAGTGCTTACGCTCATCGTCATTCCGGCGATCTATGCGGTGATCAAGGGCGCGAGAACCAGGGTACCTATGCGGGTCGAAGCAGAAAGCGCAGCACTGCAGCCGACTTCGGGATGACCTTTACGTGGCTCGCGAATTGAACTGTGGGTTGCGCGGGGAACCGCTTCGGATGAAACGGCAAGCAGCGAAACGCACACCCATTAAGGGGCTCGCGCCGCTTCGAAGCGGTAGCGTTGCCCCGGCCAAATCTGTGGTCCGGCCATGCAGGCGAGCGCAAAAAATATCACGCAGGCACCAAGGTGCCATATTAACATGACTATGGTGGCGTCGCCGGCGTGAAAGAGGCGGAGCCCCAGGTTGGCCAGTGCCGCCACGGCAAGGCTGCCGAGTGAAATGGTGACACGCGGGTAGAGTGGGGCCCCCCGCCGAAGCATTACACTCATTGCGACTGCCGGCAGGACACCGATCAAAATCGAGGGGGGCACACACTCCCAGCCAAGACTAAAACTCAGTCCAGCGGCTCGCAATTGCAACCAACTGGTGACGCAAGATTCGCCGATGCTGAGCAACCAGACTGAAAAAGGCAGCAACGGCAAAAATGCAACCCTACGGTCGTACCCTGGAACTGAATAGCAAAAGGCTGCGGCCGCTGCCGATACAGCAGTCAAGATTGTCGCGATCTGCTCAATCAACACACGAGGCCCTAGCGAGAGCGTGACCTCGTTGCCTGACAATCGGTAAGCCAAAACCATTGCCGCCACGTAGAGAATGGAAATCCCGAACCAGAGCGCGGTCCTTTTTATCGGTGACAAAAGCCGTTTGACTGGCCCACAGTCCTCGACGAGGCTCCGAATGAGCGTGTCCGTGTCCAAAGTCAACCTTCTGCGCTTAGCGCTTTGCGAAGTGTCAGAATGGCGCGGTGAACCGAAACCTTGAGGGCGGATTTAGTCAGTCCACTTGCTGCCGCAGCTTCATTCAGAGTCATCTCTTTGAGCTTCAACATCTCAATTGCGCGTTGTTGGGAAGCTGGCAAGTCGCCGATTGCGGATTTCAGCGCCTCGTCTTCGCCAAAGGCTTTACTATCGATCTTCATTGGACTACTTACATGGGCTTCAGGTATATCGGCAACACTAATTTCCTGGGACACTCTGCGAACATAGCGTCGGGCGCTGTCGGCGATCTGATTGCGGGCAATGGCAAAAAGCCAATGCAGAAACGATCGGTCCGGGTCATACGCCGCCCGCCCTTTGTGGAGCGCGAGCAAGATATTCTGCAGGATGTCTTCTGCATCTTCCGGCTTCAGAAACGATCGCCTTTGCCGAACGGCTTGCCGCAAAAGCGGTGTGATCTCGCACAGCAGCTGGGCATAAGCTGCTCGATTGCCGGCTTGTGTCTGCTGCATCAGTTGGCCTAGCGAACGATCTTGCGACGCGCGGTCCTCCGCAGTTCGCACCGATTTCGACTTCGTAACCATGCGATTGCCCGGTACCGCGTGCAATGGAAATATATTTGACGATTTGTGTAACCTTTTGCCGGCTTGCGACGAAGTAAACATCAGGTGAACCAAATCCGGTTCGCCATATCTCCGGCCCCGTCGGCAGGGCCCATCGGGTCGCAACCTGAATTAAAGGACAACCGCCATGACACATCGACTAGCTCTCGCACCGGCTCTGGTGGGTGCCATGACCGCCGCTTTGGCAATGGCGATGTCGCCGGTTCCGAGCCAAGCAGCGGATGCGAAAATGGAACAAATGATGAAGGATGCCATGGCAGGCATCGCGGCCGGCAAGATCGAGAAATGCTACGCCGTCGCCAAGGCCGGTCAGAACGACTGCAAGACCGCGAGCGCGTCGTGCGCGGGTTCGTCGACCAAGAATGCTGAAGCTTCTGCATTCCTGATTGTCCCGGCGGGCACTTGCGCAAAGCTCGTTGGCGGCAACTCGAACCCTGCCTGAACGTGCAGGCCTTGCATTGTGAATGATTGGGGGAGTGGCGCTTCTGCGTCGCTCCCACGAAACCCGGGCCATCCTCGAACCTCGCAAGGCCGCTCAATGCAGAGCGATTCGACTGTTGAATTTGTCTTCGCAATCATGTTGGCGGCGCGCAGGCTTTGAGGTAGCACCGTGGCAGGAAATACTAACTCGGATCGGGTCGCGATGGGGATCCCCGCGCGCGCGGGCATTGGCCTCAAACCGCAGCACTACAGCGAGATTCTTGAGCGCCGGCCCGCGCTCGGCTTTTTCGAGATCCATGCGGAAAACTATATGGGTGCGGGTGGGCTGCCGCATCACTATCTTTCCCGCATCCGGGAGAACTATCCCGTCTCACTACATGGCGTCGGGTTGTCGATTGGTGCCGACGATCCGCTTGATCGGGATCATCTCAAGCGCCTCAGGCAACTTGTGGAACGCTATGAGCCCGGACTGTTTTCCGAGCATCTAGCTTGGTCCACCCATGAGGGTGTCTACTTCAACGATCTGCTGCCGCTACCGTACACGAAAGCGACACTGGCTCGCGTCTGCGATCACATCGACGAGGCTCAGGACGCCGTTGGACGCACAATGCTGCTTGAGAACCCCTCGACCTATCTGGCCTTCGAGGAAAGCGAGATGTCAGAGATCGACTTCCTGAAGGACGTCGCCCGGCGCTCAGGGTGCGGCCTCCTGCTCGATGTCAACAATGTTTTCGTGTCGGGCAGCAATCACAACCATGACCCGCAGGCCTATCTCGATGCGTTTCCAATCGAACGTGTCGGTGAAATCCACCTCGCGGGCCACGACCTACGGATTGACGACGCGGGTGCGGCACTCATCATCGATGCGCATGGCAGTCCCGTGATAGATTCGGTGTGGGCGCTATTTGTGCACGCAGTCGCACGCGCCGGACCAGTTCCCACGATGATCGAGCGCGACGCCAACGTGCCGCCGTTCGACGATTTGGCCAAGGAAGCAGCGCGCGCCGACGCCGTTCTTGCAGCCGAGCAGGACCGTCGCAAGCACGGCATCCGGGCCGCTTGAGAGCAGGGATTATCATGCCGGATGTATCGCAACGCCAATTTGCGGCCGCACTCATGAACCTTGAGCTTCCGGTTCCCGAAGGGCTGACAAGCTGGTCGGGGCCGCGTCCGGCCCGACGCTTCGGGGTCTACCGCAACAACGTCTCAGCCGGCCTGATCGAAGCGCTCGCCGTGCGCTACCCGGTCGTATCGCGGCTGGTCGGCGAGGAGTTCTTCCGAGCCATGACGAGGGAGTACGTTCGCGCTGAGCTGCCGCGTTCGCGCGTGCTGATCGACTACGGCGAGTCTTATCCCAGTTTCCTGGGCGCATTTCCACCAGTGACTTCCTTGAAATACCTCGGCGATGTGGCGCGGCTCGAATCGGCCTATTGGCGGGCCTATCATGCGGCCGATGAGCGATCACTTGGGCCTACGAGTTTTGCCACGATTAAGGCAGCGGCGCTGCCCAACATCAGGTTCACGCTCCACCATTCGGCGGCCATCGTACCGTCGCGCTGGCCAATTGTGTCGATCTGGGAATCGAATACCCGCGACGCGGAAGTCCAGCTGATCGACCTCTCAATGCCTGAAAATGCGCTGGTCGCGCGGCCGGCGCTCGAAGTTGAAGTCAGCCGGCTGTCGAAAGGCGCCGCCACGTTCCTGACTGGGCTCGCCGGCGGCCACTCTCTGGCGGAAGCGGCCGGTCTCGCCGCTGAATCCGAACCTAGCTTCGACCTTACGGCAAATCTTGTAATGCTGATCCAGGCTCGCATCGTCACACACATAATCGCAGCGTAGCGGGAACAGCTGTCATGGCCAGCCCTCAGAACACAACATCGCCGGCCACCAGCGCCGCGCTCGGCATGATCCGCCGGCCGGTGGAAATGATAATCGGCCTCTTCGATCGCATTCCGCATTCAGCCATCGCGCTGCTAGCGCGCATCGTCATCGGCCTGATATTCTGGCAATCGGGCCGTACCAAAGTCGCCGGATTTCAGGTGACGGACTCGGCGATCCTGTTGTTTCAGGAGGAATACAAGGTGCCGCTCCTCAGTCCGTGGCTCGCCGCAAACCTTGCCGCCACCGCTGAACACGTTTTCCCACTGCTGCTATTCGTCGGCCTCGCATCGAGGTTTGCGGCTTTGGCGCTCCTGGGTATGACCCTTGTCATCGAGATCTTCGTCTATCCGGAATATTATCAACTTCACGGTCTGTGGGCGGTGGCGCTCCTCACCATTGTCGCTCGCGGACCCGGCATCGTTTCGCTCGATCATCTCATCAAGTCATGGGTTATGAAGCGTTGAAATATTTCTGTAGTGAAGGTCTGTCGTCAGCATAGGGTGGCGACCTATCGTGATTTTGAATGAGTTCCGGCTCTTGTCGCCACGTGCAGTGCAACCACCGGGATCACGATCCACTGAAGTAGCGGTGACAATCCGGTGTTGATGAAGGGAACGACCGGCATCAGAGGCGAGTACGCCCAACTCGCCCTGATGACGATGTTAAGCCACTCGCTGAAGATTGTGTAGGCGATGCCAATGATCAGTACAACGAGCAGGACTGGCCTATGGCGCTCGCTGGGCCAAGCCTTGGTTCCAACGCTGATTATAGCAACTGCCAGCGCCGTGAGCGCGATCAGTACGTCTCCCGCCGTGCAATGTAGAACCGCGAAGGCCAGTTGTCCGGTGCTCGCCGTCGTCCAGATGGTGTAGAGTGGCAGGTGGAGCGTTTCCCAGATGAGATTGGCGATTACGGTCAAGGCGAGGTACGCTCTCAGCGCCGCTAGCCAGTCCGTACTCGTTGATACCGGGTGAGATGTCATTGGCAATTTCGCAGGGTCGACCGAAGAAGACGTGTTCGCCGATCGCATCCAGCCTCGCGTTCGCCCCTCGCACGCATACAGAAACCTGTCGATTCAATGTGTAGTTGACGCTGGCACGATTGCGGTCAGCCTCCGCCGGCCAATTCATCGAGTATCGGGCATTCCGGGCGATCATCGCCATGGCATCGTTCGGCGAGTTCGGTCAGTGCATCGCGTATCGCCACCATCTGGTCGATCTTGGCATTGAGCGCGCCGACATGCCGAAGCGCCAGGCGTTTGACTTCTTGGCTGGCGCGATCGCGGTCACGATAGAGTTCGAGCAAGGCCGCGACGTCGCTCAACGAGAACCCCAGGCCGCGCGCCTGTTGGATAAAACGCAACCTGCTTACGTCTGCCTCATCGTAGACCCGATAGCTGTTTGCGAGGCGACCGGCCGGGCCGATCAGACCTATGGATTCGTAGTAGCGTATTGTCTTGGGTGGCATTCCCGAACGTTCCGCCACATCGCCGATTTTCAACATGGCACTAGGTCCCACTTGCCGCCGCATGCCAGCGGCGCAGTAACAAGGCGTTGGAGACGACGCTCACTGACGAAAACGCCATGGCGCCACCGGCAATCATTGGGCTGAGCAAGCCAGATGCGGCGAGCGGCATCCCAATCACGTTGTAGAAGAAGGCCCAGAAGAGGCCTTGCTGGATCTTGTTATAGGTCGCCCGGCTGATCGCGATAGCGTCGGCAATCAGCAACGGGTCGCCCCGCATCAACGTGATCCCAGCCGTCACCATGGCGACATCCGCGCCGGTGCCCATGGCAATGCCGACATCCGCAGCCGCGAGGGCAGGCGCATCATTGACGCCGTCTCCGACCATGCCGACATGGCGCCCCGCCGCTTGCAGCCGGCGTACCTCATCCGCCTTCTCGCCGGGAAGCACGCCGGCTTTGACGTTTAGAATGCCAACTTGCGCGGCCACGGCGGCGGCCGTGCGCTCGTTGTCACCAGTCAGCAACAATGTCTCGATGCCCATTTTGTGAAGCTTCTGTACAGCAGCCTTGGCGCTGGCTTTTACCGGGTCCGCGACGGCGATCAGACCGAGCAATCCAGGTTGAGCGTCGATTTCGGCGACCCACATGACTGTGCGCCCCCGTTCCTCCAGACCTTGCGCGGTCGCGTCCAACTGCTCAAATTCGACGCCGTGATCGGCCATCAGCCGACGGTTGCCGATGGCGATCTTGCGCCCGCCCACGCGGGCGGTCAAACCTTTGCCGGTAAAGCTCTCGAAGTCCTCAAGGAGCGGCAATTGCGCGCCCTTCGCGCGTGCCAGGACCGCGCGGGCGAGTGGATGCTCGCTACCGGTTTGTGCACCGGCGGCCAACGCCATCAGGTCGTCTTCGCCAATGCCGTTCGCGATGACGTCGGTCACCTCCGGTTTGCCTTCGGTGAGCGTGCCCGTCTTATCAAGCACGATCGTGTTCAGCCGATGCGCCAGCTCAAGCGCCTCAGCATCGCGAATAAGGATTCCGGCCTTGGCCGCAGCGCCTGTCCCAACCATGAGCGCCGTTGGCGTCGCCAGACCAAGCGAGCAGGGGCAGGCGATGACCATGACGGAGACCGCGCTGATGATCCCGACCGCGAGATTTCCGGCGATCAGCCACCAGCCGAGGAAAACGAGTGCTGCAAACACCACGACGACCGGCACGAAAATGCCGGCGACGCGATCAACCAGTCTTTGTACGGGCGCTTTTTTGGTTTGGGCGTTTTCGACCAGCGCAATGATGCGCGCCAGCGTCGATTGTTCGCCGACCGCCGTCGTCGTGACGCGCAGCAGCCCGGCGCCGTTGATCGAACCACCTGTGACCTTATCGCCGGCGTTCTTGGCGACCGGCAGGCTTTCGCCCGTCAGCAAGCTTTCATCGACGTCGCTGCGCCCCGTCAGCACCAGTCCGTCAACAGGCAAACGCTCGCCAGGGCGCACAACGACAACGTCCATCACCGCAACCGCCGCAACCGGCAGTTCGATTTCCGCGCCATCGCGTTCGACGCGAGCCTTTTCGGGGCGCAGGGACATGAGGGCGCGAATGGCGGCGGTCGTCGAACGCTTGGCGCGCGTCTCAAGCCATTTGCCGAGCATGACCAGGGCGATTACGACGGCGCCGGCCTCGAAATACGTCTGCTTCGCCGATGCACCGGCAAAGAGGACATAGACGCTGTAAAAATAAGCAGTCGACGTGCCCAGAGCGACCAAAAGGTCCATATTGCCGCTGCGGGCGCGCAGCGCCTTCCAGGCGCCGATATAGAAGCGCCCGCCGAGAACGACTTGCACCGGTGTCGCCAACAGAAAGGCGACCCAACCCGGCAACATGATGCCAAGCATCGGCGCCATCAGCGGCGCACTCAAAGCAGCGGCGGCGATGACGCGCCAAGTTTCGCGTCTGAGCCGCGCATTGTCGGCCGCAGCGAGCTGGCGGTCGCGCTCGGCGTCGCCGGTCAGGAGTTCGGCGTCGTAACCCGCTTTGTGCACGGCGGCGATCAGATCGGCAGGGCGCAGCACGCCGGCCATGCCCCGCACGGACGCTTTCTCGGTCGCCAGATTGACATCGGCTTGTGTGACGCCCGGCACGCTTCGAAGCGCCTTTTCGACGCGGCCCGCGCAGGTGGCGCAGGTCATGCCGGAAATCGCGAGGTCGCGTTGC
>JANMVX010000223.1:0-53498 GCA_031393505.1 Hyphomicrobiaceae bacterium | reverse complement strand
CCCACGGGTCGCCCCTACGACGGCGCTCTGGTAGGGGCGACCCGTGGGTCGCCCTCGTCAAAACAAACTCCGTCGGTGCGTTGGCATCTCATTTCACGGCTACGATATGATAAGTCTGCCGGTGACTCGAATCCAGCGGTGGAGACCACATGAGCGCGCAACGGCCCCTAGCGACAACGGATCTGGCTTCAACGCTCCACGCCCTCGCCGACGTCGCCTTCCAGGACGAGGCCGAGGCGCTGACAGGTTTGCTGCCGCTGGCGGAACTCCATCACGAAGAAAAGCGGCAAACCGACGACCTCGCGCGCAAACTGGTGCACGCCGCCCGGGCCGGGCGTAAGGAGCAGGGCGGGATTGACGCCTTCCTGACCGAATACGGCCTCTCGACCGACGAGGGCGTCATTCTGATGTGCCTGGCCGAGGCGCTGCTGCGCATTCCCGATGCGGCGACGGCTGATGATCTCATCGACGACAAGATTTCCACCGGCGACTGGGCCAAGCACCTCGGCCAATCCGGCTCCATGCTGGTCAACGCCTCCACTTGGGGCCTGATGCTGACCGGCCGCGTGATCGGCCTCAAGGACGCCTCCGGCCTCATCGGCCGCCTGATCGGGCGCAGCGGCGAACCGGTCATCCGCCGCGCCATGCGCCAGGCCATGCGCATCATGGGCGACCAGTTCGTCCTGGGGCGGAACATTGGCGAGGCGCTGGAGCGGGCCAAGGCGCAGGAGGCGCTGGGCTATCGCTATTCCTACGACATGCTGGGGGAGGGCGCCCGCACCGGAGAAGACGCGACACGGTATTATCAGCGCTATCTCGACGCCATCGCGGCCATCGGTAAAGCGGCGGGCAAGAGCAGTTCCGCGCACATCGAAACGCTCATGACGCGCCCCGGCCTATCGATAAAACTGTCGGCCATCCATCCCCGCTTCGAGGCTTCGCAGGCCGCGCGCGTAAAGGCCGAACTTGGCGAGCAGCTGCGCACCGTGGTGCGGGCTGCGCAGGCCGCCGAGATTTCGATTACGGTGGATGCGGAGGAATCCGATCGACTTGAGTTGACGCTGGAGGTGTTCGAAGCCGCGTTGCGCGATCCTGCGCTGAAAGGCTGGCACGGGTTGGGGCTGGCCGTGCAGGCTTACGGCAAGCGCGCGCTGCCGGCGCTGCGGCGTTTGGCGGCTTTGTCGGCCGACAGCGGCCACCGCATTCCGGTTCGCCTCGTCAAGGGCGCCTATTGGGACAGCGAGATCAAATGGGCGCAGGAGCGCGGCCTGCCCGGTTATCCGGTGTACACGCGCAAAGCCAACACGGATGTGTCGTACCTCGCCTGCGCGCGCTACCTGCTGAGCGAGCGCGCTGCCTTCTACCCGCAGTTCGCCACTCACAACGCTCAGACCGTGGCCGCACTCCACACCATGGCGGGTGATGCAACCTACGAGTTCCAGCGTCTGCACGGCATGGGCGAGGCGCTCTATCGCGAGGTCGTGCCCACGGAGAAACTCGCGCGGGCGTGCCGGATCTATGCGCCCGTCGGCGAGCACGAGGATCTGCTGGCCTATCTGGTGCGCCGACTGCTGGAAAATGGGGCGAACACGTCCTTCGTCAATCGCCTCGCCGATGAAGAACTGCCCGTCGCCGAGATCATCCGCGATCCGGTCGAGAAGGCACGCGCCACCGAACCCAAGGCCGAGCCGCGCATCCCGCTTCCGTCAGGCATTTTCGGCGTCAACCGCACCAACAGCGCTGGGCTGGCGCTGTGGGAGACGCCAGTTCGCGAAGATCTTCTGCGGGCCATGCAACCTACTCTGTCCACGCCCCTCTCCGTCGGCCCCATCGTCGCGGGACGCGAGCTGAGCACAGCGAATGGCGAAGCGCTGCAGAGCCCGCACGATCGGCGCGTGACGATAGGGCGTGTGCGGTCGGCCACTCCCGAGGAGGTCGAGGCCGCGCTGGCGGCCTGTGGCAAGGGGCAGATCGCGTGGGATCGTCTGGGCGGCGCGAAGCGTGCGAAAATCTTGGAGCGCGCCACCGATCTTTTTGAAGACAATCACCCGCAACTGATCGCCACCATGGTGCGCGAGGGCGGCAAGACGCTTCCCAATGCGCTGGCCGATTTGCGCGAGGCGGTGGATTTCCTGCGCTACTACGCCGCCGAGGCGCGCCGCCTGTGCGAGACGCCGCTGCAACTCACCGGCGCCACTGGCGAGCGCAATGAACTGTCCTTGCACGGCCGAGGAACCTTCGCCTGCATCAGCCCGTGGAATTTTCCGATAGCTATTTTCACCGGCCAGATCGCAGCCGCGCTGGCGGCTGGCAATGCCGTCGTCGCCAAGCCGGCCGAACAAACGCCGATTACGGCGTTTCTGGCGGTAACGCTGCTGCATCAAGCGGGCGTGCCGGGCGACGTGCTGCACTATCTGCCGGGCAGCGGCGGCACGGTCGGCGCGCAGTTGACGCGCGACACACGCGTGTGTGGCGTGGTCTTCACCGGCTCTAACGACACGGCCCGCCTGATCCAGACGGCGCTGGCCCGCCGCACCGGCCCCATCGTGCCGCTGATCGCCGAGACCGGCGGTATCAACGCCATGATCGTGGATTCATCAGCCCTGCCCGAGCAGGTGGTGCGCGATGCCGTCACCTCCGCGTTCGACAGCGCCGGCCAGCGTTGTTCCGCATTGCGTGTGCTGTACGTGCAGGACGACATCGTGCCAAAAGTGCTGGGTATGCTGACGGGAGCCATGCGCGAGTTGCGACTTGGCGATCCGCTCGACTACGCCACGGACGTCGGCCCGGTGATCGACATCGAGGCCAAGCAGACGCTGGACGCGCACAAGAGCAAGCTGCGCCGCGAGGCCAAGGAACTCCTGGATTTGCCGATGCCGGAGGCCTGTCGCGCCGGCACGTTCGTGACCCCAGCGGCCTATGAGATTTCCTCGATTTCGGTGCTAGAACGCGAAACCTTCGGCCCGATCCTGCATGTCGTGCGCTATGCGCGTGGAAACCTGGACAAAGTGTGCGACGCCATCAACGCCACCGGCTACGGCCTGACGCTGGGCATCCATACGCGGATTGATGCGACTGCCGATTTCGTCGCCGAGCGCGTCCGCGCCGGAAACATCTACGTCAACCGCAACCAGATCGGCGCCGTGGTGGGCGTGCAACCGTTCGGCGGCGAAGGCCTCTCCGGCACCGGCCCCAAAGCGGGCGGACCGAATTACTTGCCGCGCTTCTGCGTGGAACGTGTACGCACCACCGACACCACGGCCAGCGGCGGCAATGCGAGCCTGTTGGCGGCTGTAGGAACGTAGGGCGCAATAGGAGCGCTCTTTCTTCGCGCGCCGTATTGCGCCGACGCGCGTATCGCAACAACTTGCGCGCGTATTGACCGGCGGCGGCGCAATACGGCGAGAAGAAAAAGCGCCTATTGCGCCCTACCACCCATCGCCGCTTGAATCATCAGCATATCCGCCCAGGCCTGCCGCTTTGCCGCCGGCGTGCGCAGCAGATACGACGGATGCAGCGTCGCCAGCACGGGCACCTCGCGCTCACCGATCCTCAGCTTACGCCAGGCGCCGCGCACCTTGGTGATGCCGTCGGCAATGCCGAGCACCTGTTTGGAGGCGACACCGCCCGACACCAGCACGAAGTCCGGGTTCACCAGCTCCATCTGTCGGGCCAGGAACGGCCAGCATGCCAGCGTCTCTTCCGGCGTCGGGGTGCGGTTGCCGGGCGGGCGCCAGTAGACGGTGTTGGTGATGTGGACGTGGGTCTCGTCCAGCCCGATGGCGGCCAGCATCTTGTCCAGCAGCTGCCCAGCGCGGCCCACGAACGGTTTTCCGGCCAGATCCTCGTCGCGTCCGGGCGCCTCGCCGATCAGCATCAGGCGGGCCTGAGCAGCGCCTCGGTAGAAGCACAGTGATTTCGCCGTCGTCTTCAGGCCGCAGCCGGTGAAGCTTTCCAACAGCGCACGCAACTCGTCGAGCGATTGCGCGCCCTGCGCCTGTTCCCGCGTTGCGGCGTTGGAGATGGGCGCTTGAACAACCGGAGCAGGCACCCGAAACTTTACTTCAGGCGCGGCGTCGATCTGCGAGACGCGCGGTTTCGTCACCGGCGTGGCCCGTGCAGGCTCGGCCGCCGCCGGCGCGACTGTGACGAACCAGTCCGTCCCGCCGTCGGAAAAACCGTCCGTGAGCCCGGCTTCGCGCCAAAAGCTTAGGTAGGCCTCGACCTCGCTGTCGATGGTGTCGGCCATTCTCGCCTCAGCCGGCGGCCTTGGCGGTGGCCATGTAGCCGTCCAGGTCCTTGATGCGCTGGCCGATGGTTCCGCGCAGGCACGTCGCATCGCTGCCGCAACCGTCGCGCTGGCCGAGCCACCAGATCTGTTCCGCGCGCACGGAGCTGGCCTGGGCCGATCCCGCGCCCAGCAGCTTGATCAGCACCTTGTACTGCGCGCCCATGCGCTGATCGAGAATGTTCAGCGTCGGCCTGGCGCAGATGGTTTTCTCGGTCGGCGTCTTGGCTTTTCCGCAATTGAAACTTGCCGCCTCAGCCGGCGAGGCCAAGACGAGCGCAGCAACTCCCGCAACGACAATCATGGTAGAACGCAACATTTCACAGCCTCCGTACTTATCCCAGGGCCAATCATGCACATTGGTTGCGGCTTTACAACATAGCCAAACCGCCGCACTTGCGCTTGACGCGGCTTGTGGCGGCCCCCTATCGACTAGCCACCCTCCGCTAAGGACCCGCTTGATGACCGACGCTGCATTGCCGCCCCGCGAAGCTATGGACGTCGACGTCGTGATCGTTGGCGGCGGCCCTGCCGGGCTGGCGACCGGGATACGGCTGATGCAGCAGGCGGCGGTGCATGGCACCGAGCTGAATGTGGTGCTGATCGAGAAGGGGGCCGAGATCGGCGCACACATCCTCTCGGGCGCCGTCATCGATCCTGTCGGCATCAACGCGCTGATCCCGGATTGGAAGGTTTTAGGCGCGCCGATTGAAACGGCAGTGACGGACGATCGGTTCCTCTACCTCGGCCCCGCCGGCTCGTTGAGGGTGCCGAATGTCGCCATGCCGCCGCTCATGAGCAACCATGGCAACTACATCGTCAGCCTGGGCGCGGTCTGCAAATGGCTGGGCGAGCAGGCCGAGGCACTGGGCCTGCAGGTGTTCCCCGGATTTGCGGGGACGGAGGTGCTCTACAACCCGGACGGCTCGGTGGCGGGCGTGGCGACGGGCGATATGGGCGTGGGCAAGGACGGCCGGCACAAATCGGGCTTCGCGCGCGGCATGGACATCCGCGCAAAATACACGATCATCGCCGAGGGTGCGCGCGGGTCATTGGCCAAGACGCTGATCAAGCGCTTCGAGCTGGACAAGGGGCGCAGCCCACAGAAATACGGGCTCGGCATGAAGGAACTGTGGGAAGTTACGCCTGGAAGGCATCGGCCAGGACTGGTGCTGCACACCATGGGTTGGCCGCTCTCGGACGGCGTCGGCGGCGGGTCGTTCCAATACCATTTCGGGACCAACCTGGTCTCGGTGGGGTTTGTCGTGCATTTGAACTACGACAATCCCTATCTCAGTCCGTATGAAGAATTTCAGCGGATGAAGACGCATCCCGCCATTCGCGAGACGTTTGAGGGCGGCAAGCGCATCGCCTATGGCGCGCGGGCGATCACCGAGGGCGGCTTTCAGTCGGTGCCGGAACTGGTGTTCCCGGGCGGCGCGCTAGTCGGCTGCTCGGCCGGTTTTGTCAATGTCCCGCGCATAAAAGGCTCTCACAACGCGATCCTAACCGGGATGATGGCCGGGGAGGCGTGTTTCGACGCGCTGCAAGCGGGGCGCGCGCATGACCGGCTCGATGGCTACACGGCGGCGTATAAAGAGAGTTCCACCTATCGCGACTTGAAGCGGGTGCGTAACGTAAAGCCGCTGTGGTCGGGTTTTGGCACGCGTCTTGGCGTCGGGCTCGGCGCGGCCGATATGTGGCTGAACACGATTATTCCCGGCGGTATCGGAACGCTGAAACACAACAAGGCTGACTTCGAGTATCTGAAACCGGCCAACCAGTGCAAACCCATCGTCTATCCCAAGGCCGATGGAAAATTGACCTTTGACCGGCTGACCAATGTCGCCTTCTCGGGCACCAACCACGAAGAGGATCAGCCCGTGCACTTGCGCGTAGCCGACATGGGCACGCAAGTGTCGAGCGAACTTGGTACCTTCGATGGCCCCTCGAACCGCTATTGCCCCGCCGGCGTCTATGAGTGGGTCGACAACGGGGCGGGCGGCAAAAGGTTCCAGATCAACGCGCAAAATTGCGTCCACTGCAAAACCTGCGACATCAAGGACCCGAACCAGAACATCACCTGGACCGTCCCCGAAGGCGGCGGCGGCCCGGTGTACCCGGGGATGTGACACAGAACATCCGCTCAAGGAGCGACGGAGATCTTCCTTCTCCCTTTGGGAGAAGGTGGCGCCCCCTGCGCGGAGGCGCAAAAGTAAATTGGGCGCCGGATGAGGGGGTTGGCGGTGCAGTTGCGGCGCGAACGTGCCACGTACTCCGGCCGCAATC
The DNA here is from genome assembly GCA_031393505.1 of Hyphomicrobiaceae bacterium. Taxonomy (GTDB): domain Bacteria; phylum Pseudomonadota; class Alphaproteobacteria; order Rhizobiales; family Hyphomicrobiaceae; genus JANYHF01. The sequence continues at coordinate 46,921 of JANMVX010000223.1, read as the reverse complement.
CCCTCATCCGCCCTTTGGGCACCTTCTCCCAACGGGAGAAGGCGATTGAGCCGATAGTGCATTGATTGAATTGAGAAAGGTTTTTCCCATCATGTCCATGATCAAGCCCGGCTTTTTCACCGAGACGCTCGCCGCAGCCGATCCCGAGATCGCCAAGGCCGTGGGCCTTGAACTCACGCGCCAGCGCGATGAGATCGAACTGATCGCGTCCGAGAACATTGTGTCGCGCGCGGTACTGGAAGCGGCCGGCAGTGTGCTGACGAACAAGTATGCCGAGGGCTATCCCGGGAAACGCTACTACGGCGGCTGCCAGTACGTGGACATCGCGGAAAGTCTCGCCATTGAGCGGGTGAAAAAGCTGTTCGGTTGCAATTTCGCGAACGTGCAGCCGCATTCGGGCTCGCAGGCGAACCAGGCTGTGTTCACCGCCTGCATGAAGCCGGGCGACACCTACCTCGGCCTCAGCTTGGCGGCGGGCGGACATCTCACCCACGGCTCGCCAGTGAACCAGTCCGGAAAATGGTTCAACGCCGTCTCCTACACAGTGCGCCGGCAGGATCACCGCATCGACTTCGACGAGGTGGAGAAGCTGGCCAAGGAGCACAAGCCCAAGATCATCATCGCGGGTGGCTCGGCCTATCCGCGGACGTTGGATTTCGCACGCTTCCGCGCCATTGCCGATAGCGTCGGTGCGCTGCTGATGGTGGATATGGCGCACATCGCGGGGCTGGTTGCCGGCGGCGCGCACCCCAGTCCGTTCCCGCATGCACACGTCGTGACGTCCACCACCCACAAAACCCTGCGCGGGCCGCGTGGCGGTCTCATCCTCACCAACGACGAGGATCTTGCCAAGAAGATCAACTCGGCGATCTTCCCGGGCATCCAGGGCGGCCCACTCATGCACACCATAGCGGCCAAGGCCGTGGCTTTCGGCGAAGCGCTGCGGCCGGAGTTTAAGGACTACGCCAAGGCCATTGTGGCCAACACGCAGGCGCTGGGCGAGGTGCTGAACAAGGCGGGGCTGGATCTGGTCTCTGGCGGCACTGACACCCACCTGATTCTGGTCGATCTGCGCCCCAAGAAGCTCACCGGCAAGGACAGCGAAGCCGCGCTGGGCCGCGCGCACATCACCTGCAACAAGAATGGCGTGCCGTTCGACACCGAAAAGCCGATGATCACCTCGGGCATCCGCCTGGGCGCGCCGGCGGGCACCACACGCGGGTTTGGGCTGGCGGAGTTCCGCGAAGTCGGCGGGCTGATCGTCGAGGTGCTGGATGGCTTGGCCAAGGGCGGCTCGGAGGCCAATGGGGCGATTGAAGCCAGCGTGAAAGAGCGGGCGACCGCGCTTTGCCGGCGGTTTCCGATCTACAACTGACCTCCTGTAATGCGGCCCGGCTGGTAATTGGTTGGGGCGAGCAGCGCTCGCCCTCGGGCGGCACGTACCGCCGATAGAGGGCGAGCGCTGCTCGCCCCTACCAACAACCGCCTGGGGAAGATCACCCACTCTCGCGAATATATGCCGCAGCGTTTGCACCTTGTGACCCTTGGCCCCTTGGTGTTCTTTCGCCCGTGTCGCTAAGACCTCTCGCAGGATGAGAGAGCCTCGCGCCGTCCGCGCGTAAACGGCCGCTAGTTTCGCGTTTTCTCCACGAGTATTGCGATTTGGCGGTCCCACACGACCGCTGTTACTGCCCATGGTCCCGTTTCCGGGGCCGTCGATGCCGGATTGAGGAGCTTTGAGAATGACGGTCAGCCAACGGCTTGGGACTTGGGCGACAGGCCTTGCGGCGGCGACGCTGATGCTGGCCACGGCGCCGTCCGCTTTCGCCGCCTTCGGGCGCGCCGAGAATTATCAACTGGGCTTCCAGGACTCAGCGACCGATCTCTATTCCGATGTCCAGTGGTTCCACAGTATCGTGCTCTGGCTGATGGTCGCCGTCACGGTGTTCGTGATGTTCCTGCTGCTCTACGTCATGGTCAAATTCAACGCCAAGGCCAACCCGGAACCGCAGCATTTCCATCACAACACGACGCTGGAAATTCTCTGGACCGTCATCCCGATCCTGATCCTGGTCGGCATTTCCGTCCCCTCATTCCGCCTGCTCTACAGCCAATACAGCTTCCCCAAAGCCGACGTGACCATCAAGGCCACCGGCGTACAGTGGTACTGGACCTATGACTATCCCGATGCCAAGGGCGTTGGATTCGATAGCTACATGATCAAGGACGAAGACACGGCTGCTATGCGCGCCAAGGGGATCGACGCGCCGCGCACGCTCGCCGTCGACAACGAGATCGTGGTGCCGGTGAACAAGGTCGTGCACGTCCTGATCACGGCCAAGGACGTCATCCACAATTGGAACATCCCCTCGTTCGGCGTGAAGTCGGACGGCGTGCCGGGTCGCGTTACCGCGACCTGGTTCAAAGCGAATCGGCCAGGCATCTACTATGGCGTTTGCTCGGAGCTGTGCGGCGCCAATCACGCCTACATGCCGATCGCGGTGCGGGTGGTGGCCGACGACCTCTATGCCAAGTGGCTGGACGTGCGCAAAGCCGGCGGCAAGGACGTCGACGACCGCGCCCGCGCATTGATCCAGGCCTCGCTGCCCGCGCCTGTGGCGCTGAAATAGCGCGCGCCGTAAACGGGACTGATTGACGGTATTGATGGGCCAAGGCCACGCGCTGCGCCCCGATTTAAGGTGGATTGAGATGGCGACCGCAGAAAAGACGATGGCCGATCACAGCCATGATGAGCATGACCATGGCGCCAGCGACTACCCGAATTTCGTGACGCGGTGGCTGTATTCAACCAACCACAAGGACATCGGCACGCTGTATCTGCTGTTCGCGATCATCTCCGGTCTGGTCGGCGGCTATCTCTCGATCATGATGCGCCTGGAGCTGGCCGAGCCGGGCCTGCAGTATTTCAAGGATCCGCACGTCTACAACGTGTTCGTCACCGGGCACGGCCTGATCATGGTGTTCTTCATGGTCATGCCCGCCATGATCGGCGGTTTCGGCAATTGGTTCGTGCCGCTGATGATTGGCGCGCCTGATATGGCGTTTCCGCGCATGAACAACATCTCGTTCTGGCTGTTGCCGGCCTCACTGGCGCTGCTGGTGACGTCGATGTTTGTCGATGGTGACAGCGGCGGCCAGGGCGTCGGCGGCGGTTGGACGATCTATGCCCCGCTTTCGACCTACGGCTCGCCCGGTCCCGCGATGGACTTTGCCATTCTCTCACTGCATCTGGCCGGCGCGTCGTCGATCCTGGGCGCCATCAACTTCATCACCACCATCTTCAACATGCGCGCGCCGGGCATGACCCTGCACAAAATGCCGCTGTTCGTGTGGTCCGTATTAGTCACGGCCTTCCTGTTGCTGCTGTCGCTGCCCGTTTTGGCCGGCGCCATCACGATGTTGCTGACAGACCGCAACTTCAACACCTGCTTCTTCAATCCCGAATGCGGCGGCGACCCGCTGCTGTACCAGCATCTGTTCTGGTTCTTCGGCCATCCGGAAGTCTACATTCTCATTCTTCCCGGCTTTGGCATGGTCAGCCAGATCATCTCGACGTTCTCGCGCAAACCGGTGTTCGGTTATCTCGGCATGGCCTACGCCATGGTCGCGATCGGCGTGGTCGGCTTCGTGGTGTGGGCGCACCATATGTATACCGCCGGCATCAACGTGAACACCCAAGCATACTTCGTGTTCGCCACCATGGTCATCGCGGTTCCGACGGGCATAAAAGTGTTCAGCTGGATCGCGACCATGTGGGGCGGCTCGATCTCGTTCCGCGCACCTATGTATTGGGCTATCGGCTTCATTTTCCTGTTCACGCTGGGCGGCGTAACCGGCGTCATCCTGGCCAATGCGGCCATCGACCGCTCGTACCAGGACACCTACTTCGTGGTCGCCCACTTCCATTACGTGCTGTCGCTGGGCGCGGTGTTCTCGATCTTCGGCGGCTTCTACTATTGGTTCCCGAAGATGTCGGGCTATATGTACAACGAGGGCTTGGCCAAGCTGCACTTCTGGCTGATGTTCTTTGGCGCCAACCTGACGTTCTTCCCGCAACACTTCCTCGGCGCCGCCGGCATGCAGCGCCGCGTGCCGGACTATCAGGACGCGCTGGTGGGTTGGAACCAGATTTCGACCTACGGCTCGCTCATGAGCGCGGCCGGCGTCGCCGTGTTCCTCTACTGCATCATCAGCGCGTTTGCGCGCCGCGTGCCGGCTCCCAACAATCCCTGGGGCGTCGGCGCCGATACGTTGGAATGGACGCTGACCTCGCCGCCGCCGTTCCATCAGTATTCGACGCTGCCGCGTATCACGTAGGTAGCGTGTAGGTTGGGTCAAGCACTTCGCGCGACCCAACATTCCACGGGCGGAGCAAGTTATGTTGGGTCGCGCGAAGAGCTTGACCCAACCTACAGGGCGCGGCTCGAATTGGAGAGACTGCTATGTCGGTCGAAAGTGTGCATACGGTCGATATCGCCGATGGCGGCTCGGTCGGCGATTTCATCGCGCTCTTGAAGCCGCGCGTGATGTCGCTGGTCGTGTTCACGTCGCTGGTCGGCTTGGTGACGGCGCCGGGGCATCTGCATCCGGTGCTGGCGGTGATCGCGATCCTCTGCATCGCGGTCGGCGCGGGCGCATCGGGTGCGCTCAACATGTGGTACGACGCCGATATTGACGCGCGCATGGCTCGCACGGCCGGCAGGCCAATTCCGCAGGGCCGGATCGAGCCAGGTGATGCGCTGGGTTTCGGCCTTGTGCTGTCTGTGGGATCGGTGCTGACGCTGGGTCTGACGGTGAACTGGTTCGCCGCTTTCCTACTGGCCTTCACCATCGCCTACTACGTGCTCTTCTACACCATGTGGCTGAAGCGCCGGACGGTGCAAAATATCGTCATCGGTGGCGCGGCAGGTGCGTTCCCGCCGATGGTCGGCTGGGCGGCCGGTACGGGCGGCGTTTCGATCGACAGCCTCTTGATGTTCGCGATCATCTTCTTCTGGACGCCGCCCCACTTTTGGGCGCTGGCCCTGAACCGCTCTGGCGACTACGCACGCGCTGGCGTGCCGATGCTGCCGGTGGTTTCCGGACCGGCGGTGACGCGGCTGCAGATCCTTCTCTATACGCTGGTTCTGGTCCCAGTCGGCGTCGCCCCGGTGCTCACGGGACTTGGCGGCACAACTTATGGCGTCGTCTCGATAGCGGCCGGAGCGATGTTCCTGGCGCTCGCCATTGACGTCTATCGCAAAACCGAAGGCATGCCGGCCACCGTGGCGGCGCGCCGGCTGTTCAGTTTTTCACTGCTGTATCTGACGCTGCTGTTCGGCGTGCTGCTGCTTGAGCGCACAGTTGGGCCGCTCGTTTCTGCGTGGATGAGGTAAGAGTATGGACCGCAACAAACGCATGCGATCAATCGCCTTGGCCTTCGGCCTCGGGCTTCTGGTCGTCATCTTCTACGCCGCAACCATCGTTCGTTTCGGCACCCACCACTAGGACTTTTCCTGACTATGACGGCCACGAACCATCAGCGCGCAGAAAAACTCGCCAGGCGGCATCGCCTGGTGGCGGGCGTGCTCGTGGCCGTGTTCGCGGGCATGATCGGGGCCGCCTATGCCGCCGTGCCGATCTACAAGCTGATCTGTCAGGCCACCGGCCTCAACGGCACGACGCAGCGCGTCGCGGGCAACGGCGCGAAAATCCTCGACCGCAAGATCACCGTGCACTTTGATGCGAACACCGGCGCCGGCATGCCCTGGGAGTTCAAGCCGCTGCAGCGCGAGGTCACCGTGCGCATCGGCGAGACCACGATGGCCTATTTCTCGGCCTACAACCCGAGCAGCAAAACCGTCAGCGGCAACGCAACCTTCAACGTCACGCCGGAAATCGCGGGACGGTTCTTCGACAAGATCCAGTGTTTTTGCTTCAACCAGCAGACCTTGAAGGCCGGTGAACGTGTAGAGATGCCGGTAGTGTTCTACGTCGATCCCGCCATCGTCAAGGAACCGGGCGCCGAAAACATCCACGACATCACCTTGTCCTATACGTTCTTTGCAACACCGGACGAACCCGCTCCGGCCGTTGCGGCGTCCCCGACACCCAAGACAGTCAAGGGCTCCTAAAGAGCCCGGAACGATCACTTCGAAGAGGCGAGCATGTCAGACGCACACGGCAAAGAACACGATTTCCATCTCGTCCCGGCGAGCCCCTGGCCGCTGCTCGGCTCGGTCGGCGCGCTGGCGCTGGCGGTGGGCGCCATCAATTATTTCATCTCGCATAAGGCGGGCACGCCGCATCTGTGGTACGTGTACCCCGGATTTGCCATCGTCCTGCTGACCATGGTCCTGTGGTGGCGCGACGTGATCGCCGAGGCCAACGGCGGCGACCACACCGCCGTCGTGCAGCTGCACCTGCGCTACGGCATGCTGCTGTTCATCGCCTCCGAAGTGATGTTCTTCGTCGCCTGGTTCTGGGGCTACTTCAACGCAGCCTTCTACGCCGCCGACGTGCACCCGCTGCTGGCCCACGTTACCGGCGCCAACGGAACCACCACGCTCGAAGCCACCGGCAACATCGTCGGCATGGTGCAGCGCAACGACTTCCTGGGCGGAAAATGGCCGCCGGTGCCGAACGACATCTTCAAGCACACCTTCAATCCGTGGGGCCTGCCGCTGGTCAACACGCTGATCCTGCTGACCTCGGGCACCACGGTCACGGCCGCGCACCACGCGCTGCTCGAGAACAACCGCAAGGGCCTGGTCTGGGGACTGGCCGCCACCGTCGTCCTCGGCATGCTGTTCACCGCCTGCCAGGCCTGGGAATACATGCACGCCGGCTTCCCGTTCGGCGGCCATCTCTATGGTTCGGTGTTCTTCATGGCGACCGGCTTCCACGGTTTCCACGTCATCATCGGCACCATCTTCCTGGCCGTGTGCCTCTACCGGGCCATGAACGGCGCGTTCTCGCCAAAACAGCATTTCGGCTTTGAAGCCGCCGCCTGGTACTGGCACTTCGTGGACGTGGTCTGGCTGTTCCTGTTCGCCGCCATCTACGTCCTCGGCGCGGGATCGGCGCCCGGCGGCTAACCTCGGTCGGCGACGCGTCTATCTGAGACTAAGCCTTAAGTTGGCCTTGACCCCTGCTTGTTGCAGGGCCACGGTGGCGACCCCGCAGTTTCTCTGGGATTTTGCATGTCCATGAGCAGCGTCGTCACCGAGAAAGACCACATTTCGGCATTGCGGGTGGCGGCGACCGGCTGTTGTCCGGCTTGCGGCAAAGGCAGGCTGTTCTCGGGTTTTCTGACCATCGCCAAGAAGTGCGAAGCGTGCGGGCTGGACCTGCGCTTCGCCGACGCCGGCGATGGGCCAGCGGTGTTCGTTATCCTCATCGTCGGGTTCTTGATCGTCGGCGCGGCCCTACTGTTCGAAGTCAATTATGAACCGCCGCTGTGGCTACACGCGGTGATCTGGCCGCCGCTGCTGTTGGTGCTGGCGCTGGGGCTGTTGCGGCTGCTCAAGGGCGGCCTGGTGTCGCTGCAGTTGCGCAACGACGCTCGCCAAGGCCGGCTGGTCCAGAAGTAATTCGATGCTTCGCAAGGGTATGCTCTGGCCGACACTGGCGACTGCCGTGGGCCTTGCGCTTCTGCTTGGCCTGGGCTTCTGGCAACTTCAACGCCTCGCCTGGAAAGAGGGGCTGATCGCCCAGCTCGCGACCCGCGCAACGGCGAAACCTGTCGCCCTGGAACCCGTGCTGCAAGCCGCCGCCGAGGGAGCCGACAGTGAGTACACGCATGTTTTCGCGACCGGGAAATTCCGCCACGATCTCGAGCGCTACGTCTATTTTCCCGGCCAAGGCGATTGGGGCTATCACGTCATCACGCCGCTGGAGTTGAGTGACGGCCGCGCCATTCTGATCAATCGCGGCTATGTGCCCCGGCAACTGCGCGATCCGGCCAAGCGCCGCGAAGGTTCGCCGGTTGGGGCCGTCGCGATCACCGGGTTGTTGCGGCGCAATCCGCCGGACAGGCCGTGGTACATTCCGGCGGCCGATCCCAAGACCATGACGTGGAACTGGCCGGAGATGGGCGACATCGCTCGCTCGACGTATGGGGCGTCGCGCACGGTTGTTGGAGACTTGTCCATCGATGCGGATCCCGCATCGCCTGGCAGCGTCCCAGCCGGCGGCGCAACGCGGCTTGAACTGTCCAATCGCCATCTCGAATACGCCTTGACCTGGTTCGCGCTCGCCGCCGCGCTGGTTGGCGTCTATGCGTACGCAGCGATCCGGCATCTATGGAACGCCAGCCCCGCAAAATAAAAGTCCGCGTTTGGCGCTGCATGTGGCGTAGGGGCGACCCGTGGGTCGCCCCAACGCCGCTGGCAACGGGATACGAATGGATAATCGCCCAGCGCAGCTTGCCTTCGGGGCCCCGGCTTGCGAAAGCTGTGTGCGATAGGACTCGGCAACGGCAAGGACAGAATCAAGCGTGAAATACGTCAGCACCAGAGGCGAAGCGCCGGTCATCGGCTTTGAGGATGTGCTGCTGACGGGGCTGGCGCGCGACGGCGGGCTGTATGTTCCCGAAGCGCTGCCGATTCTGAACCTGGAAGAGTTCGACGGCCTCCCCTTTGCGCAGGCCGCGTTCCAGGTCATGCAACCGTTCGTCGGCAGCGAAGTGCCCGACGCGGTGCTGCAGAAAATCTGCAACGACGCCTATGCAACTTTCTCCCACGCCGCCACCTGCCCGCTGGTCCAGATCGGCCCCAACGATTGGGTGCTCGAACTGTTCCACGGCCCCACGCTCGCCTTCAAGGACGTTGCCATGCAGGTGCTCGGCCGCCTCATGGACCACACCCTGACCAAGCGCGGCGCACGCGCCACCGTCATTGGCGCCACCTCCGGCGACACCGGCAGCGCCGCCATCGAAGCTTTTCGCGGCCGCGACGCTATCGACATCTTCATCCTGCATCCGCATGGCCGCACCTCCGAGGTGCAGCGCAAGCAGATGACCACGGCGGTCGAGGACAACGTCCACAACATAGCGATCGAAGGCAGTTTCGACGATTGCCAGGCGCTGGTGAAGGCGCTGTTCAACGACCTCGCCTTGCGCGACCGGCTGCAGCTGGCCGGCGTCAACTCGATCAACTGGGCGCGCATCATGGCGCAGGTCACGTACTATGTTACGGCGGCCTCGGCGCTGGGCGCGCAAGATGACCGAAAGCTTTGTTTCAGCGTGCCAACCGGCAATTTCGGCGACGTTCTCGCCGGCCATATCGCCGCCCGCATGGGTCTGCCGGTCGCTGAACTGATTGTCGCCACCAACAGCAACGACATTCTCGTCCGCGCACTGACGACCGGCCGCTACGAGCCGCGCACCACGCTGCCGACGCAAAGCCCCAGTATGGATATCCAGGTCTCCAGCAACTTCGAGCGCCTGCTGTTCGAGATCGCGCATCGCAAACCGGAACAGGTTCGGGGCTGGATGACGGATCTCACGACCAAGGGCAGTTTCGCCTTCGATGCTGATATGGTCACGCGGCGCAATTCTCTTGTGCCCATTGAAGCCTTCGCCGTCACTGAGGCCGACACCACCACGACGATTTCGGACGTGTACCGCGCCACCGGCTATCTCGCCGATCCGCATACCGCCGTTGGGCTGGCCGCGACCCAGCGCGCGCAGCACCGCCAAGGCCAGCCGATGATCACACTGGCGACCGCCCATCCCGCAAAGTTCCCGGACGCCGTCGCCAAGGCCATCGGCCGCAAGCCCGACGTGCCGGAGCGTCTCGCCCGCCAGTTGTCCGCCAAGGAACGTTACACCGTGCTGCCCAACGAGGTCGCCAGGGTTTCCGCCTTTATCGACTCACGCGCACGTCTCGGGCGTGGCGCATGACGGCCGCGCTGGAGCCGGGTGTAGAACTGACCACGCTTCCCAACGGCTTGCGCGTGGTCACGCACCGCATGCCGCATCTGCAATCAGCCACGCTCGGCGTCTGGGTCGCCAGCGGCTCACGCCATGAGAGCAAGGCGCTGCACGGCATCTCACACCTGCTCGAACACATGGCGTTCAAGAGCACCATGTCGCGCACCACGCGCCAGATGGCCGAGGAGATCGAGGCCGTCGGCGGTGAGATCAATGCCGCGACCGGCGCCGAGACCACCTCCTATTTCGCCCGAGTGCTCGCCCCCGACACCGGCCTCGCGATGGAACTGCTCGCCGATATGTTGCTCAACCCAAAGTTCGATCCCGAGGAGCTCTCCCGCGAAACCGGCGTCATCGTGCAGGAGATCGCCGGCGCGCGCGACCAGCCGGACGATCTGGTGTTCGAACAGGCCGAGGACGCCGCTTTTTCCAAACAGGCGCTGGGCCGCCCGATCCTGGGAACCAAGCAAAGCGTCACCCGCATCACGTCGGACGATCTGCGCGCGCACATAAAACGCACCTACAACCCAAACCGCATGGTCATCAGCGCGGCCGGCGCCGTCCACCACGACGCCATCGTCCGCCACGCCAAAACCCTATTCGGCGGCTCATCTGGCGCCGAGTCGCTCGCCATCGAACCGGCAAAGTTCACCGGCGGCGTGCGGCACGTCGACAAATCCTTCGAACAGCACCACGTTCTGCTTGCCTTTGAGGGACCCTCGTATCTGGATCCGCGCTATTTCGGCGCCCAAGTGCTCACAGGCCTGCTCGGTGGTGGAACCTCGTCCCGACTATTTCAGAAAGTGCGCGAAGAGCACGGGCTCTGCTATGGCATCGACGCCTTCAGCTGGAGCTATGCCGACAGCGGCGTGGTCGGGGTACATGCCGCGACCGGCTCGGGCCAAGTGGGGGACCTCATGACCATGGTGGCGGGCGAAATCCGCGATCTAGCCGAAAACGGGCCCAGCGCGGCGGAACAGCAACGTGCAAAAGCGCAATTCCGCGCTGGCATTTTGATGAGCCTGGAAAGCACCGCCTCGCGAGCGGAACAATTGGCGCGGCATGTGCTGGTGCACGGCGCGCCGATAACGGCCAGCGACATGATCGGCCGGATCGACAGCGTGACAGGCGCCGACGTGCGCGCGCTGGCGAACGACATTTTCCGAGCCAAGACATTCGTCTGGTCGGAAGTCGGTCAGGGCGCAAAAGGCAAATTTGCGGGCCAAACAGTGGCATTGCTCGGTTGAACAACTCCAGCGCCGCGAAAGGCATCTGGCATGGCGTTTTTGAGATCGGTGACGGCGAGCGACAATCTCCCGCAATTGCAGGGAGAAGACGTTTTTCTGCGCCTGCCTGTCGGCAGCGACTACGCCGCCTGGGCCGATCTTCGCGCGCGCAGCCGGAGTTTCCTAACCCCTTGGGAGCCGACCTGGGCCAGCGACGAGCTTTCGCGCACTTCGTACCGGCGACGGTTGCGGCAGTATCAGAAGGATTTGTACGATCAGGTTGGCTACGCTTTTTTCGTCTTCCGCGGCGTCGACCACGCGCTGATTGGCGGGCTTTCGCTGACCAACGTTCGCCGTGGGGTCACCCAGGCCGTGACGCTCGGCTATTGGATGGGTTCAGGTTATGCCGGGCGAGGCTACATGACGCAGGCGGTGGGCGTTCTTCAGCCATTTGTGTTTGAGCATCTTTGGTTGCACCGGCTGGAGGCGGCATGCCTGCCGGACAATGTGGCGTCCGTGCGTGTTTTGGAGAAGAACGGCTTTAGCGCCGAGGGGTTGGCGCGGCGTTATCTCAAGATCAACGGCGCCTGGCAGGACCACAAGCTGTTTGGGCTGGTGGCCGAAGACGCCAAAGCGGCCAAGGCCGAACGAGGATGATGGGGCGTGACGTTTGAGCCTCGCCAGAGGGGCCCTGGGGCGGTTCTCAGGAGCGGCGTTCTTCCGGTGGCGCTGATGCGCCTGGCGGTGCTTTGTCGCGCGCTCGTGCTGGTATTGGTGGCCCAGTTCGCCCTGGGAGTAGGCGCGGCCCAGGCCCTTGAGGTCGTGCAGGTCACCCGCGATCTGGCCAAGATTGATCTCACCGCCAAGGTCGAGCGCTACGCTGGGCGCGGCGACAAGCTGCAGGTGGAGACGGCGCCCGGCCCCGATGGCGTGGCTGGCCGCGTCGAGGTGAAGTCGCAGATTCCAGGCACCAATCCGGCCTGGATCGTGTTTGCCCTGCGCAACGCCACGGACCGGCCGATGGACCGTTGGGTGGTGGCTGAGCGGTTCACCTTCGTCGGATCGGGCATCCTGTTTCCGGATCTTGACGCAGCGCGCATTTCGGCCATTACCCCGTCTCAGGGCTTCGTTCCCGAGCGCGTCCTTAGCGACCGGGCGGATATTTTCCAGCTCACCATCGAACCGGGGCAGACGGTCACGTTCGTTGCCGAAATGGCGTCGGAGCACTTTCCCTCCGTGACCCTCTGGAGGCCGTTTCTCTATGAGGCCAAGCAACGCGAGCGTACGCTGCTGAACGGCATCCTGCTCGGCATCACCGGCTTGCTGGCGGTGTTCCTGACTGCCCTGTTCGCCGCCAACCACAAGGTGGTGTTCCCGACCACGGGATTGGTCGCCTGGAGCGTGTTGGCGTTCCTGTGCGTGGATTTCGGTTTCTGGCACCGCGTCTTCAAGCTCAGCGCCGAGGACAACGCGCTCTACCGCGCCGCTGCTGAGGCCGCCGTCGCGGCCAGCCTGGTGATCTTTCTCTACAGCTTCTTGAAGCTCGCGCGCTGGCACAGCTGGATCCGCATGTTCTGGCTGGTCTGGATCGCCGGGCAGCTGACGCTGGTGGCCATGGCTCCGCTCGATCCGGCGCTGGCCTCGACGCTGGCGCGCGCGTCGTTCCTGGTCATCGCGGCGTTCGGCTCACTGTTCATTTTGTATTTGATCTTGGCCAACCAGGACCGCGCCTTTGCGTTGCTGCCCAGCTGGCTGCTTCTGATGGTCTGGACCTTTGCGGCGGCCATGGCGGCGATCGGCAAGCTGAATGGCGAGTTCATCGCGGCGGGCCTGATATCCGGGCTGGTGCTGATTGTTCTGCTGATCGGTTTCACGGTCACGCAATTTGCATTCCGATCCGGAGAAACCGCTGTCAGCAGCTCGGCCGATGGCGCTGCAACTCGCAACTACGCTATCGAGGGCGCGGGGGCGGCGACCTGGGAATGGGCGTCCAAACGGGGAGATATCGTCACCGGCGGCATGATGGAAGAGGTGTTGGGCCTGCAGCGCGGACAGCTCTCCTGCAGCCTGGAGGATTGGCTGGCGCATTTGCGCGTCGGCGATCGCGAGCGCTTACGGGCTCAGATCGAAGGCCTCGCGCACAAGGGTTCAGGCCACATCCAGTCGGAGTTCCAGATGCGCAGCGGCGACGGCTCCTATCGCTGGTTCTCGTTGCGCGCGGCGAGCTTGCCAATCAGCGATCAGAAGGGACTGCGCTGCGTTGGCCTGTTGCGCGAAATCACCCGCGAAAAGCGCGCACAAGAGCGCATGGTGACGGACGCCGTGCGCGACAATCTTACCGGGCTGCCGAATCGCGAGCTGTTCCTGGATCGCCTGGGCGTCGGCTTCGCGCGGTCGCGCCAGGACGCGACGGCCGGCAAGGTGGCGCTGCTGCTGATCGAGATCGATCGCTACGAAAAACTCCAGGAAGAGTACGGCGCCATCCGCGCCGACAGCATGCTCTTAACCATTTCCAAGCGGTTGATGCGAAACGTCGGGCCGCAGGATTCGCTGGCCCGCATCGCCAATGATCAATTCGCGATCCTGATGGGCAATGGCGGCGATGCGCGCGAAGTGGCCGTGTTCGCCGAACGCGTGCGCCGCTCCGTCCGCAGTCCGATGAAGTTTTCGGGCCGCGAAGTGATCCTGACCGCAAGCACCGGCATCGCGGGCCTGCATGAAGATCAGGTGGAGCCGACCGATCTGATGCGGGACGCGGATATGGCGCTGTTCAAGGCCAAGCGCGGCGGCATTGACCGCGTTGAGGTGTTCCAGCCGTCCATGCGCACGGACAAGGACGACCGCAGCGCCGATGCTGCTCAGCTGCGCAAGGCCATGGAACGCAAACAGATCTTTGCGCTGTACCAGCCGATCTACTCGATCACGCCCGAACGGCTGGCCGGGTTTGAGTGCGTCCTGCGCTGGGAGCACCCGACCCTGGGCGCCATGGGACCGGTCGAGTTCATGCGCATCGCCGATCAGGCCGGCATCGCCTCGCAGCTGGCGCTGCAAATTCTTGAGCAGGCCGCCAAGGACGCGATCGGCTGGCACAAGGCCGTGCCGCGCTCCGAGAACCCGCTGTTCGTGAACATAAATCTTGGCGACAGGCTGCCGCTGCAACCTGAGTTTGTGCAGGAAGTGCGCACTCTGCTCGGGCGGCACAACCTCCCGAAAGGCTGCCTGCGGCTAGAGGTCTCCGACAGCGCCATCCGCCAAAACCCCGAGCGCGGCGTCGAGGTGCTGGACTGGCTGCGCAGCGCCGGCGCCGGCGCAATCCTGGCGGATTTCGGCGCCGGACAGGTGCCGCTGGGCGATCTGTCGCGGCTCGCCATCGATGGCATCCGGCTCGATCGCTGGCTGTGCTTCGACGCACTGGGCGATGGGCCGGGCGCGCCGCTGGTGCGCGGCATCTCGGCGCTGGCGCGCGAACTCGGACGGCCCGTGATCGCAGACGGCGTCGAATCTCTCGAAGACATTGCTGCTCTGCGGGCGGCCGGATGCACCTTGGCGCTGGGCCCGTTTTATGGCGATCCGCTGAGCGACCGTCAGCTGGACGAACTCTTGTCTGTTGTGCGCAAAGCCGAACAAAAGAACGAGCGGCGCGGCGTTTTTGCTGGCGGAATTCTGTCGCGCGGGAAAGCGAAAGAGACCCCCGCCAGCGCTGGCGTGGCGGCGTCCGGACCGGCGAAAACCACGCGCAGGAGAGTCGCTTCGGAAGCGGCTCCCGCGAAAGGGCCAAATCTCAACGGCGATGCGGCCTATGCCGCCGAGGCCAATGGCGCTGCCGAATTGACCGATTATGACGAAGCCGTCGCTGCGGCCATGCTTGCCAGCGCCAACGATGCCGCACGCCACTATCAGCAACCCGCTCCACCGCTGCAGCAGACCGCTCCCGTTCCTATTGACGTCCCGCTGGAGGCCGCCCGGGCGCCGAGCACGCCGATTCTGCAGACGGCCTCGGTGACAGGCGCCATCAGTCAGGCGGTCAACGGGCACCTGCAGGAACAGGCGGCGCAACGGAAGGCGGCCCCATCAACTCCCGCGCTGGAAATGGCCGAAGCGGTGGCCGCGACGCCGACAACCCGCCGGCCAGCCCCCGCGACGCCCCCTCCGGCTGCGCCGATCCAAGAGCCGCAACCCGCTGCACTGGTGATCAACAGCAACCCAACGGTGTTGCCGTTGGCCCCGGCGCCCGTACCGTTGGGCGATGTCCCGCCGACCCAGCGACCCTCAATTCCCCCGCCGCCCGCCTACCCGCCAGCGCCGGGACTGGCCCGCCTGCAGCGCGGCGCCTTCGGGGTACGCCCGCCAGGAGCCCTGGGCACGGGAGCGCCAACCGCCGCCGCGCTTGCTGCGGTCGCAGCCGCCACAGCGGCTTCCGCGCCAGCGGCCCCGAAGCTGGACGCCTCCGGCCAGCCCCCCGTCGGCCTCGCCGACACCATGCCGGACGGCGATGTCCTGCGCGGACTGGCCCAGCGCCTGGAAGCCGCGTTGCGCCGCGAAGGCCGGTAGCTCAAGAGCCCCATCATACCGTCGCTCAAGCGGTTCGACCTGTCGTGATCAGAATGCGGAGCCCCCTTTTCCTTCTCCCCGTGCTTACGGGGAGAAGGTGGCCACCTGCGCGGAGGCGCAAAACAATGGGGGCCGGATGAGGCGTGGTACGCGGTAGGCCTGTATGTTCTGAGTTTGTTTGATCTGGGCCGGAGCAAGTCCTGCCCCTCACCGACCGCCCAGCGCTTGCGCTGAAACGCGCTGCCCCGTTGTTTTGCGCCTCCGCGCATGGGGGCGGTCTCCTCTCCACGAAAGCACGGGAGAGGAAAAAAACACGCTGTGCGTCTGCAGGTCACTACTTTTGACCGCTGGTTTCAGTCTCAGTCCCCAAGAAAAATACTTATGTTGATGTGCCTGACTATGCGGCTTGACCCGTGATGGCGTGACCTGATACGCCGTCTCTGTCACTATTCTGCAACAATCGCGATGTCTTGTCGTGTCGCTGGCCACAAGCGCCGCCGAAAAAAGACACGGGTCCAGTCACTTGCGCGGGGAGTCCGGCGCCAAATTGTGGCCTCGCGGCCAGTGTTGTGGTGTCAAAAACACGGATTTCTGCTTTGTCCGCCAAGTCGACCACCTTTTGGGACAACCCGAGCGTCGTGCGCGCGCGCGACCTGGTCAAGGCCTTGGCGCGACTGCTATTGCCTCGCTCGTCGGCGTCCGCGGAGTTCAACGGCGGCTTGCAGCAGCCGTCCAGCCCAGCCTTTTATCTTGGCCTCATCATCGTCATTCTGGCGCTGCTGTCGGGTTTCGGCACCTATCTGATCCTGACCGGCCTGACACCGATCATTCCCACCAATTCGGTCGTCCGTAGCATCCTGCTGATCGATCTGGTGTTGGTCGCCGCCATGCTGGTCGTCATCGCGCTGCAGGTGCTGGAGCTTTGGCGCGCCCGGCTCAGGCACGCTGCCGGCGCGCGGCTGCACGTCAACATCGTCGGGCTGTTCTCGGTCATCGCCGTGTTGCCGGCCATCATCCTGGCTCTCTTCGCCAGCGCCTCGCTCAACCGCGCGCTCGATCATCTGTTCTCCAAGGGCACCGAGAACATCATCGTGAATTCCCTCGTGGTGGCTCAGGCCTACCTTCAGGAGCACGGCCAAGTCATCCGCTCCGACGTCTTGGCCATGACCAATGACATCGAGGAGCGCGCCAGCCTTTTTCGGACCAATCCCGAACAGTTTCAGCTGCAACTCTTCCAACAGGCGCAACTGCGCAATCTGCCCGGCGCCTACCTCATCGACGGGCGCGGCGAGGTCCTATCCGCGCCCCCACTGGCGCCGAAGTACACGCCGCCGCCACGCCCGCTGATGACCATGGCGCGTGCCGGCGACGTGGTGCTCGTACCGCCGCATGACGGCCTCGACCAGGTCGGCGCGATACAGAAGATCGGCAGCCTGCCGGATACTTACCTCTACGTGGTGCGCGAGGTGAACGGAGCTGTGCTTGAACAAGTCCGCGCCGCGGAACGCCATGAGACCGAATTCCGCCAGATGCAGGACCGGCGTGCGGGCACGCAGATCGCTTACGGACTGATGCATATGGAGCTGGCGCTGACGCTGCTGCTCTCGGCCATCTGGGCCGGCATGTGGTTCGCCAACATTCTGGTCAGCCCGATCCGGCGCTTGATCGGCGCCGCGCAGCTGATCTCGCAAGGCAACCTCGACGTCCGCCTGCCGTACCGGGAATCGGAAGGCGACATGGCGCAGCTGTCGGAAACCTTCAACACCATGAGCAGCGAGCTGAAGAAACAGCGCGACGACCTGGTGACCTTTAACGGCCAGATCGCCGAACGCGGGCGCTTCATCGAGGCCGTGCTGTCGGGCGTGACCGCCGGCGTGATTGGATTGGACGCGGGCGGAAAAATCAATCTTGTGAACCGCTCGGCCTTGCAGCTGCTGGGACGGGACGCCGACGCGCTGACGGGCCGTTCGTTTACGGACGTTTTTCCGGAAATGGCGCATGTGCTTGGACAGGCCAAGGCCAACGCCAGACGTGACCGTACCCAGGAGCAGGTGGACCTGACGATATCGGGCGCCGAGCGGCACTTCATCGTGCAGGTGACGCGCGAGCATTCGGGAGATCGCGACTACGGTTTCGTGGTCACCATCGACGATATCACGGGGCTGGTGACGGCCCAGCGCACGTCGGCCTGGGCGGACGTGGCGCGGCGCATTGCCCATGAAATCAAGAACCCGCTCACGCCGATACAACTCTCGGCCGAACGCCTGAAGCGCAAGTACAGCCACGTCATTCAGGTTGATCGCGACATCTTCGAGAAATGCACCGACACGATCATCCGCCAAGTGGGCGATCTCGGACGCATGGTCGATGAGTTTTCCAGCTTTGCCCGCATGCCAAAAGCGCTGATGGAGGCGCAAAACGTCGGCGAGGTGGTGAGTCAGACGGTCGATCTCTATCAACTGTCCCAGTCGGACATCGACTTCAAGGTCACGTTGCCGTCCGACCCCGTCATCATGTTTTGCGACCGTCGTTTGCTGAGCCAGGCGCTGACCAATCTGGTCAAGAACGCCACCGAGGCCATTCAGGCGGCCAAAGAGCAGGCGGGCGATAAATCGGCCTATCGCGGACAGATCGAAGCCACCGTGTCCACCACGGGCGCAAAAGTGATCGTGTCGGTGATCGACAATGGCTGTGGGTTGCCAAAAAAGGACCGCAACCGGCTGGTGGAACCGTATATGACGACCCGAGCCAAGGGCACCGGCATTGGCCTGGCCGTGGTGCACCGGGTGACAGAACAACATGGTGGCACGCTGCTGTTGGAGGACGCGCCGGTAACTCCGGAGCGCCCCACCGGCGCTGCCGTCCGCATGGTGTTGCCAATCCTTCAATCGGGCGCCGAGAGCGGCCCGAAATCTGCGCAATTTGGGCCCGTGCCATCCGAGCAGGCGGCCGAGTGATGACGTTGAAATGGAGTGAAACATGACCTCCGATGTGCTGATCGTCGACGACGAAGCCGACATTCGCGACCTAGTGAGCGGTATCCTTGAGGATGAGGGGTTCGCTACCCGCTCAGCACGCGACTCTGAGGAGTGTTTCGCGGCACTGGAGCAGCGCCGCCCCTCGCTGGTGGTGCTCGACATCTGGCTGCAGGGCAGCCGGCTCGATGGGCTGGAAGTGCTGAACCTAATCAAGAAACAGCATGCGGATCTTCCCGTGATCCTGATCAGCGGCCACGGCAACATCGAAACAGCTGTGACGGGCATCCGGCGTGGCGCCTACGACTACATCGAAAAGCCGTTCAAATCGGACCGGCTGATCCTGGTGTGTCAGCGCGCCATGGAGGCGACCAACCTCAAGCGCGAGGTTAAGGAGCTGCGCGAGAAATCCACCGTCAGCTCCGAGATGATCGGCAAGTCGACGGCGATCAATCAGCTCAAGTCGTCGCTCGATCGGGTCGCCCCCACCAACAGCCGGGTGCTGATTGCTGGCCCGTCGGGCAGCGGCAAGGAGTTGACGGCGCGCATGCTGCACGCCAAGTCGGCGCGCGCCAATGGGCCGTTCGTGGTGCTGAACGCCGCTGTGCTCTCGCCTGACATCGTCGAGGAGGAACTGTTCGGCACCGAGGATCGGCTGGGCGGTCCGCGCAAAGTGGGTGCGCTGGAAGCGGCTCATGGCGGCACGCTTTTTGTCGATGAAGTCTCCGACATGCCGATGGAGACGCAGGGCAAGATCCTCCGCGTACTCGTGGAGCAGAAATTCGTGCGACTCGGCGGCGCCAACAAAGTGCATGTCGACGTGCGCATCATTTCGTCCAGCGGACGCGACCTGGAAGCGCTGATCACGGAAGGCAAGTTCCGCGAGGATCTCTATCATCGCCTCGCCGTGGTGCCATTGAAGGTGCCGGGGCTCTCCGAGCGCCGCGACGATATTCCGGAACTGGTGCGCTTCTTCATACAGCAGATCGCGGCCTCGTCCGGCCTGCCGCCACGCCCGATCGCCGACGACGCCATGGCCGTGCTGCAAGCCCATGATTGGCCAGGCAACGTGCGCGAGCTGCGCAACAACATCGAACGCCTGCTGATCATGTGCGGGGGCGAGCCGGGGTCTCCGATCACGGCCGAGATGCTGCCGGACGAAATCGGCTCCAGCGTGCCGTTCGCGGCCAACGGCGGGGCCGAGCACCTGATGAGCAAGCCCCTGCGCGACGCGCGCGAAATCTTCGAGCGCGATTACCTCATTGCCCAGATCAACCGGTTCGGCGGCAATATCTCCAAGACGGCGGAGTTCGTCGGCATGGAGCGCTCGGCGCTGCATAGGAAGTTGCGCACGCTCGGCGTGAATTCGTCGGATCGCGGCAATGGCGGCAACACGTAGGTTGGGTCAAGCGGTTTAGCGCGACCCAACTTGGCGACCACAAGCCGCGACACGCGGAAAGTCCTTGCGCACAAATGTTGGGTCGCGCTGAAACGCTTGACCCAACCTACACCCAACCCTGAATGGCAAACTCCATGGCGCGCTCCATCTATGTCAACGGCCGCTACTGCGACTATCGCGACGCCATGATCCACTCGGAGGATCGCGGATTCCTGTTCGGCGACGCGGTGTACGAGGTCTGCCCGGTGATTGCCGGACGGATCATTGATGAGGCGCCGCACCTGGATCGGCTTGAGCGTTCGCTCGATGAGCTGGGCATGGACATGCCCTTGCACCGCTCATCGCTCGAACATGTCATGCGCGAAGTGGTTCGGCGCAACCGCGTCACCGAAGGCATGGTCTATCTTCAGGTGAGCCGCGGCGTCGCCAAACGCGACTTCCTGTTTCCAGATCCCGATACCCCGCGCACGGTGATGTGCCTGGCGCGTCAACAGCCGCTCGCCAAGGGCGATGCACTGGCCGAAAATGGCATCGCTGTCGTGACCATGCCGGACATCCGCTGGGGGCGGGTCGACATCAAGACGGTGCAACTCTTGGCCCCCGTCCTCGCCAAGGAAGAGGCGCGCGGCTCGAATGCCAAGGAAGCCTGGATGGTGGACCGCGACGGCTTCGTCACCGAAGGCGCGTCAGCCAACGCCTGGATTGTGACCGGCGACGGCGAAATCGTCACCCGTCCCGCGGACGCCGGCATTTTGCGCGGCGTGACGCGAACCGTGCTGTTTGATCTGGCCAAGCGAGAGAATCTGAAGATCGTCGAACGGCCGTTCACGGTCGCCGAAGCGCTCGCTGCGCGACAGGCTTTCGTCACCAGCGCCACCATGTTCGTCATGCCGGTGACCAGCATTGACGGCAAGTCGATCGGGAATGGCGCGCCCGGCGAGTTGACGTTGCGCCTGCGCGCCTTGGTTCTGGAAGCGGCGCGACGTCATCCGAATGAACTACGCTAAATTACGTATGAATGGTCTCACACGCACAAATGCTGATGGACGGTTGCAGTTTGCTATTGGCCGTGTGCCCACGAATGGGTTACTTTGTCCACGATACCTCAGCGCGATCCTTGTACCGGTTGACGCGTCGCCACACATAAGAAGACCGCAAAAAAGCAACAGAACAAGAACGGACGCCCCCAATGGCTGCAGAAAAGGCGCAAAGCCTCCAGGACACGTTTCTCAACCACGTACGCAAAAACAAGATCTCCCTCACCATCTTCCTCGTCAACGGCGTCAAACTCCAAGGCGTCGTGACTTGGTTTGACAATTTCTGCGTGCTGCTGCGGCGTGACGGGCACGCGCAGTTGGTCTACAAGCACGCCATCAGCACCATCATGCCGGGCTCGCCGATCAACCTCCAGGATCACGAGCCGGGCGACGCATAAGGCGGAGCCTCTTGAGCGGCAAAAAAGACGACCACGATGACACCATTGACGAGGTCAAAACTTCGCCAACCGGTAAGATCATCCATGATCTCAGAAAAAAGACCGGGCGGGCGGCGGTGTTTGTGCCGATCCTATCGCCCGGTCATCCGGCGTCCGTGAAGGCTGCGGCCAATGGCACGCTGCACGCTCCCGACGCCCGATTGGCCGAGGCGCTGGGCCTAGCGGCCGCCATCGATCTTGAGGTTGTCGCCAGCGGCTTCGCCACATTGCGCGAGATCAGCCCGGCCACATTGATCGGCAGCGGCAAGGTCGCCGAAATCAAGGCGCTGGTGACGGAGGAGCATCTCGATCTGGTGGTGATCGATTTTGCCCTGAGCCCGGTGCAACAGCGCAATCTGGAAAAGGCGCTTGGCGCCAAGGTGGTGGATCGCACAGGCCTGATCCTGGAGATTTTTGGCAAGCGCGCCCGTACCGCGGAAGGCAAGCTGCAGGTCGAGTTGGCCAACCTGACCTACGCCAAGAGTCGGCTGGTGCGCGCCTGGACCCATCTTGAGCGCCAGCGCGGCGGCTCTGGCTTCCTCGGCGGCCCTGGCGAGACGCAGATGGAGCTGGACAAGCGCATGCTCCAGGACACCATCGACGCAATCAAGGTTGACCTGGAGAAAGTGAAGCGCACGCGCGAACTGCATCGCGGCGGGCGCAAACAGACGCCCTATCCCATCGTGGCGCTGGTCGGTTATACGAACGCGGGCAAGTCGACGCTATTCAATAAGCTGACGGGCGCGGGTGTGTTCGCCAAGGACCTCTTGTTCGCCACGCTCGATCCCACCATGCGCGAGGTGAAGCTCGAGTCTGGCCGCAAACTTATTCTGGCCGATACCGTCGGGTTCATTTCCGAATTGCCGACCATGCTGATCGCCGCCTTCCGCGCCACGCTGGAAGAGGTGCTTGAGGCCGACATCATCCTCCATGTCCGCGACATCGCCGCCAGCGAGAGCGACGCCCAGCGCGCCGATGTGCTGAAGGTGCTGACGGAGCTGGGCATCCCAGTCGAGGGGCCGGACTGTCCGATCCTGGAGGTCTGGAATAAGGCCGATCTCGTGCCGCCCGAGCGGCTGGAGGAGCTGCAACACCGGGCGACGCGCGAAGAATTGGGCGCGATGGTTGTCTCGGCAGTGACAGGCGAGGGCGTTCCTGCTCTGCTTGAAGCTGTCGATGCGCGCATCGGCAAGCGCGACCGCACGCTGACGCTGGACGTGGACGCGGGCCAGGGCGCGTTCCTGAGCTGGCTACACGGCAATGCCGAAGTGCTGGACCGCTCCATGACCGACGAAGGACGCGTGCGGATGAAACTGCGCGTGGATACAACCCGGCGTGGCCGTCTCGATGCGCGCCTGGCAAGCATGGGGCGAGATATAGCCCATATCGTTGAGGTTTGACGGAGCCATCCAGTGGCGGCGACCATCGACACCACCTGTTGCATCGCCGGCGGCGGACCTGCTGGCATGATGCTGGGCCTGCTGCTGGCGCGCGCCGGCGTCCCGGTTGTGGTGCTTGAAAAACACGCCGACTTCTTCCGCGATTTCCGCGGCGACACCATCCATCCCTCGACGCTCACAGTGCTGCACGAGCTTGGGATGCTCGACGATTTCCTGAAGCTGCCGCACCAGAAGGTGGACCATCTCAACGGCAAGTTCGGCGACGAAAGTTTTCGGGTCGCCAACTTCAAATGGCTCAACGTCGTGGCGGCCTACATCGCCATGATCCCGCAGTGGGATTTCCTTGCGTTCTTGGCCAGCAAAGCCAAGGCCTATCCGAATTTCCATCTGGAAATGAGCACTTCAGCGCAAACGCTGAGTGAGGAGAACGGCAGGATTGTTGGCGTGCACGCCGTATCGCCAGCGGGGCCGGTTGATATTCGCGCCGCGCTGACCGTAGGCGCCGATGGGCGGCATTCGACCATCCGCGAAAGCGCTGGGCTCAAGGTGGATGATCTCGGCGCGCCCATGGACGTGTTCTGGTTCCACTTGGCCCGGCTGCCGTCCGACACCACCGAAAGCACCGGCCGCTTCGACCGTGGCCAGATCTCAGTAATGATCAACCGTGACACCTACTGGCAGTGCGGCTTTGTCATTCCCAAGGGATCGAGCGAAACTATGCGCGCCAAGGGGCTGGAAGCATTCCGTGCGGCGGTCGCTGCGGCGCTGCCAATTGCGCGCGATGGACGCGCGGAGGAACTGAAAAGCTGGGACGACATAAAACTGCTGACGGTTACGGTCGATCGCCTGAAAACGTGGCACCGGAGCGGCCTGCTCATGATCGGCGATGCGGCTCACGCCATGTCGCCGGTGGGCGGCATCGGCATCAACCTCGCCATCCAGGATGCCGTGGCGGCGGCCAACATCCTGTCGCGGCCCTTGCGAGCTGGCACGCTGACGGATGCCGACCTTGCCGCCGTGCAGGCACGCCGGCTATGGCCGACGCGCATGACGCAGAACCTGCAGATTGCGCTGCAGCGCAACGTCATCGGTAAGGCGCTCAACGCCGACAAACCATTTCGCGCGCCTTGGATTTTGCGGACGATGCTCTCGTTGCCGGGCCTGCGGACCATCCCGACACGATTGATCGGGCTCGGCGTGCGGCCGGAGCATGTCGGGACAGCTGGAACGTAGGGCGTCGATAGGCGCACTTTCTTCGCGCCGTATTGCGCCGCCGGAGGTCATGTCGGGCACCTGCGGCGCATTACGGCAAAGAGGACTAATGCGCCCTACGATTTCTCCGCCGCCTTGGCCTCGTTCCAGAGCGCGTCCATCTCGGCCAAATCCGACTGCGCGGGCGTTTTGCCCTTGGCCGCCAACGCCGCTTCAATATGCGCGAACCGCCGCGTGAACTTGGCGTTCGTTCCGCGCAAGGCGTCCTCGGGATCGATCTCCAGGTGGCGTGCTAGATTGGCCATCACGAACAAGAGGTCGCCGTACTCATCCTCGATGCGGGCGCGGTCCGTCCCGCCGACCACCTCTTCCAGTTCCGCCACTTCCTCGCGGATCTTGGCGAACACCGGCCCATTGTCGGGCCAGTCGAACCCGACCCGCGCGGCTTTGCCCTGCAACTTGACAGCTCGCGTCAGCGCCGGCATTCCGAACGGCACATCGGCCAGCACGCCCTTGGGCTTTGCGGCCTTGCCCGCCGCCGCCCGCTCCTCGGCCTTGATCCTTTCCCAGAAATCCTTGGCCAGCGCCGCCGTGCGCGCCGCCTCGTCGCCGAACACATGCGGATGCCGGCGGATCATTTTGCGCGTGATGCCGTCGATCACGTCGTCGAGCGTGAAGGCCTTCTCCTCGGACGCCAGCTGCGAGTGATAGATAACCTGCAAGAGCAGATCGCCGAGTTCCTCTTTCAGGTGCGACATATCCTTGCGCGCGATGGCGTCGGCGACCTCGTAGGCCTCCTCGATGGTGTAGGGCGCGATGGTCGCGAAGGTCTGCTCCAAGTCCCAAGGGCAGCCGGTTTTTGGCGCGCGCAAAGCAGCCATGACGGCGACGAGATCGGCAAGAGTTTTGCGGGGGTCGGACATGCGGGCTCCGGGGGCTAGGTGTCAGGCACTTATGACCCGACGCTTGCCGCAGTCCAAGCCCCCCGTGCGCTCGCCTTAGCGCCTGACACCCAGTCGCCGATCAGCCTTGGTTAGAGGAGCGCGTGCGCAGCGATCATTGCGGCGGTTGAGGCAAAATGGGTATCCGCCAAGAAGGCGACGTCGACAACGCCAACTTCGGCGCCGAACTCGAAAAGGTGAACGGACACTGTCGTGCCCGTCACGCTGTCGGTGACGTTGACCCGGCTGGCGAGTGTGAAATTCGGATCGTCGAATGTGAAGCCAGACAGCACCACGGCGTCGCCGCGCCGGAAGTCGGTGATGAGGTCCTGGCCGTAGGAGAGGCCATTGGCGTTCGCTGCATCCGTACGGTCGATCACGAACTGATCGTTGCCGACGCCGCCGGCCAGCGTGTCCGAACCGATTCCGCCCGAAATGACGTCGAGACCAGCGCCCCCCGAGACATAGTCATTACCAGCGCCGCCGCCCAACGTGTCGGCGCCGCCGTTGCCCAGGATGCGGTTGTCGCCGGCGTCGCCGAAGATGGTGTCGCCGAAGCCCGATCCCCAGACGTTCTCGACGCCATGGATGCTGACGACCGGCTGGCTGGCCGAGAACGCCAGGCTGGTTGAGCCGACGTCGTTCATGATCAGTTGAATGGCGCTGTGCCCGGCAAAGTTGACGGTATCGATGTCGTCGCCGCCGTCGAACACATCCTGGCCTTTCCCGGCCAACATGGTGTCGTTGCCCGCTCCGCCTTGCAGGAAGTTCGATCCCAGGCCGCCGCTGAGCACATCATTGCCCCAGTCGCCGCTGAGCCAATCGTTGCCCACGCCACCATTCAAGCGGTCGTTGTCATCGCCGCCAAACAGCTGATCGTTGCCAAGGCCGCCGTACAAGGTGTCGTTGCCACCCAGCCCGTAAAGGCTGTCGTCGCCACCCAAGCCGTTCATGACATCAATGTCATATGTGCCGAACAAGGTGTCTGCGCCGGACTTGCCGTTGATGGTGTTCCTGATTGCCATGCCATTGTTCTCCCAGGGGTCGTCCGGCCACTCCGGATCAACTCAGCAGGAGACTGCAAGAAGCGCTCCGGGCAGCGGGCTTGGGACGTGCAAGTCCAAAATCCGCGTTAACAAACCGTAAATGCGGCGATCGGGCCGCCTATCATTCCATTCGCATAATATATATTATGGAAAACAAACATCCGTTGGCAATAAAAATCAACTCTTTACGTTACGGGAGTGAACGGCTTTCTGATCCCTTGCGTCTCATGGTGCTGTAGCCTTCAATCGACGACATCAGTCACCACGTTTGCCGCAAGCAACTCCTCCGCGGCGGGTGTCCAGACCTGATCGCTCGGAGTGCGAAATACATGGTCGATGAAATCGCTTGGGACACCCTCCGCCCGCCAAACGTCTCGGTAACGGGACTCGAGCAAATCGATCATCGGATTCCAACCGCCGCTCGTCGTTTTGAAGGTCGCAAAGAGTTCATGGTAGGCCAACCGGGCGCCTTTCTGAATCAAGCGGCGGTGACCACCAGCGAACATGATCGTGCAAGAACTGGCGCAGAAACGAGTTGTCATCGTATCAAGCTGGCGGCTCCTGATAAGATTTGACATGCGAAGCCCGACAGCCGCATTGCCTCCGGGCCCATTCAGAACCAACGTTCGGACGCCAGGATTGTCGTCCAGTGCTTTCACCAACGCATCTTGCAGGCTCCAAGTCACCCAACCGGTCACGGCCAATTCGTCGCCATTAACGTCCAAAGTGTACGCCGGCTTTTGGCCGACATAATCCTGATCTTTGAGGATGGCCTGCATGTTCGTCACTGCTTGGGGGGCAATATAGAGCCATGGCAAGCACGTTGCCGCGGCCCCTGCCAGCGCAACAATGCGAGAGAGCCACCGCGTGACGAACCAGCGCCGGGGCGATATCGATTTGGAAGCAGTCCGCCAATTTCCCACCAACAGCCAAATGGCCGCAAGGGTCGAGAATATCGCCCCGCCTGTTGCACCCGCCATACGTGCATAGGGACCCCGATCAAGCTCCAGATATGCCTGCGAGTAGATCATGACAAAGAACATTGCTACGGGGAGTATCAAAGAAAACGCGAGGCCAACCCAAACGCCTATCGCGCCTCGCCAGTGGCGGCTGAACAATCCGAACATTCCCTGCTCCATCTGCAGGCGCCACCTGTAAACACTAGCGCCATTGACACGAGCATTGTGCGATAAGCTTCGCATCACAGCAACGCCAAATGGTAGCAAAGGTTATTCGCGGCGTTGCTCAACCCTCGTATCGATCCGCCACCAGACGATCAAGCAGCCGGACGCCAAAACCCGAACTCCAGCTTTCCGAAATCTCCGTGCGGTTGGACGCCAGCGCGACACCGGCGATGTCCAGATGCGCCCACGGCACATCGCCGACGAAGCGTTTCAGGAACTGGGCCGCCGTGATGGCCCCGCCGTACTGGCCGCCAATGTTCTTCATGTCAGCGTTCTTAGAGTCGATGTCCTTGTCGTAGGCCGCGTCCATCGGCATGCGCCACAGCCGCTCGGAGGTCGCCTCGCCGGCTTCGTGCAGCCACTGGGCCAGCTTGTCGTTGTTGGAGAACAGCCCCGCGTACTCCTTGCCCAGCGCCACCATGATGGCGCCGGTCAGCGTGGCGAGGTTGACCATTGCTTTCGGCTTGAAGCGCTCCTGGCAGTAGTGCAGGCAATCGGCGAGCACCAGGCGGCCTTCGGCGTCGGTGTTCAAGACCTCGATGGTCTGGCCGGACATGGAGCCGATGATGTCGCCGGGACGCATGGCGTTGCCGGACGGCATGTTCTCGACGATGCCGATGATGCCGACGGCGTTCACGGCTGCTTTGCGCGACGCCAGCGCATGCATGAGCCCGGTTACGCAGGCCGCGCCCGCCATGTCGCCCTTCATGTCCTCCATGCCTTTGGCTGGCTTCATGGAGATGCCGCCGGTGTCGAACACCACGCCCTTGCCGATGAAGGCCACGGGTTTTGCGGATTTCTTGTCGGCGCCGTGCCATTGCATAATGACCATGCGGGACGGGCGGACGCTGCCTTGTCCGACGGCGAGCAGCGCATCCATTTTCAGCTGGGTCATTTGATCGACGTCGAGCACTTCGACCGTCACGCCGACCTTCGCCAGTTTCTCGGCTTCGGCGGCGAACTCAACCGGGCCGAGCGTGTTGGCCGGCTCGTTGACCAGATCGCGGGCGATGAAGACGCCCTCGGCGATGGATTTCAAGCGTTGGAAGTGCGCAGCCGCCTTATCCGGCTCCTTGCACTGGATGACGAGCTTTGTCAGCCCCTCGCCGTTGCTCTCGCCGGGCTTGGCCTTGGTTTTGAATTTCTTGAAGGTGTAGCTGCGCAGGGCCGCGCCCATCGCCAAGGCCGCTGCCGCATCCGGCCCAGCGACATCGGCGACCAGGGTTGCAGCCTCGGTCTTCTTGGCCGACAGCTGGCTGAAGGCATAGCCGCCGATCTCGGCCCAGACCTGTTCACCCGCCGTCTCCAACTCGCCACAGCCGACAGCAACCACTCGGTCCAGGTTCGAGTCCGCTGGCGCCAGGAGTTGCATCACCGTCTTGCGCGCACCCGTAAATCCGGCAATCCCGGCGCCCCGGGTGAGCTGCCCGCTCAGCGCTTTGTCGAGCGCCTTAGCCTGGGCGCCCAGCGCCAGATTAGGTTGCGCCAGCACGGCAACGGCCTTGGTTGCGGGCGCACCAAAAGCGGCAAAGGAAATCGCGGGCATCGTTGACATGGGGAATCCGGGAGCTGGGGGCCGAAGCGAGCAGGACGCAACGCTGCAGATACGTTACGGAATAAGCCTTCGCGGGCGCAAGCCGTAAAACCGCACTTGCCGAATTTCCGACACCATGCGCAGACAGGGTCGGTTTGGGAGCTGCGGCAACACGTGATTCCTTCGGGACAACGTCCGGAGGGGTCTGCATCGGCTATGGGGCAATCGAGCTGGCATGACACTGTTCGGCCGCTACATCTTCCGGCAGGCGCTGGGCGCGCTGGTGATGATCCTCGTCTCGCTGACGGCGGTGGTCTGGATTGCCATGGCCTTGAAGCAGCTGAGCGTCATGACCTCCGAAGGGCAGGGCAGCTCGACGTTCTTCCTTTTGACGCTGCTGGTGCTGCCCGATATCCTCACCATCATTGCGCCGATCGCCCTGCTGATTGCCGCATTGCATACGCTCAATCGCATGAACGGCGACAGCGAGCTGATCGTGCTGACGGCGGCGGGGGCGACGGTCTGGCGCATCGCGCAGCCGCTGATGGTGCTAGCGGCGCTGGTAGCAGGATGGCTGCTGCTTTCGAGCTTTCTCGTGACGCCTTGGAGCCTGCGCGCGCTCAACGATGTCGCCAACAAAATCCGCACCGACCTGATCGCCCAGGTGCTGCAGCCGGGCCAGTTTGCGTCCCCGGAAGAGGGACTCACTTTCCACATCCGCGAGCGCGACGGCGGCGGGCACCTGCTTGGACTGATCCTCAGCGACACCCGCTCGAAAACGGAATCCATGACGTACCTGGCTAACAACGGCGACATCACCAAGCGCGGCGTGAAGAACTATCTCATCCTGCGCGACGGCCAGATTGTGCGCCGCACGGCCAAAGAGCCGGCCAGCATCATCGAGTTCGAGAGCTATGTGCTCGACCTCTCCACCATCAGCGAGGCGGGCCGGGCCGAGGGCCCCAAGCCACATGCGCGCTATCTGTTCGAGCTGCTCTATCCAGATCCCAAAGAACCCTATTACGTCATGAACCCGGGCAGCTACCGAGCCGAGTTGCATCAGCGGTTTGTCGACCTGTTCTATCCCTTCATGATCGTAGCCCTGGTGGTGGCGTTCCTGGGCCAGGCGCAGACCACACGCCAAGGGCGGACCCAGGCGCAAGTCTCGGCGTTCAGTCTGGCGGCAGGATTGAAACTCGGCGGCGTGGCGGCGCAGAATATGTTCGCGTCGCAGGCGTCCGCGGTCGTGATTGTCTATGGGCTGCCACTGTTCGGGTTTGCGGTCGCGGCGCTGTCAATCTGGGCGCCGCAGCTGCTGGCGCCGATCTCACGCCAAATTGAAGCCAACAACCGAGCCATCGCCGAGCTGTTCGCCAGGTTGCCGATGCCACGCGCCTTACGGGCGAGGAGCGCATCGTGACTCTGTTTGGAATTGTGCAACGTTACATCGCAAAGCGCGTATTTTTTACAATTTGCAGCGTTTTTGCACTCTGCCTTGTCATCATTTTCATGATTGATTTGGTGGAAATCCTGCGCATCGCCGGCAAGTCCGGCGCCATCCCGATGACCTCGGTGCTGTGGATCGTGCTCTTGCGCTTGCCCTCGTTCGCCGAGTTGACGATGCCATTCGCGATCCTCGCAGGCACCATCGGCGCCTTCCTGACCTTGAACCGCAGCGCCGAAATCACCGTCACGCGCGCCGCCGGCATGTCGGTCTGGCAGTTCCTGGCGCCCGGATTGGCGGTCGCGCTGGCGCTGGGCGTGTTCGCCAATACCACCTACAACCCGCTCGCCGCCGCCGCGCGCGCCAAATCCGAAGAGGTCTACGCGACAGCGTTCGGCGAGAAATCCAGCCTGTTCAGCGGCTCATCCGCCGGCCAATGGCTGCGCCAGGACGGCGTGGATGGTTCGTCCGTCATGTCGGCAACGACCGCCTCGAACCAGGGCCGCAGCCTGGCCGGCGTCCAGGTGGTGCAATTCGACAAGCGCGGCGCCTTCGTCGAACACGTCGAAGCCCGGCACGCCGAGTTGCGCGATGGCTTTTGGGATCTGACCGACGCCACCGTGGAGCGGTCGCGAACGGCGCCGGAGCGCTTCGAGAGCTACCAGATCAGCACCTATCTGACGCCAACCGAGGTCAACGAGACTCTCGGGTCTGAACTGTCGGTCTCCTTCTGGCAGCTGCCCGGCCTGATCCAGCTGGCCGAACGCGCCGGGCTGCCGGCAAAAGCCTTCCGGGTGCAATACGCCAGCCTTCTGACGCGCCCAATTCAGTTCGCCATCATGGTGCTTTTGGCGGGCACTGTGGCATTGCGGTCCTTCCGGTTCGGCAAGATACAAACTAAGGTCGTCGGAGGGCTGGTGTTCGGCTTTGGGTTTTTCGTACTGGCGGAAGTGTCTCGTCAGATGGGGGTGGCCGGCTTGATCTCGTCGATGGCTTCGGTGCTCGTACCGGTGGCGATTGGCGGCTTTGCGTCGGTTACAGTTCTTTTGCACCAGGAAGACGGCTAGTGGTGGGTCGGGGGCAGATACGACGGCGCGGAAATCGCGTCGCGACGGGGGCGTTGAGCCACCTCGCGATGGGTTTTGTGCTTTGTTGCGCGCTTCTGATCGGCGCCAGCCTGCCTGCGTCGGCGCAGCAGAAAGTCGATGATCATCTGCTCGACAGCGTGATCGGCAACGCCGCCACCGCAAACGCCAAGGTCGATAAGTCCAAGCCGATGCTGCTGCAGGCCGACAACCTGGTCTACGACAACCAGAACAACAAGGTCACCGCGCAGGGCAACGTCGAAATTTACTATAACAATTATGCGCTGACCGCCGACAAGGTGATTTACGATCAGGCCGCCAACACGCTTGCCGCATCCGGCAACGTGCGCATCAAGGAGCCTAACGGCTCCGTCATCACAGCGGACCAGATCACGCTCAGCGACGACCTGCGCGATGGCTTCATCGGCTCATTGCGCGTTGTGACGCAAGACGACGTGCGCATCGCCGCCAGCAAAGCCACCCGCCAGGAAGGCGAGACCACGGTCTTCGAGAACGGCGTCTTTACGCCCTGCAAACCCTGCCGTGACAATCCGGACGCGCCGCCGATCTGGCGCATCCGGGCGCAGAAAATCACGCATGTGCAGAGCGAGAGCAACGTCTACTTTGAGAACGCGTCGTTCGATGTCTACGGCGTTCCGGTTGCTTACATACCTTATTTCTACGCGCCGGACCCTTCTGTGAAGCGGCGCACGGGATTCCTGGCCCCGAGCATCGGCTACAGTTCGGACCTGGGCTACACCTCCGAGATCCCTTATTTCTGGGCCATTTCGCCCAGCGCCGACCTGACGCTGAACCCGCTGTTGATGTCCAAGCGCGGTCTGTTGGGCAAGGCGACCTATCGGCAGCGGCTGTCCAATGGAACCTTCAAGTTCGATCTGGCCGCCATCCAGGAGACGGATTCGCCAGCCGGCAAACCGACAGACAGCAAGTTTCGCGGCAGCCTTGTGACGCAAGGTGACTTCGCGCTGGGGTCCTGGTGGAACGCCGGCTGGAACGCCACGCTGGAGACGGACGCGACGTTCCGCCGGTTCTACAAACTCGATAGCGTGCTGACGACCAATCGCGTGTCGGAAGCGCATCTGGTCGGCCAGAGCGATCGCGACTATTTCGGCGCCTATCTCTACCAGTTTGGCGGTCTTCTGACGACCGATACTCAGGCGGCCGGTTCATCGGCGCTGCCGAGCATTGATTACCACTATGTGGCCGGCACGCCGATCATTGGCGGCGAGTTCAACCTGGATGTGAATGTGCTGGCGTTGAACCGCACGAACATCGATCCGGCGTTGCGCACTGCGCAGTCAATCGCCAACACCGATGGGCGGGCCATCGTCCAAGCCAACTGGCGCAGCCAGCTGATCGATAGCATCGGCCAGGTCTTCACGCCCTTCCTGTCCGGCCGCGGCGATGTCTATCAAACCGCTGGTTTCAGCGATCCGGCCAATCCGGGCGTGATTTACGACCAGACTGTGACGCGCGCGACGGGCACAGTCGGGTTGCAGTACCAATTCCCGTTTGTGGCTCACGCCAGCTGGGGTTCGCAGGTGTTTGAGCCGGTGGCCCAAATCCTGGTGCGCCCCAACACGGTTGAGCAGGGCAAATTGCCCAACGAAGACGCGCAAAGCCTCGTGTTCGACGATACGCTGCTGTTCGACCTCGATAAGTTCTCGGGCTATGACCGCATCGAGACCGGCACGCGTGCGAATGTCGGCGTGCAGTACACCGCGCAGGCCAACAACGGCGGCAATTTGCGCGCCGTGCTGGGCCAGAGCTATCAGGTCGCGGGCGACAATCCCTTCGCTGGACGGACCGGATTGGACAAGAGCCGCTCCGACTACGTCGCCGGCTTTTATCTGTCTCCGAACAGCAATTTGCAGTTCATTTCGCAATCGCGCTTCGATACCGATACGTTCGAACTGCGGCGCGAGGATTTGGCGACATCTTTTACGGCGGGACCGGCGACGCTGGCCGCGAACTACTCCCTGGCGCGCTCTCGCGATCAGGTTGGTACGCTGGTTGAGAGTCAGGAAATCCTGTCCAGCGCCAGTCTGAAACTGGATGCAAATTGGAGCGCGCTGGCCTCTGCCCGCTACAACATTGATAAGAATCAGTTCGTGACCGACTCGTTGGGGTTGAAGTACGCCAGCGCTGAGGATTGTGTTGGCGTCTCGGTGACCTATTCAGAATCTTACATCCAAGACCAGGACGTCCAGCCCGATAAGACGCTGCTCTTCCGCGTCGACCTGAAGTATCTCGGCGGCGCTTCGGTCAAGACCGATCCGCTCGGCAACCTGGGCGCGACGTCGAACGCTGGTCCGTGATTGATGCGGTGTTCCGCCGTCGCGGTCGAGACTTGTCTTGCCCGGCTATCATTCGTGAGGCGTGTCTGGCTATCTCGCACCGGGCGGTGCAAGTAGCGCCCCATAAATCAGCAACTGCGCTGGCTTAAGAACGCATCCTGATGTCTGGAAGGCTCGCTCGCCCCAGCCGCCATGATTGCGCTGCAAGCTTGTGGATAGTCTGCTGCATATTCCTGCGGAACGCTTTACGGTTCCGGTTACGGATCGCTGCAGCAAATTCCACGGCACCATGACAACGCACCCACGATTGATTGGCTTGTTGGGCGCCCTGGCGCTTTGTGTTTACGTATGTCCCGGCAATGCGCCGGCAGCAGACAAGGCCGCAAAACCAGTCGCTGTTGAAAAATCTTCGAGAGCCGCCACCTCCGATACCCCCAAGACCGACGCCGGCGCCACCATCTATGTGGTCGTCAACGACGTTCCGATCACGGCTTTCACCATCGATCAACGCCTGAAGCTGCTGGCGCTGGACGGCGGCGGCTGGCAGCAGCGGCTGCAATCCATGCTGCATGCGCCCAACATCAACGACCGTTTCCGCGCTTTCGCTACGGCGCGCAACCCCAAGAGCAAGGAAGAGGTCGTCGCCTTGCAACGGCAGTTCGTCGAAGGGCTGCGCCAGCAGGCCATGGCGGAATCGCGGCCGGGCCTGAAGGACGCCGCCATCAGCCAACTGATCGCCGAAAGCCTGCAGCGCAGCGAGGCCAAACGCCTGAACCTGCTGGCCAGCGACGACGAACTGAACGGCGCGATTAGCGAACTGGCGAAGCGCAACAAGAAGACGCTGAAGGAATTTGAGACCTCTGTGGCCTCTAGCGGCATCAATGTGCGCGCCTTCCGCGAGCGCATCCGCACCCAGATGTCGTGGCAGCGCGTCCTCGGTCAGAAATTCCGTGGCCAGATCGTGGTCGGGCGCGCCGAGATCGACCAGGCGCTGGCCTCGACGGTCGGCAATTCCGGCGGCGTCGCCAGCGTCGAGTTGAAGCTGCAGCGCATCACCATCCCGATCAAAAGCAACGACGCCGCCGCTTCGGTCGCGGGCTACGCGACGGCGGACAAACTGCGCGAACAGGCCAAGCCGTGCAACAATCTCGCTCAGTTGGCGAAGGAAACGGCGGGCGCAAAGTTTGAGGACATGGGCAGCGTCAGCACCGAAAAGCTGAGCGCCGAAGCTCGCCCGATCCTGGCCAGCGCCGAGGCCGGCTCCGTACCCCCGCCGATCCTGACCCGCGCCGGCATCGAGATTTATGGCGTGTGCGAACGCACCAGCGGAACGCAGGGCGAAGGCGCCAAGGCAGCCGTGCGCAACAAGATCGAACAGCAGAAGTTCGAGGCCATGTCGAAGGGCGTGCTCAGCGATCTCTGCGCGTCTGCTTCGATCGAAGCGCGCAACGGCTTTCAGCTGAAGAAGTCCTGTGGCATCGAGTGATCCTGTCCCGCCGCTGGCGGTCACGATGGGCGATCCTGCGGGCATCGGCCTCGACATCGTGTTAGCGGCGCTGGCGGGCGGGGCAACGTTGCCGCCATTTGTGTTGATCGCTGATCCTGCGGCCGTCGCTGATCGTATGGCCGCCCTTGCGATCAAACTTGAACCGGTCGTCGTTGATCGAGCGAGCGACGCTCAGCGCCTCACCGCTGGCAAGATCGCTATCCTTCCGATTCCGTGTGCAGCACCCGTCTCGCCAGGTCGTCCCGATCCTGCGAACGCCGCCGCCACCATTGCGTCCATCGAACTGGCGGCCGAATTGGTCCATCGCGGCGCGGCCAGCGCCGTGGTCACCAATCCCATCGCCAAGCATGTGCTGCAAAGCGCCGGCTTCGCGCATCCGGGGCACACGGAGTTTCTGGGCGAACTCGCCAAGCGGTTTTGGGGGGTGACCGCCGAACCCGTCATGATGCTGGCCGCGCCGGAGCTGCGCGTCGTGCTGGCCACCATCCATGTGGCGTTGTCGCGCGTTCCTGGGTTGCTGACGCAAGACCTCATCGAGCGCACCGCCCGCACGACGCTGGCGGCGCTCTCGCGCGACTTCGGCGTCGCGCGGCCCCGACTTGCCGTGTGCGGCCTAAATCCCCACGCCGGCGAGAACGGCTTGATGGGGACGGAAGACGACGCCATCATCCGCCCCGCCGTGGCCCGGCTCGCCGCCGAGGGCCACGACATCAAAGGTCCGTATCCGCCCGATACCCTCTTCCACGAAGCGGCGCGCGCCCGCTACGACGCCGTGCTGGCCATGTATCACGACCAGGGCCTCATCCCCCTGAAGACCCTCGCCTTCGATCACGGCGTGAACGTCACATTAGGCCTGCCCTTCGTGCGCACCTCGCCCGACCACGGCACAGCCTTCGACATTGCTGGGACTGGCAAGGCCTCGCCAACCAGCTTCATCGCGGCCATGAACCTCGCTGATGACATGGCCGCCCGCCGCCGCGGACACGTTGCATGAGCCTCAGCCACGACGGCCTGCCGCCCCTGCGCGACGTCATCCGCGACCACGGCCTGAACGCCAAGAAGTCGCTCAGCCAGAATTTCATCCTGGATCTGAATCTCACGGGACGGATCGCCCGCGCCGCCGGCCCGTTCGCCGGACGGACGGTCATCGAGATCGGCCCCGGCCCCGGCGGGCTTACGCGCGCGCTGCTGTCGTCGGGCGCCGAGCGGCTGATCGTGATCGAGAAGGACGAACGCTGCATTCCCGCACTGGAACAGATTGCCGCCCACTATCCCGGCCGCATGGAAATTTGGCGCGAAGACGCCACCAACCTCGATCCCGCCCGCTTGCCGGCCGGTCCCAAGCTGATCGTTGGCAACTTGCCCTATGCCATTGGAACGGAACTGTTGATCGGCTGGCTGACGGTCGACGCCTGGCCACCCTGGTACGAGAGCATGACGCTGATGTTCCAGCGCGAGGTCGCCGAGCGCATCGTGGCCACGCCGGGGAGCAAGACCTACGGGCGGCTGTCGGTGCTGAGCCAGTGGCTGACCAAGCCGCGCATCGCCTTCAATCTTCCACCAGAAGCCTTCACGCCGCAGCCGAAGGTGTCGTCATCGGTGGTGCGCTTCGAGCCGATTGAGACGCCCACGCCTCAATGCCGCCGCCGGTCCCTGGAAACCCTCACGGCCGCCGCGTTCGGACAACGCAGAAAGATGCTGCGGTCGAGCCTGAAGCAGATCTCGGCGGAACCTGAGACGCTGCTGCGTGCGGCCGGTATCAATCCGGAGGCGCGCGCGGAGGAGCTGAGTGTGGAGGCGTTTGCGCGGTTGGCGATGGTCATCGATGGACTTCCCTCCGCCCCGGCTCTTGGCGGGGGAGAGGGTGGCGCGTAGCGCCGGCGGAGAGCCGTTCCATAGATAGGCCGCCGCCACGAGCTTTTTCTGCTGCCTCAGCCATGACGCTTGCGATGGCGTCAAAGGTTGGTTGGCGCGCAACATAGCTTGATTCAACTTCCGTGCAGCAGTCTAGGCCGTATCCGAAGGTGGCGCGCCAGTAGGTTTCGAGCTCTTGTCCATGTTTGGACATTGTCACAGCGAGAGTGGCTGGCGTTATACCAACCTGCATTGATCTTGACCCATTATTTTCTGGGAAACTGGATGCCAGTTGCGTAGGGGCGCACAGCAGTGCGCCCGGCGCGCCGCATGCGACGGACCGTCGGTTATGCACGCCGGGCGCGCTGCTGCGCGCCCCTATCCAATCACCGATGAGTCAGCATCAACGAAGTTTAGTATCAGGGCGATTTTTGCCGCGTCGCGCGATTGCGTCAGCGTGGACATACCAATCACAGTGCCGCCATTGGTTTCGATATAGCCCGGCAAGTTGGCGAGTGTCCCGCCTCTCACAGGCATCCAGGCATTCTTGTCGGCTAAACGTCGAACTACTGACCCGCATGGACAATCGGGACAGATTTCTGGAATGGGCCAACAGCGAACATGACAGCTTCATGCCGCCTGGGCTTGCGGGCGGTCAGATCGTCGTGCGACACCGCTGCAAGCTTCAGTACATCTGCAGCGCGAGCATGCCGCCCGGCCCCACCATCAGGCCCCAGATGTCGTCGGCCGCGACGGTGATCTCGCCACTCTTGCTTGGCTGTCCGGAGCCCTTGATGGTGTATTTGTATTTACCCGGAGCAAGTTCGAGGCTTGGCCCGTCTGGGGCTTTGGTGCCGGCGCCGGCCGCGATCTTGAAAGTCCGCTTGTTGATGGTGACGGCGGCTTGGCTGTCGAGCGTGTTGGCGAGAAGTATCTTGGCCTGTCCGGCTTTCGCCAATAAGCCGGATGTCTTGGCGTCGGCGGTATGACGAACGGCCAGGGTCACGGTGGTTTCGCCATTTTGGCGTTCCAGCTCCAATGTGGCTGGCCCTTCTGGCGCTGTGAAGAAGGCGACCGTCCGATCACGTTCGACCAATGTCCCGCCGTTGTCTTGCCAATCGCGTTTTGCAAGTTCACGCTGATAGAACGCCAGCACAGCGTCGATCGGGGCGGCCAACCGCACGTTGAGAGCCGCGCGGAAGGGGGCGCTGTCGCGCAGAACGAAGGTAGTGTCGCGCGGCATCGGCAGGCCGGTCGACTCCGAGGCCTCAAGATTTGTTGAGACGCTATGTGATGATTTGTTATCGGATGACACTTCGAACGGCGCGGCCGTTTGCAGTGCTGACCCGTTAGCGCTGACGCCGACGACATCGCCGTGCTGCATGATCGTGATGTTCACGTCCTTGTCGGCCTTGGAGAATTTCAGCAGCACCATGTTGGCGCGGTTGATGACGGACTTGTGTTCCGTCCAGCCAACCGGTGTCATCTGTCTGCGGAAAAAAGCGACCATCGCCTTGACGCTGGTTGAAGCGGAAAACGACAGCGTGCCGTCCTCGGGCTTGAAATCCATCGCGTTGGTGAGTTCCGGCAATGGGATGGGCGCAGTGTTGTTTGCCAGCGCCGTCACGGGCTTGTCGATACCGTCCGTGACCGCTTCCTGGTCGGCCAACTTGGGTTTGGACTTGCCGCCCGCCGCCACTTCAGCGATAGCGTCGTCGACCATCTGCTTGGCGTCTTTAAAGGCGTTGTCGAATTTTTCATCGGCCGCGTCCTTCGACGCCTTGGCCGTTGCGTCCGCCGCGCTATCGGCAATCCGTTTCTTAGTCGTTGTTTCCACCATGCCGGCCGTCAGCACCAGGCCATCGAGCACCACCTTGATCGCCCCGTCATCTTTGCGCCGCAGGATCAGCGTGAGCGGCCCGTGACCAGCGCGGATGTACCGGTTCTCAACCGTTGCGGTTGGATCGCGGGCCCAGCCCAGGCGCACGAGTTCACTGGCGAAGAACGCCATGGTCGCGTCAAGCGAGCCGGCGGTCAGGCAGGAGAGATACGGCCGGTCCGGAGCAAATGCGATGTGGGTGGCGTCTTTCGGGAAGGGAAGATCGTTCGCCAGCACCAGCGCGTTGTACTGGACCGAGGTCGCGTTGCCCTGAGCTGGCGCAAGTGATACGTATACGTTCAAGGCTTGCGGGCCTTTCTTGAAATAGCGCAGCTCAACGTTCGGGTTGCCGGCGATTTCGGTGAAGGGCGGCACATAGCTTTGCCAACCCTGGGCCACGATGGCCTTCACGATGGCCTCCGCTGTCGCTGCGACGGGGTCCCGAGCGGTATAAATTGTCGTGGCGGCGCTGGCGTAGATTTCCTTGCCGACAGCCACCCGCGGCAACTTGGCGGTGTCGAGTGGTGCCTCGGCGGCGGCGGCCGATCCCATCAATGACAACGACGCGATGGCCGCTATAAGTGTCCGTGTCCTGCCTTGCATGCCGGTATCCCTCGAATGGAATGGTCTGGATAAGCAACGCAGACAATTACTAACGTGGCGCAATTACTAACGCGGTGTAACGGCCCGAGCTTCGGACGGCGTCATGCCGTAGCGCTGCCGGAAGCTGCGGTTGAAATGCGACAGGTCGCCAAAGCCAGCGCCGAACGCGATATCCGAGATCAGCCGGTGACCATGCATCGGATTGAGCAGCAGGCCATGCACTCGTTCGGTGCGCTGGTTCAGCACATAGTCGGTGAAGTTGGTGCCCATGTCCTCGAACAACCGCTGCACGTAGCGCTCCGAAATGCCGTTGGCCATGGCGATGTCGGGTAGCGTCAACGCGGCGTCGTGCAGCCGGGCTTCGATGCTCTGACGCACCGCCAATGATCGGGCGGCGCGCAAGCTGCTCGGCCCCGTCTCGCGGCCGGCATCCTGGTTGCCGCCAAGAGTCAGGGCGAACAGGTCGACCACATGGTTGCCCGCGACCGCCAGGGTTTTCGCGTCTATTTTGGGCGTATCCAGCAGTGTAGTGACGTAGTTCTTCAACAGCCGCAGTTCCGGCTGGTCGCGCACGATCAGCGATCGCGTCAGGTCCTCGGCCTCCGGCACCAGAGCCAGTACGGCCTTGCGCGGCGCCCACACGATCACCATCGCGCCGCCGGTGTCGTTGGCGATGTGATCGCATGCGGTATTGTCGAGCAGCCGCGCCTCGCCGACCGCGAACGTGCGCTCGCTGCTCGCCTCATGGAAGGCGTTGGACACGCAGATCTGCATGGCGAAATAGTCTTTCCCGTCGTCCATCAGATCGGCGGTGCGGCCATAGCTCGCGGCCGAATAGTCCGCCGTGAGAAACCCGACGTTACCGATGATGGAGCTGCGCATGCGGGCATGGAACGGACCGTCGCCGCGCTGGCGCACGTCCAGCCGGGTGATGCGGCGGGCAAATTCATCCCTGAACAGATCAAAGCGTTCGTAGTCCGGCAGGTCGTCGGTAGAGAATGTCGATACGTGGTTGATTGGATTGGCCATTCCCGGCCCCCTCGGTTGCAATCGGGCAAAGCGGTCGCAACGAGGCCGGGACCAGCACTACGCGTTTGTGCTGCTGGTTGCCGCGCACTGTCAATGCGCCTGACGCCTAGCGCGAGTGCGCGCCAGCCATAGTCGGCTTAGGCGCATTGTGGCGGCGGCGGCGTCGTGGATGTTGTCGAGCCCGAATCGATCAGTGTCGCGATCAATTGAATCTGAATATTCATCAAACAATAACAAACACATAACGTGTCTCTTCGTTCGGATGATTTTTAAACACCGTTATCCCGAAATCCGGATCGAAAGTCGCGAAAAGTGGCAACCGTCATTTGCAAACACGTCTGCTACAATGTTTCAGACTGACAACCCGCTGTGGCTGTTGTGCACCTATCGGCCGTCTGGCGTCCCAGCCCTAGCCGAATGTCATCCAAGTCCAAGAGCCGCCGCTGCGACTCCGGCAGTGTCCAGGTTGGACTGAGCGCGCTCGTCGGTGGTGCGCTCTATCGCTGAACAGCGACGCATACGGGGATATGATAATGATCGCGAACACTAATCACAACAAAACAGATCGTCATCTCTGGCCTATGGTAGCGATACTGTTTGCGCTGCTGTCCTTGATCGCAGGCACACCGGCTTGGGCATTGGCACAGGGCCCGACCGTGACTATCGACCAGGCTACTGGCCAGGTTGATCCAGCATTCAACGGTCCGATCCTCTTTGATGTGGTTTTCAGCGCTCCGGTTACCGGCTTCACTGCCGCCGATGTGGCCCTGTCTGGGCTAGGCAGCACCAACGCCGTCGTGTCGGTTTCCGGCAGCGGCGCCACCTACACGGTCTCGGTTACCGGCATGACGAATACCGGTTCCGTCTTCGCCTTCATCTCGGCCGGCGCAGCGATGGACTCGGGTAGCGGTCTTAGCCAAACGGCTACCAGCACGGACAACATTGTTAACTTTTTTGCCGGTCCGTCAGTGACTATCAACCAGGGCGTGGCCCAAGCAGATCCCGCTGCATCGGGACCTGTGGTTTTTGATGTGGTGTTCAGCAAGCCCGTGACCGGGTTTAATACGAATAGCGTTACTTTTGGAGGCACCGCCATTCCGAGCCTCGTGAACATTTCAGGAAGCGGGGCGAACTACACCGTATCCCTCAGCGGCATGCAGAACAATGGTACTGTGTTCGCAAGCGTCCAAGCTAACGTGGTAACCGACGCCAATGGTAATATAAACGCGGCGTCCACCAGCACGGACAATACCGTCAACTTCATCCTGACCCCCACGGTCACGATCAATCAGCAGAGCCAACAACCCGATCCGGCTGCGTTTGGTCCCATTTCATTCGACGTGAGTTTCAGCGCACCTGTTACGGGCTTCACCAGCGCCGGCGTTGCCTTGTCAGGTACCGCAGGAGCTACGACCGCTTCGGTATCCGGCATCGGGGCGGACTACACCGTCACGGTCACCGGCATGACGCAGTCGGGAACAGTGATCGCCGATGTTCTGGCGGGATCGGCGGCCAATGCCGCAAACGTCGCTAACCCCGCGTCCACCAGCATCGATAATGTGGTGACGTTCAACAAAGCTCCGCTGACTGTAAGCGTCAGCAAACCCGTCGGCCAAAACGATCCTTCCGGCAATAATGCGATCTACTTCGCCGTTGTTTTCAGCGCGCCGGTTACCGGCTTCGACGTCAGTGACGTCACCGTTGCAGGAACGGCCGGCGCCGCGCCGGTGGCGGTCTCGGGCAGTGGCGCGTACTATCAAGTCCAAGCCTCGGGCATGACCCAAACGGGCACCGTCGTGGTCTCCATTTCCCCAAATGCGGCGATCGACGCCAACAACACATCCAACCTGTCGTCCAATGGCGGCGTCATTACCTATTATACCAATCCGACCGTGACCATCGACCAGGCCGCAAATCAAACAGATCCGGCAACCGCCGGTCCGATCCAGTTCACCGTTGTCTTTGATCATCCCGTATTGGGCCTTGGGAACGGTTCCGTCGTCACAGGAGGAACCGCAAGTCCCAAAGTCTTGACGGTCACCGGTAGCGGCACAACCTATACGCTGTCGTATTCGGGGTTCCCGCAAGGCGGCACGATTATTCCGACCATTGGCGCCAATGCGGCCGTTGACGCGGTCAACAAGGTCAACCTCGCGTCGACCAGCACCGACAACAGTGTGACTTACACGCCCGATCCCAATGCGGCGCCGACAGTGACTGTCGATCAAACTCCAGGATTCGCCGATCCAACAAGCGGCCCGATCTTGTTCCAGGCTGTGTTCAGCAAGCCGGTTTCTAACTTCAGTTCAAGCGGCGTCGTGATCAGCGGCACCGCTGGCGCGACAACGGCAGTCGTCACCGACGTCAACCAAGGCGTGGTGTACTCCATTGCGGTCTCCGGCATGACTCAAGCGGGCACCGTGATTGTCGACATCCCTGCAAACGCGGCCCAGGATAGCAACAATAGTCAGAGCGCGGCTTCAACCAGCACCGACAATGTCGTAACGTACTTCATCCCCGGCTCCCCGACCGTCACCATCAACCAGGGCTCCGCTCAGGCCGACCCCTCGGCCACCGGCCCTGTCGTCTTCGACGCGGTGTTCAGCGCGCCCGTCACCGGGTTCGACGCCACCGACATTACGCTGGCCGGCACCGCCGGGGCGACCACCGCGACAGTCACCGGCAGCGGCACGGCGTATGCGGTGTCGGTATCGGGCATGACGCAGGCCGGCGCCGTGATCGTCAGCATTCCAGCGAATGCGGCGATCGATGCCGGCAGCCTGCCGAACCAGGCCTCCACGAGCACCGACAACACCGTCAACTACGCGCCCATCGCCAACCCGCCACCGACCGTCACCATCAATCAGTCGGCGAACCAAACGGATCCAGCCGGCGCCGGGCCTATCGCGTACGACGTGGTGTTCAGCGCCCAGGTCACGGGCTTCTCCAGCGCCGACGTCGCCTTGTCCGGCACGGCCGGCGCCACTTCGGCAGCCGTGACAGGCAACGGCGCGACCTATCTCGTCACGGTGTCCGGCATGACGCAGGCAGGCACGGTAATCGCCAGCATCAATGCGGGCGCGGCGATGGATACTGCCAGCATAGCGAGCCTCGCCTCGACCAGCACGGACAACACCGTGACGTTCGCCGCGCTGACGCAGACGGCGACGACCCTAACATCTTCGCTCAACCCGAGCCTGATGGGGCAATCCGTGACGCTGTCGGCGACGGTTGCGCCGACTCAGGCAACCGGCACGGTCGCCTTCAACGATGGCGCGGCCGTGCTGTGCGCGGCGGCGCCCGTGGCCAATGGCGTGGCGACCTGCGCGGCGTCCTTCGCGATCTCCGGGCCCCATGCGCTCGACGCCGTTTATAGCGGCGATGCAACGTATGCCTCCTCGACCTCGCTGGTCCTGCAGCAAGCCGTCTCCGACCCGACCGCGCAGACGACCGCCGCGATTGGTGAGTTCATCGGCGAGCGCAACGAGCAGCTGCTGGCGAGCGGTCCCGACGACGGCCGGCAGATCGAACGGCTGACCGATGCGGGCGCTGCCGACGGCGCCGCGACTGGAACCGGATTTGCGTCCAACGCTGGCTTTGCGCAACCGCTCGGCGTGCCGTCGACAAGCCTCGCGGCAGCGTTCGCGAACGTGTTCTCGGCCCCCGACATAAGTAACAACGGCGCAGCTGGCCCCTTCAACCTCACTGGCGGCACCGACGGAGCGGCCCACTACAACTTCTCGACCAGCCTGAGCAAAATACTGCGCTACTCTGCCGATGCCGAAGCCCGAAAAGTCTCGGGTCTCGGTATCGTTGGACTTCCCGACCAGGGCTTGGCGAACCGCTTCAACCCGTTCGACATCTGGATCGAGGGCAAATATGCCGACCTGCGCTCCGGCGGCGACCTGGGTGGGCACTTCGGCCTTGTCAGCGTCGGCGCCGACTATGTGCTGAACCCGTCTCTTCTGCTCGGCGCCATGGTGCAGTTCGACACCATGCGCCTGCATTCCGATAGCAAACTCACCGACGCAAGCGGCAGTGGCTGGATGGCCGGCCCCTATGCGACGCTCAAACTGTCAGATCACGTGTTCCTCCAGACGCGCGCCG
The DNA here is from genome assembly GCA_031393505.1 of Hyphomicrobiaceae bacterium. Taxonomy (GTDB): domain Bacteria; phylum Pseudomonadota; class Alphaproteobacteria; order Rhizobiales; family Hyphomicrobiaceae; genus JANYHF01. The sequence goes on along the minus strand of JANMVX010000223.1, from coordinate 2,219 downwards.
CCTGGGGCAAGTCGAGCAATGAGGTGAGCCCGTTCCTGACCTATACAGACGGCTTCGGGTCGACGCGTTGGCTGGTCTCGTCCAGCCTGACCGGCAATTGGCGGGCGGGCCTCTGGTCGTTGCGGCCCTCAGCGTCGGTCGCCTACATGGAGGACACGGCTGAGAGCTACGTCGATACGTTCGGCGCCGCGATCCCCAGCGTGACATCGCAGCTGGGCCAAGCCAAGGCCGGTCCCGAGATCAGCTATCGCTTCCAGCTCGGCGGCGGCGTCACAGTCGAACCGAATGGCGGCCTGCAAGTGATCTGGGATTTTGCCCGCGATACCTCGGCGACCGGGCTCGGCAGCATCAACGGCAGCGCGGCGGGCCAAGCGGCTATCCGCGGCAAAGCTGACATTGGCTTGAGGGCAACGACAGTGGGGGGTATCAGCGTCGATCTGTCCGGCAGCTACGACGGCATCGGGTCGAGCGGCGTGCAGACCGTCACCGGCAAGGCTGTGGTGCGCGTGCCGTTGAATTGAGGGGGCGGAGATCGGAGACAAAGTAAGGTTGATCTGAAATGGCAATGCCGACTTTGACTGACCAGCCGCTGCCCAGCCAAAACGTGCAGGCGCATGGTGCCCCACTCGCGCCTCGCTCGAGCGACTTGCCACACTCCGCAAAGCATCCTCAGATGTCCGTAACGGGTCAATCGCGTCGATGTTCAGGGGCCTCGGGCACGTCTCGCCGACGCTCCCCTTCACCCCGCCAGACCCTTCAGCTCGCTGTCCAGCCGCCCCACCAGCGCTGTCAGATCCTCCAGCCGCCGCTCCCGCCGCAAGCGCTCGGCGGCCAGGATCGAGCGCACCGTGACCAAGCTGGCGTCGAGATCTTCGTTCACGAACACGTAGTCGTATTCCGTCCAATGACTGATTTCGCCCGCCGCCTTGGCCATACGCCCCGCGACCACATCCGCGCTGTCCTGGCCGCGCTTGAGCAGGCGCTGTTTCAGTGCCGCTCCCGAGGGCGGCAGAATGAATACGGTGGCCAGGTCCGCCGCGCATGAAGCGTGCAATTGCTGCGTGCCCTGCCAATCGATGTCGAACAGCACGTCGCGGCCGGCCGCCAACGCCTTCTCCACCGGGGTGCGCGGCGTGCCATAGCGGTTGCCGAAAACCTCGGCCCATTCCAGCAGTTCGCCAGCTTTGACGCGTCGATCGAATTCCTTGGCGTCAATGAAATGATAGTCTATGCCGCCGCGCTCGCCGGGGCGCTGGGCCCGCGTTGTCACCGAGACCGAAAACTCCACAGCCGGGTCGGCCTCCATCAGCATGTGCGAGAGCGTGGTTTTGCCGGCGCCCGAAGGCGAGGACAGCACGAACATGACGCCGCGGCGTTTCAGGGACAGGGGCATGTCAGTTCACTCGATGTTCTGCACTTGCTCGCGCAATTGATCGATCACGGCCTTCAGCGCCAGGCCAATGCGCGTGACCTCGATGTCGATCGCTTTGGAGCACAGCGTGTTGGCTTCGCGCATAAATTCCTGCGTGAGGAAATCCAGTTTTCGGCCGACTGGCTCGGCTGACGCGATAAGGACACGAGCTTCAGCAATATGCGATTTCAGCCGCGCCACTTCCTCTTCCACATCGGCCTTCACGGCAAGTAACATGGCTTCCTGATGCAACCGTTCACGATCAAGCTGGCCGCTGGCGGCGAACAGGCGGTCAACCTGCTCACGCAGCCGCGCGGCGATCTTTTCCGGCGAGCGTTGGGGGGCCTGTTCGGCGGCTAGCGTCAGGTTCTCGATCTCGTCGAGTTGTGTAGCGAACGTGCGCGCCAGCCGCTCGCCCTCGCGGCCGCGATCAGTAACCAGGGCATCGAGCGCCAACGTCAAGCTGGCGAGAATGGCCGCATTGCGCTGGGCCTGTTCGCCTTCCGGCTCTTCGGCCTCGACCACTTCCAGCACGCCGCGCAGAGCCAACAGGCCATCGAGCGCGGGTGGGGCGGCCTTGGTCAGCTCGGCGGCGCGTTGCACAGCGGCATTCACTTGCAAGAGGGCGGGCTCATTGAGGCGGATCACCGTCGCCGTGCTTTGCCGAGCCATAGTGAGGTTGGCCGAAACGCTGCCACGTGCGAGCCGCTTGCCAATCAGCTCGCGCGCCGGCCCATCCAGCGCTTCGGACCCCGGCGGCGTACGCAGCCGCACATCCAGCGACTTGCCGTTGACGCTGCGCACTTCC
>JANMVX010000136.1:0-1686 GCA_031393505.1 Hyphomicrobiaceae bacterium | reverse complement strand
ATCTCCGGCGGCGATCTCGGCGCCGCCCGCGCCCATCTCAAATACATCCAGCGCGATGGCGTCACGCGCGAGGGCGAAGCGGGCCAGCTCTATGACGCCACCGGTAGCGAAGCCGACGGTCTGGCCTTCCTCGACCGCTCGACGGCCGCGTTCACTATGCCGAACTTGGCCGGCTGCAGCCGGGCGCCGTGCCGGCGCGCGGCATGATCGCAGCCCTCGGCGGTGGCCAACAGAACGAAAAGCCGAACGCGTTGCCCCGACTGCATGTGCTGTCGCCGGTCTCCATTGAGCGACTTGCCAATTACGAAGGTCCGACCTGGCTCGATGAGGCGATCATCGCCAAGTGGCGGCCGGATCCGGCGATTCCCGGCGTTGCAGCCGAACTGCGATCTGCTATGGCCGCTCGTGCCGATTGGCTGGCTGGGCGCTAATTGGCGACGATCCAGGCATCGGACGGCGTCACGCCAGCGCCAGAGATGATGACGTCTCTGCGCAAAATGCAGACCGAACGCCTTGTCGCAACCCTGTCCAAACAACTGAACGCCGAATTCATGCCCTCCGAACCCGGACGTCGCGTCACAGGCGTCTATGACCGTTCCATCAATACGCCGACCGGCAAGATCGCCGTCATCCGCCGCCAGGACATGTTCACCTTGGCACCCTGGAAACGGGCGCTCGAACCGCTGCGCGGACTGCAGGTCACTGGCAGCATTGGTCCCAATCGCGTGACTTGGACATTGGATCGAGGGCGAGGACTGCCGCCGCGTGCGTAACCCCGCGTTGCCGGTGTGCGGATAAATTCAAAGTGGCCTCGCGCAATCGCCATGTGATGCGCCTGATGATGCATGCCGACAGTCAACAGGCCCAGGACACCGAGAGCGTTGCGTTTGACGAGGTCCTTAGGCTCGGTCACCGTGACGGCCAGCGCCGCCCCGCGCTCGATGTCCTCAACTTTGAAATGCCACCCCCGAAGTGCCGACGCCGCAGCTTAGGATCGAAATCCTGTCGATGAGAACGGTGTCTGCCTGCCTCGATGCTTGGCTCGCCTGGCACGACGGCGAACTTCCGGCTAAGAGGACCTGGAAATCCATCGCAACTGAGATTGGGGTCAGCACCGAGGCGCTCTATCGGGAGTTTGGGCGCAGGCGCTTGCACGACAACTCGGCGTGCCCTGCAAAAGCCTGCGCGCCAAATAGCCTGGACAGTTGCAATTTGCGTTCCTACTGTTCGAGCACATTTCAATCGAGGTAGGCCGCCATGACAGAGATTGATCGCCGCGCGTTTATCACAAGTTCGGCCGGGCTCGCCCTTGCTTTGGCATGGCCGGCAGGCGCCTTGGCGGCCGGCGACGACACCCTGCAGATCGCCATCGGTGCCGAGAGCGGAAACCTCGATCTGCTCCAGAACGTGTCGAGCCTGAGCAGCTACACCATCGTGTTCGAATCCCTGATCGGTTACGGCAAGGGCGGCGTGCTGGAGCCCGCGTTGGCGGAAAGCTGGACCGTAGCGCCCGATCAGCTTTCCATCACGTTCAACCTGCGCAAGGGCGTCACGTTCACCGACGGCACGCCGTTCGATGCGACGTCGGCTGAATGGAACTTGAAGCGCTGGTTGGGCAAGGGCGATTTTTCCTGGATCGGGCTTTCCGATGCCTTCGACAGCATCGCCATCGACGATCCGCACAAG
>JANMVX010000102.1:0-134951 GCA_031393505.1 Hyphomicrobiaceae bacterium | reverse complement strand
GCCCTTGCCTAACCCGCTCATCACCGCCACGCCGGACCGCATGTCCGGCACGCCGGTGTTCGCCGGCACGCGCGTGCCGGTACAGAATCTGTTCGACTACCTGGAGGGTGGCGAACCGCTCGATGAATTCCTGATCGATTTCCCGAATGTGACGCGCGAGCATGCGGAGGCGGTGCTGGGAGACGCGCAAACAAAACGGACGGACCGTAGGTTGGGTCAGCGCGGCCAAGACTGCCGATGGAACGACGACAGTCCGTTCCGCGCGTAACCCAACATCTTCGCCGCGCCCAAGACGTTGGGTTACGCGCGGAATGTCGGCCAGCGGCCAACCCAACCGTCCGTGGCCGCACTAACCCAACCTACGGTCCTTCCTTAAACTGCCGTTAGGATAAGACATTCACATGAATCGACAACATATCCTCGAAGAGATCAAACGAACAGCGGCCGAAAATGGGGGCAAGCCGTTAGGCGTTCGCAAGCTCGAAGCCGAAACCGGCATTAGGCAGCTTGATTGGGGTAAGTACTGGGCGCGTATCGGTGAGGCTCATCAAGAAGCAGGACTGGAGCCGAACGAGAAGACAATTGCAATTGAAGAAGATGATTTGATCCGCCCATTATTGATACTTGCCCGTGAACTGGAGCGTTTTCCAACACAGAGTGATTTGAGAGTAAGGGCTCATGCTGTGTCTGCCTTCCCAAGCGTACGGACGTTCCGAAAGAGGTTGGGGACAAAGACTGAGATGGTATCCAAGATTTTGGCGTATTGTGCTGCTCGTCCTGAGTATTCAGATATAGTCCCGTGGTGTAACATAGATTCTAATATTGAAGCTGACGACTTGCCGGAAAAACCCGACACAGCAAGCGACGGGTTTGTATATCTTATGAAGTCCGGTAGATTCTACAAAATTGGTAGAACGAACTCTATCGGTATGCGGGAATACACACTCAAGATTCAGCTCCCTGACGAAGTCAAAACCGTACATCACATCAAGACCGACGACCCAGTCGGAATCGAAGCCTACTGGCACAAACGGTTCGAGACGAAACGCAAGAACGGTGAGTGGTTCGACCTCTCCGCACAAGACGTATCAGCATTCCGCAGGCGGAAGTTCATGTAGCCATGGACATCCGCCAACTCCAATACCTCACCGCCCTGGCCCGTGAAAAGCACTTCACGCGCGCCGCAGAAGCATGCCACGTCACTCAGCCCACCCTCTCCTCGCGCATCCGCCAGCTCGAGGACGAGCTTGGCGTGCCGATCGTCGAGCGCGGGCAGCGCTATATCGGGCTCACCCCCGAGGGCGAGGTGGTGCTGAAATGGGCGCACGCCATCCTCGATGATTGCGCCGCGCTGACGCAGGAGCTCAGCGCCAAGCGCCAGGGGTTGGCCGGCCGGCTCACGCTCGGTGTCATCCCGACCGCGCTGCTGTTCACGCCGCGCATTACGGCGGCGCTGCAAACCCGCCATCCCGGGGTGGATTTCAAGATCCTCTCGATGTCCTCGATCGAAATTCTCGAAAAACTGAAGGAGCACGCCATCGACGCCGGCATCAGCTATCTCGACAACGAGCCGGTCGATTTCCATCGGCTGTTGCCGCTCTAACGCGAGCGCTATTGCCTGATTTTACGCGCAGGCCATCCGCTGGCGTCGCGCACAACCGTCAGTTGGGCCGAGGCCGCCGCCGAACCGCTGTGCCTGCTGAACGCGGAAATGCAGAACCGCCGCATTATCAACAGCGCCTTCCGCCAGGTGGGGGCGAGCCCGCATTGCAAGGTGGAGACGACGTCGCTGTCGAACATCCTCGCGCATGTGCTGGGGTCGGGGCTCGCCGGGATCGTGCCAGAAAATTTCCTCGCCGGCATGGGGCCGCTCGACGGCATCGCCGCCATTCCGCTCACCGAGCCGGATGTGCAGCACAATGTCGGCCTGATCGCGCTGGATCGCGATCCGGTTTCGCCGCTGGTCGCCGCGCTGTTCGAGGTCTGTCGCGGGCTGGCGAAGGAGCCTGCGGCGTAGGGGCGAGACGTGTCTCGCCCGCGTGCCTCAACTGCAACCGTCCGTGGTTGCCGTGAGACGGGCGAGATACGTCTCGCCCCTACGCGGCGGGGGCCTCCACCGTCTTCCGATAGTGCCGCAGCACATGCACCCGCACCGCGCCCGACAGCCCGCCGGCGTCGCCTGCGCTCGCTTCCGTACGCGTCTCATCGATGCGCCCCACCAGCGCCGCAACTGTCGTCCCTTCGGCCGCCGCGACCTCGGCCAGCGCCTCCCAGAACTCCAGCTCCAGCGAGATCGAGGTGCGATGCCCGGCAATCGTCAGTGAGCGCTTGATCGGCCTCATGCCGGGCCGCCCCCGCCGCCGCCCTCGTCATTGTCGTTGACGTCGCGCTTCAGCTCGTCGAGCCGGTCCTGGCGGCGACGGTCTTCCTGCGCCTCGCGCAGTTTCTCCACCTTGCTGCGGCCGTGCTTGGCGCGAGCGGCCTCGGCCTCGCGCTCCTTGGCCTCGCGCTCACGGATTTTCCGTACCAGTTTCAGATTGATGATTTCGGCCATGGGTTAGCCCCTCTTAAACTAGAGTTGTTCAGACTCATGTAGAACCGGTTGCACAAGTCTCAACCCCTCATCCCGTCCTTCTCCCCAAGGAGACCTCTGAAATATGCCTCAGAGTCTCAGCAAAATCGTCATTCCTGCGAAGGCGGGAATCCAGACAAGCCAATGGTACGCTCACAGGACGATCCGAAAACGCAAACTTCATCAGAGGCTTCCGTGGTACATCGTTCGAGCCAAACACTGGCTTGGCTGGATACCCGCCTTCGCGGGTATGACGAGATTAGGGCCTGTTCGTATTTTTGCAGTGATCTCCCAAGGGAGAAGGGACGATTGGATCACCGGCCCGGCCGCCTGCGCCCCCTCTCCCTTGGCGAGAGGGCGGGGTGTGGGGTGGCTTGGACCGCCGTCCATCCGCGTGACCGTCCCCTTCGTCGCGTTCGACGATTGCAGCAGACCTCTAGGATGGTCCAATCATCTTCTCGGGACGGACGATCAGATCAAAATCCTCGGCCGGAATCCCGTCCTTGATGGCTTCTTCGCGCAGGGTCGAGCCATTGTGATGCGCTGTCTTGGCGATTTTCGCGGCGCGGTCATAGCCGTATTTCGGCGCCAGCGCGGTCACCAGCATGAGCGAGCGGTTGAGCCCAGCCTCGATGTTGTCGCGGCGCGGTTCGATGCCGGTGACGCAATGCTCCGTGAACGACATGGCGGCGTCGGCCAGCAGCCGCACCGACTGCAGGAAATTGTAGGCCATGACGGGGTTAAACACGTTCAACTCGAAATGCCCGGACGCCCCCGCAAACGTCATGGCGGCGTTGTTGCCGAACACCTGGACGCAGACCATCGTCAGCGCCTCGCACTGCGTCGGGTTCACTTTGCCCGGCATAATGGACGAACCCGGCTCATTCTCCGGCAGCGCCAACTCACCCAACCCGGAGCGGGGTCCGCTCCCCAGAAAGCGGATATCGTTGGCGATCTTGAACAAGCTTGCCGCCACCGTATTCAGCGCGCCGTGGCTCATCACCATGGCGTCGTGGGCGGCCAGCGCTTCGAACTTGTTTGGCGCCGAAGTGAACGGCAGGCGCGTGATGTTGGCGATGCGCTGCGCCACCATGTCGGCGAAACCCACGGGCGCATTCAGTCCCGTCCCCACCGCCGTCCCGCCTTGGGCCAGCTGCATCAGCATCGGCAGGGTCTGCTCGATGCGGAAAATGCCGTTTTCGACCTGCTGGCGGTAGCCGGAAAATTCCTGTCCCAGCGTGATCGGCGTCGCGTCCTGCGTATGCGTCCGACCGATCTTGATGATCGACTTCCAGCCCTCGGCCTTGTCGTTCAAAGCGTTGCGCAGATACTGCAAGGCCGGCAACAGCCGATGATGGATCTCCTCCGCGGCCGCAATGTGCATGGCGGTCGGATAGGTGTCGTTCGAGGACTGGCTCATGTTGACGTGGTCGTTGGGATGCACGGGTTTTTTCGACCCCATCTCCCCGCCCAGCATCTCAATCGCGCGGTTCGAAATCACCTCGTTGGCGTTCATGTTGGACTGCGTGCCCGAGCCGGTCTGCCAGACCACCAGCGGGAAATGTGCGTCGAGCTTGCCCTCCGAAACTTCGCCCGCCGCCTTCACAATGGCGTCGCCGATCGCGGTATCGAGTTTTCCGAGCGACATGTTCACTTCGGCGGCGGCCCATTTCACAATCCCGAGCGCGCGCACCACAGGGGCGGGCTGCTTCTCCCAGCCGATCTTGAAATTGCCGATCGAGCGTTGGCTCTGCGCGCCCCAGTATTTGTCGGCGGGGACTTGGAGGGGGCCGAACGAATCGGTTTCGGTGCGGGTGGGGATCTTGTCGGCGGGCATGAAAGTGTCCTTCTGCGAAAGCGGCCAAGCGTAGGGCGCAATAGGCGCTTTTTCTTCGCGCCGTATTGCGCCGCAGGGTTGTCCGCACGGTTCGGCGCTTGTGGTGGCCCCTGCGGCGCAATACGGCCGAAGAAGGCCTATTGCGCCCTACTTACCCCATTACGCAGCGCGCCGGTAGCGTTGGCCGAAATAGTCCCGGATGTGGCCGGCCAGTTCCTTCACGCTCTGGTTGCCGCCGCCCACCGGCATCCGCAGGTTGACGTAGAAATCGGGCAACGGCGGCAGGCCGGTTTCGGGGCCGAGCACGGTGAAGTGCGGCGGCGCGCTGGACGACATCCACATGCCGACACTGAGGTCGGCCTCGACCGTGGCGATGACGGCGGGCGTGTAGCGCGCCTCGCAGATTTTCACCCAGTCGATGCCGGCGTCGCGCAAGACCGGCACGGCGACCGCCATGAAGGCGCAGGTGTCGTCGCCGGTCGAGAGCGGGAGCGGACGCCGGCGGTAGACTTGGCCGTTCTCGGCGCCAACCCACAGCAGGTTCTGGCGCGACAGCATGTTGTGGCCGCGCGCGGGGGCGATTTCCGTCGTGAGCGTCATATCCACCTCGCCGGCCTCCATCTGCCCGATCAGTTTTCGCGACGTGCTGGCGATCATCACGACACGGATGTTCGGGCGGATCTGGGCATAACGGCGCAGAATTGGGGGAAGATAGACGCTGACGATATCGTGCGGCACGCCAAGCCGGATTTCGCCCGACACCTCCTGGGAGGTCATGAGGCCGACCACCTCGTCGTTGAGATGCACCAGCCGGCGCGCATGGCCGAGCAGCCGCTGGCCCTCTGGCGTCAGCGCCATCTGCTTGGCCTGGCGGTCGAACAGTGTGACATCGAACAGCTCCTCCAGCCGCTTGATCTGTTGGCTGACGGCCGCTTGCGTCAGGTTCAGCACGCGCGCGGCCGCGGTCATGCCGCCGCTCTCGTTGACGGCCAGGAAGGCGCGCATCAGGGCGGCGTCGATATCGCGGGGCATGGCGGAGGTCCATAACGAAATCTGATTGGTGCGATAATATACATTCGTTTTCGTTATGGCAAATCGAAAGGTAGTTTTGGCCTCAGCCCCAAGGAGGACGGCCATGACGGAAACAGAGAAATGCGAATTTGCGCTGGAACAGGCGCCGGCCACCACCACCCGTGGATTTTGGGATCGGGTGGCGGCGCTGGTCAACTACGTGGATAGCTGCCTGGAAATCCGCCGCCAGCGCCGCGCGTTGTGCCTGATGGAGGACCACCAGTTGAAAGACGTCGGCCTCAACCGCGCCGACGTGGACTGCGAGGCTGCGCGCAATTTTTGGGACGTGGGCAAACGATGAGTGCGGCTAGGCGCGCCGGTCATTGGTAGAGGCGACCCGTGGGTCGCCATCGGGCAGCGCACCGTGCCGTTAGAGGGCGACCCACGGGTCGCCCCTACGTCAACACCCCGAATAGTTGATGCCATTGGCGGCGTGGTTGGCTAACACAGGCTCAACTCTCGCCACCCGCCGCCAAGGACCGCCATGCCCGCGCTCAATTCCGCCGCCGCACCCTTCAACCTCGATCCTGCGCGCCTCGCCTGGGTTACCGAAACCTTCGCCCGTCTCACGCCGCATCAGCGCCTCGCCCAGCTTTTCGTTCTGATCCGCATGCTGCGCGATCCCGGAACCGTGCGCCGCGCCCATGCGTTCCGGCCGGGCGGCATCTGCGCTTTCATGGGGCCCGATGGCGAGGCGGAACTGGCCGATATCATCGCCCTCGACTCCGCCTGCCCGGTGCGCCCGTTCGTGGCGGCGGACATGGAAGGCAGCCGCATGAGCATCGCTTTCGGCACCGAAGTGCCGAACCCGCTCGCGCTCGCCGCCGTCAACAATCTTGCCGCCAGCGCCGAGATCGCGCGCATCATGGCCGAGGAGGCGCGCGCGGTCGGCGTCAACTGGTCCTTTACACCCGTCCTGGACATCAATCACGCCTTCCGCAGCCCGATCGTGGCCACGCGCGGATTTGGTTCCGATACCGCGGCGATTTCTGAGCAGGCCCTGACGCAGATCCGCGTGCTCCAGGAGCACGGCGTCGCCACCTCGGCAAAACACTGGCCGGGCGAGGGGTTTGATGATCGCGACCAGCATCTGGTGACTACGGTTATTCCGCTGACGGTCGAAGCGTGGGAGCAGACGTTCGGCAAACTTTACCGCGCGGCCATAGATGCCGGCGTTCTCAGCATTATGTCCGCCCACATTGCATTTCCGGCTTTTGTCCGCGCGCAAAACCCGAACGCTGGCATCGAGGCGTTCAAGCCGGCCTGCATCAGCCGCGAGCTGACGCATACGTTGCTGCGCGAAAAACTCGGGTTCAACGGCCTGATCGTGTCGGACGCCACGCCCATGGCGGGACTGGGCTCCTGGTGCAACCGCGAGGCCTTCGTGCCGCAGCTCTTGGCCGCCGGCTGCGATATCATTCTGTTCTCGGACGATCCTGATGCGGATATTTCCGCCATTCATGCGGCGGTGGCGCGAGGAGAGCTGACTCAGGCGCGCATCGACGACGCCGTCATGCGCGTGCTTGGGTTGAAGGCGGCGCTCGGGCTGCATGTTCGGGACGACCGGCCGGTCAGCGCGCGTCTCGCCAAAATGCGCACGCCGAAAAACGTTGCCTCCGCCAAGGCGATCACCGCCCGCGCGCCGACACTGGTCAAGGACGTGCAGAACCTGCTGCCGCTCGATCCTACAAAACACAAGCGCGTGCTGGTCCTGACGCCCGGCATCATCGAGCCGTTCCGCCCCGGCGGCACTCCGTTCATCCTGCCCGATCTGCTGCGGGCGGAGGGTTTCGAGATCACCATGCATACGGCGGAAACCGTCATTACACGGAAAAATTTCGATCTGGTGCTCTATCTGTTCGGCGAGGAGACGCTGCTGCTGCGCAACCGCATCTTCATCGATTGGCACAAACTTGGCGGCGGCGGTCTCGACAAGGCGATGTATCGCCCCTGGCACGACATCCCGACGGCGATGATCTCTTTTGGCTACCCGTATTTTCTCTACGACGCCCCGCGCGTGCCGACCTATATCAATGCCTATGCCACCATGGAAAGCATGCAAGCCGCGGTGGCCGACTGCCTGATGGGGCGCGCGCCGTGGAATGCGCACAATCCGGTCGATCCGTTCTGCGGGCAGGAGGATGCGCGGTATTAGGCTGGCGGCGCCTGTGTCGTAGGGGCGACCCGTGGGTCGCCCTCTCACGGCACGGCATGCTGCTCGAAGGCGACCCACGGGTCGCCCCTACCAATCACCAGCGTGCCAAGCCAAGCCTCACCGCTTCTTCAAACCAATCTCGTTGTTCTTAAAATCATAGAACACCTGATAGTCAAAGTATGGAAACACACCGGCGTTAATCAACGGCGTCTTCTGCTTCGGCGTCGCATCGAAATACACCAGCCGGCGCAAGCGCAGCGTCTCGTCGACCGGGACCTCGATCTTGCCCTCGCCCTCGGACATCCGCAGCGTATAGCGCCGCGGCGTCGTCGAGTCTGCCAGCGGCGGCACGGTCGCGATCTTGGCGTAGACCTTTGGCGCGCCGGTATCGAGGCCAACCTGTCCGCACACGTTCAGTGCGCCGTCCACCGTGGCCAGACACCCCGGCAGGGCGGCGCGAAAGGCCCCGAGCAAGCGCAGCGACTCCATCGAAATCTTGTAGCGCCGGAAGCCTTCGAGATCTGCCGTGGTCGGATTAACCACTATGGTACCGTTCCCCGATGTGCCGGGCTGCGGCAGGGTCACGATCCAGCTGCCAGCATGGGCCGCGACCAGCGGATTGGCGATCAGGATGTGATCGAGCCCAATCCCGATAATGGCGTCAAATCCCTCGCCCGCCGTGCCGTCGCCACCGATGCCGTAGTCCCCCGGCTTCAAGGCGTCGATGGAGCACTTTGGTTTCTTGGGCGCGCATTTGGTTTTGCGAATGACGCCAAAGCGCACGGCCCCGTCTGACGTCAGGTCGCCAATGCGGACCCGCGCCTGGTTGATGGTGCCACTGAGGATTTCGTTGCTGTCGAAACCGTAGACGAAGCTGCCGGCCTTCGGAAAGCCTTTGCCCTCCAGGGCGCGGTTCAGCACCAGCAGGCCCGTCGAGCCGGTGTCCAACAGCGCGCGGATGGGGCCAATGCCGCCGATCATAACGGGCACCCAGTAGCGCACCGAGCCGCTGGACATGACGGTACGCGCAATCGGGATTTCGATGCGCGGCGGAGAGGGCGTCGTCTCGCTGCGCCGCTTCTTGGCCGAGGCCTCCGAACCGCAACCTAAGGCAAGCATCGCCGCCAGCACATAAAACAGCGCTCGCCGCAGACCCGCCGTCCCCGCCAAAATCATGCGTCCCGCCCCATTCAGGCCGCGCACGACGCTGGACGACTTGTGCAACGGCCACCCCTACCCTGCGGCGTAGCAAGCTTTGACCACGGCAACCAGACCATTTGGGCATCGCCCAAAAATTGGCGTAAGCTGCGTGCCCGCAAGGCCACGCCAGGACGAGACCCCGCATGCCCGCGCTCAGATTTGCCGCCGCCTGCGCCGTGGTCGCCCTGTTCATGTTCCCGCTGGCCTGGTGGGGGCTGACCTCCATCATGCCGGCCTCGGCCATCTTCAATCGGGACGGGATCGTCCTGTTCGACTTTCAGCCGACGTTTGCGAACTATCTGGCGACGGCCTTCGGCGCCGATACCTTCATGATCACGGACACCGATCCGCTCAAATCGCAAAAGACCATTTTTGACACCATCGTGGTCGCTCTAGGTTCGACGGTGCTGACGCTGTCGCTGGGGCTGCCGGCGGGTTTCGCCTTGTCGCTGTTCACGTTCCGCTGGCGTCGGGCTTGGTGCTACTGGATCGTTTTCCAGCGCGTGCTGCCGCCCATTGCCGTGCTGGTGCCGCTGGTGACGCTATATCATGACGTCCACTTGCTCGACACGCGCCTCGGCGTCATCCTGGCCCATGGAACCATGAATCTGCCGCTGGCTGTGCTGATGTTGAAGAGCTTCTTCGACGACACCTCGCGCGAGGTGATCGATGCGGCCAGGATCGACGGCGCCAGCAGTTTGCAGATCTTTTCGCGCGTTTGCGTGCCGCTGATCCAGGGCGGCGTCGCAGCCACGGCGGTGCTGTGTTTCATTTTCTCCTGGACCGAGTTCCTGATGTCGCTGTTCCTGACGACGTCGATCCGTATGCTGCCGGTGCAGCTGAGCATTCTTCAGAGTGCGGATTGGGGCTTTACCTCGGCGCTCAGCACCATCGCGCTGGTTCCGAGTTTCCTCTTTATCCTGCTGGTGCAGCGCTATCTGGTGCGCGGCCTGACGCTGGGGCAGCTGAAGGAGTGACTATTCGACCGGCGTTGATGTTGACTCACCGGTGATTGGTAGGGGCGCGCACCAGCGCGCCCGGCGTGCAACACTGATAGTCCCTCGGATGCGGCACGCCGGGCGCACTGCTGTGCGCCCCTACGCAACTGACATTCGTTCTCCCCGTAGATAATGGGTCGAGATCAATGCAAGTTGGCATGCCTACTCAACCGGCGTGCGCACCCTCCCCCGGATCTGTTCGCGGTGGAAGGTGTAGAGTCCCGCTCCGATCACAATGGCCATGCCGATCAGCGACCAATGATCCGGCAGCTGGCCCCAAATCGCGAGTTGCAACAGCACGGCGTAGATGGTCGAGGCGTAGCGGAACGGTGAGACCACGGAGAGTTGGCCCACGCGTACCGCGGTGGTGACGCAGAAATACCCCGTGACCAGCAGCAGCGCCCCGCCCGCCATGACGGCCACCGTGGCGAGCGGCGGCACGACCCAGGTTTCGCCCAGACGCATGGCGATACCGGCGCCTGTGACGACCACGGAGGATGACAGGGCCAGCAACAGCGATGGCACGCCCGCTGCCACGCTGCGCGTGCCAAGATCGCGGAAGACGACAAACAGCACGCAGGACGCCGAGACCAGCGCGAACGGCTCGAACGCGCTGGTGCCTGGCTTTATAATGAGCAGCACACCAATCAATCCCACGAGCGCGGCGAGCCAGCGCCGCCAGCCTACCGGTTCGGCGAGAAAGATCGCCGAAGCCGCGGTTACCGCCAGCGGTTGCACCTGCTGGATGCCGTTGGCGTCCGAGAGCTTCATATGCATCAGGCTGGTCACGAACGTGATGGTCGAGCCGAGTTGGCCAATCAGCATCATGAAGTACGGGCGGCGGAAGAGAGCGCCGGCCGGCCAGTGCAGTGCGCCAAACCAGAGCGAAGCCGCGAGCAGGAAGCTGGTGCCGAACAGCCCACGGATGGTGATGATTTCTCCGGGTGGCAGCTGCGCGCCGACCAGCTTCACGATGGTGTCGTTGCAGATGAAGGACGCGCTGCCCGCCATCATGAACAGGATGCCGGTGAGGTTGTCGCGCTGGGTCGCCGCCGGCGCTGGGGACATGATGGTCAATTTCGGCAGCCCCCGATTTCAAATGCCGCTGCGCCAGCATGGACTCCCCTCTCCCCTCAGCGCTTCTTCGCGCTGAGGGGAGAGGAGACCGCGTCTCGCAGCTGCCCACTTCGGCAGCAAGAGCCACGCGGTCGGTGAGGGGCAGGTTCTGGCTGCGTCCCTGGCGCGACCAGGTGCAAGCCCATCGTCCAGACCCGCGGCTGCCCCTCATCCGGCGCTGAAACGCGCCACCTTCTCCCCTCGCAAAGAGGCGAGGGGAGAAGAGGTGCCAGCGGCAAGTCTGTATGTCCCCTATCCCCCCGTCACCGACATGTGCCGCGCGACGGCCGGCTTGGCGTCGCGGCGGTCGATGACGAAGTCGTGCCCCTTGGGTTTGCGCGTAATCGCCTCATCGATGGCCGCTGAGAGCAGCGCATCGTCCTTGGACGCCCTGAGCGGCGCACGCAGATCGGCCATATCGTCCTGGCCGAGGCACATGTAGAGCTGCCCCGTGCAGGTGATGCGCACGCGATTGCAGCTTTCGCAGAAATTGTGCGTGAGCGGCGTAATGAAGCCGATTTTGCCGCCCGTCTCCTTCACGCGCACATAGCGCGCCGGCCCGCCGGTGCGGAACGGAATGTCCTCCAGCGTCCACTTATCCATCATGCGCGCGCGGACGATGCTGAGCGGCAGATACTGGTCGGTACGGTCGCCCTCGATCTCGCCCAGCGGCATGGTCTCGATCAGCGTCAGGTCCATGCCGGCGTCGTGAGCATACCGGATCATGTCGTCGTATTCGAACTCGTTCACGCCCTTCAGCGCCACCGCGTTGAGTTTGACTTTCAACCCTGCCGCCTGGGCTGCTTTGATCCCGGCCTGCACCTTGGCGAGATCGCCCCAGCGCGTGATCTTGCGGAATTTCTCAGCATCCAGCGTATCCACCGACACATTGATGCGTTTTACGCCCAGCCGCGCCAGGTCGCCGGCATAGCGCTCCAGCTGGCTGCCGTTGGTGGTGAGCGTCAGCTCCTCCAGCGCGCCGGTCTTCAAGTGACGGCTGAGCGCCTCGAACAGCGACAGAATGTTTTTCCGCACCAGCGGCTCGCCGCCCGTGATGCGCAGCTTCTTCACGCCCTTGGCGATGAAGGCGGTGCAGAGCCGGTCCAGTTCCTCCAAGCTGAGCAACTCCGGCTTGGGCAGAAACGTCATGTGCTCCGACATGCAATAGACGCAGCGGAAATCGCAGCGGTCGGTGACAGACACGCGCAAATACGACACATGCCGGCCGAACGGGTCGATCATGGCGGAACGGGGGGAGGCGGCGACGGTCATTTGATTTGGCCAATGTTGGCGACAGTGATCCGGTGGTTTTAGCAGATGTGAGCCACAAGTGCCAACCACAAGCCTCCCTGGTAGTGTATCAGTTTGAAATCTGGCCGATCCCGACACGGATTCGCAGCCATGCCATTCCTCTGCTATGCTTAGCGCAAAGCAGGAGACAAAGCCACGATGCCAAAAGGACCAAAGGGCGAGAAGCGCCCCGCCGACGTGATCGGCAACGCCGTTAAGGTGATGAAGATCGCCACGGGCGAAGAGCCTGAATCGCTGGATGAGGATGGCAAGGACAAAGCCGCTCAATCGCTTGGACGTCGAGGCGGAAATGCGCGTGCGAAAATCATGACGGCAGAACGCCGCTCGGAAATCGCAAGAACGGCGGCGGCTAAGCGATGGGAGAAATAGCGTCACGCTTTTTTAAGGTAAGTATCCCATCCTTAACCCCGCGCATAATTACGTAAGCCCTCATGAGCGGGTTTGCGAATCTGTATCGCAAGCGTCGAGTCTCTCCTTCTCGTACTAAAACGCCCCCTCGATGCGGCTCGCTCATTTCCTTAAGATGACGCGCGAAATTCGGAATATCGAATTCAGGCCTTTCCGCCACAACTCTAAGCGGCCCGCGCACCGACGCTGCCGTGAAGTAACTCTTATCATCCACTTCCGCAAATGCACACGCAAGTAGCACCTCTTTGTAAAGATGCTCAGGTTGATGGCTCCGTGTCGCGTCATAGTAAGCCGTTTTTATTGACTCCTGCCACTGATCGAGAGACTTGCGCATACCGGTATCAACTGCCGACGTGCTCACAGTAAGAGACTTGCTTTCGAGCGCTGCTCTCACGCTGTACAGTGAAAGCATGTGTGTCACAAAAGGCAGTCCCTGCGATAGACGAACAATTTCTGTCGTAGCGTCCTTGGTGATGGACATGCCTAGCCGTTCCGTTCCCTTCGTTACGATCTGATCCATCTCCACTTTCGACATGCGCGGCATCGGCACTTGAACCAATGATCGCTCAATTGAGCGGTGCCCAGCGATTAGATGGTCTACCGAGTCCGCAACTCCAATTATTATTACAGTCGCTGGTGTTGCCGAATCTGACAGCGCCTTGATGGTGTCCGCCATTAGCTCTGGAACATCCGGGTTTGTTAGCCGATCAAATTCATCAATTGCAACAACGAGTGTAACGGACTGCCCCACGAGAGCAAGCGCTCGCCTTATGTCATCAGGCCGCAACGCTTCTGGAAAACTATCTATAAGGCGTCGATGCGAAGCCTGTTGTTTTGCGCCAAACCCGACTCCGTCACGGGTTTCAGTTAGCGTGATATCTTGCAATACTTTTCGCCACAACGTCGAAAAGTCGTCCGTTGCATCGCAATTCGCCCGCGCGAAAAGAACCGTTGTGCCGACGTCCTGAAGAAAGGCGGACAGGACGTTCGCAAGGGATGTCTTGCCGACTCCGCGATCACCGTACAGCACGGCGTGGAAGCCTCTTTGCGAGACAGCTTCCATTATTTTGCCGATTTGGACTTGGCGCCCGGCGAACAGATCTCGTTCGCTGACGGGGGATCCTGGCGTAAAAACAGAACCAGCCAACATCCAGCGCCTTTGTTGGTTCACGTCAGCCATTGGATCGCCCTGCTAGGTTGCTAGAAACAGCCAAAATGCTACTAGTAACAGCTCTCATCTGTCTAGTATGATGTGGAACGCTGCCGATTCGCTAGCGCAAAACCGTCCACAGGTGACTGAATTGCTTGACGACAAGCAAAAAAGTTCATACATTAATGGCATGAACAAGCTGTCCACGGTCAAGCGCGTCCAAATCCTCTCGATGCTCTGCGAGGGGTCGTCCATGCGGTCGATCTCCCGCGTGTGCGACGTGTCGATCAACACCGTTGCGAAGATCCTTGTGGAGGCCGGAAAGGTCTGCATGCAGTTCCACGATGAGAACGTGCGTGGCGTGAAATCCAAGCGCGTCCAGGTCGATGAGATTTGGAGCTTCACCTACGCCAAGCAGAAGAACGTTGCGACGGCAAAGGCGGCACCCGATGGCGCTGGCGATACTTGGACATGGACCGGCCTCGACGCCGATTCCAAGCTTATTATCCAGTGGTTCGTCGGTGGCCGCGATGGCGATTGCGCCAAGTTGTTTATTGACGATCTTGCATCGCGGCTCGCAACCCGCGTCCAGCTCACCAGCGACGGCCTCAAGGCCTATCTGGAAGCCGTCGAAGGAGCCTTCGGCGCTGATGTGGATTACGCCCAGCTCATCAAGCTCTATGGCAATTCACCCGAGAACGCCAAAGGCCGTTACAGCCCCGCCGAATGCACGGGCATCATCAAGAATCCTATCGAAGGCAAGCCCGATCCCAAGCACATCAGCACCAGCTACGTTGAGCGTCAGAACCTTACCATGCGGATGCACATGCGCCGGTTCACGCGGCTCACGAACGGCTTCTCCAAGAAATTCGAGAGTCACGTCAACATAGTGGCGCTCTATGCCGTCTGGTACAATTGGGTTCGCATCCATAAGACGTTGCGCGTGACGCCTGCGATGGCAGCCGGGCTCACGGACAAACTGATGAGCATGGAAGACGTGGTTGCGCTGATCGATGCCGCCGCGCCGAAGCCGGGTCGGCCTAAAACGTACAGAAAGCAGGCACTAAGCCAAGCCGAATAGACGGCTAAGCCTGATCGCCGCATCGTCGTTTTCGACTCTGGCCAGTATCTCAATCTGTGGAGAGGCCCCACATAGTCGCTCTTCGAAGAGGAAGTACCCGCTACAATCGTCCACTCGATCAGCACAAAGCGCAAGCCTTCGACTTGAGAGCGGTGCCAAGTATAGGGTAGCCCCGTCAGATTCTTGCCCGCTGAAGTAAAAATTCATCATTTTGCCACCAAGAGGTTTTGATGCTGACAAAGCCAACGCACCGGCTCGTAAAAACGCCGCGAATGAATGCCAGATACCTCGCGGACTATATGGCGGCATCTGAGCGGGCACGCAGAACGATCATACGCAGGTGCAAGTACCGACCAATTGCGCGCATAATCCAACACGACCGCGCCAAGTCCGCAATAACAAAGCACTTTCTTGGCGCGCGCGCCGATTGCGTCACGTTGACTCAGGAAGCCGAACGGCTCAGGGCGATGCTATCGGATACGGACTTCGACCGTGAAGTCCTGGAGAACAACGCCGACTACATCGACTCCTTTGTTGCGGCCTATGCTAATCTGAAGCTGCCGGACGCAGAGTTGTACCGAGATGATCGCATCACGGACATTGTATTGAACGGAGTCAATATCAATCCGGACGTGCGATTTGCGCTTCGCCGGGTGACGCGGACGAACGCCGTCAAGACTGGTCTAGCCACATTCCGCTACGCAAAGGGCAAGGATTTGGACGACGATGTCGCGGCTTGGCAGTCATCGTTCTTGTTCGGGTACAGGCAGACACTGGACGAAAGCGACCAAGCAACGCCAGAGCAAAAACTTTGCGTCACAATCGATGCTCATGCCGGAATCGTGCACGCGGCTCCTGGCGACGCTCTTTCCAGGTTTCGAAACATGGAGGCAGCATGCCAGAGCATCGCCGAGCGGTGGGCCAGCGTGCCGCCGCCGGATGGTGCTGTCATCGAGTAATTTTCAAACTGAGACACTACCGCCTCCCTGGGTCATGAACCGACTTCGACCAGCTTGCCGCCGCGCAAAGTCAGTATGCGGTCCATGCGCTTGGCGATGTCCATGTTGTGGGTGGCGATAAGTGCGGCCAGGCCTGAGGTGTGAATCAGATTGAGCAGCTCGGCGAACACGCGCTCGCTCGTTTCGGGATCGAGGTTGCCGGTCGGCTCGTCGGCCAGCAGCAGCGCCGGTTTGTTGGCCAGCGCGCGGGCGATGGCGACGCGCTGCTGCTCGCCGCCGGAGAGTTGGCCGGGGCGATGCTCGGCCCTCTCGCCCAGCCCCAGCGCCGTCAGCGCCGCCAAGGCCTGCACGCCCGCGTCCTTGCGCGCCACACCCGCGATCATTTGCGGAATGACGACATTTTCCAGCGCCGAGAACTCCGGCAGCAAATGGTGGAACTGATAGACGAAGCCGATTTCCTTGCGGCGGACGCGGGTGCGCTCCGTGTCGGGCAGCGCGACGCAATCGCGCCCGCCGATGAAAACCTGGCCGGCCTCGGGCTTTTCCAACAGCCCGGCAATGTGCAGCAGCGAGGATTTGCCCGAACCCGAGGGGCCGACCAGCGCGACGGCCTGTCCCGCCCGCAGCTCCGCCTCGGCGCCGCGCAGGATCCAAAGTTCGCGGTCGCCCTGGCGGAAGCAGCGGTCGACGCCGCGTAGAGATAGGGCTGATGTTTTGGTGGTCGAATCTTGCAAGTGAGGAAACCCTATTCGTATCGAAGCGCTTCGACGGGATCGATGCGCGAGGCCCGCCAGGACGGAATGATGGTGGCCAGCACCGAGAGGATGATGGAGCTGAGCACGATGAAGCCGGTCACCACCGGGTCCATGACGGCTTTCAGTTTTGTCACGACGTAGACGTTAGGATCGAACGGCGTCGTCCCGGTCACCCAGCCGATGAAGGTGCGGATCTCTTCCACATTGCGGCAGAACAGGATCGCTAGGATCAGTCCCGCCAGCGTGCCCGCGATGCCGATGCTGGCGCCGGTGATGAGGAAAATGCGCATGACGCTGCCTGGCGTCGCCCCCATGGTGCGCAGGATGGCGACGTCGCGGCCCTTGTCCTTCACCAGCATGGTGAGGCCGGAAATGACGTTCAGCATGGCGACGATGGTGATCAGCGAGACCACGAAGAACATCAGGTTCCGCTCGACGTCGATGACGGAGAGGATGGTGGCGTTGCGCTGCTCCCAATCGCTGAGGGAGTAACCTTTGCCGAGCCGCGACTCGATGGCCGGCGTCATGGCTTTTACGATATCGGGATTGTCGACCATGACTTCCAGCACGTTGGCCTGGCCGGGATAGTTGAAGAAGGCCTGGGATTCGTGCAGTGGTAAAAAGGCGATGGTCTTGTCATATTCCGCCATGCCGATCTCGAATATGGCGGACACGGCGTAATTCTTGCTGTTCGGCTTGGCGCCGAAGATGGTGGATTTGCCACGGTTGGTGATGAGTTTCACGTTGTCGCCGATGCCGACGCCGAGCGACTCGGCAAGGCGGCGGCCCAGCGCGATGCCCTGTCCGTCGTCGAACCCGTCCAGCGATCCGCCCTTCAAGCCGCCCGCGACCAGCTTCATGCTGGAAATATCGGCAGCTCGCATCCCGCGCACCAGCACGGCGACGGAAAATCCGGTCGCGGCAGCGTTGCTGAACAGGGCCTGGCCTTCAATGACCGGCATGGCGCGCTGCAGGCCGGGCACCGTTTTCAGGCGCGCGGCGACCTCGTCATAGTCCGTAAACAGATCGCCGACCCTGCTGATGACGAAGTGGCCGTTCAGGCCAAGCAGTTTTGTGGTGAGCTCCTGCCGCACGCCGGTGAAGAGGGCCATGACGGAGATCAGCGTCGCCACCCCGAGCATGATGCCGAGAAACGAGATGATGGCGATGACCGAGATCAGCCCCTCCTTGCGGCGCGGGCGCAGGTAGCGGCTGGCGAACATCCACTCGAACGGGCCGAAGGGGGTGGTGTCGGTGGTGGTGGACATGGGGTGAGGCCCGGAAGGTGGGAGGGACTAGGGACTAGGGACTAGGGACTAGGCAAATCGTCGAGTGACCGCCGAGCTTCATCAACATCGTCAACCTCATCCACATCGCAAGTTTGCGGCCCGCACTTACTAGTCCCTAGTCCCTAGTCCCTAGTCCCTAGTCCCTAGTCCCTAGTCCCTAGTCCCTTCTTCCTCACCCCTTCACCACCGCCACCAGCTTCGCCAGCGCCGCCTCCGGCGACAGCGTCTCTTTCGCTCCGCCGGCGCGCGCTTTTAGTTCCACCATGCCATCCTTCAACCCCTTGGGGCCGACCGCCAGCTGATACGGCAGGCCGATCAGATCCATGGTTGCGAATTTGCCGCCGGCGCGCTCGTCGGTGTCATCAAAGAGCACATCGATCCCGGCTTTTTCGAGTTTGGCGTAGAGGTCGTTGCAGGCCGCATCGACAGCCGCATCGCCCGCCTTGAGGTTGATCAACCCGACCTGGAACGGCGCCACCTGCAGCGGCCAGATGATGCCGTTGGCGTCATGGCTGGCCTCAATGATGGCGGCCGGCAGGCGCGACACGCCGATGCCGTAGGAGCCCGATTGCAGCGTGATCTGCTCTCCCTTCGGCCCCTGCACAACGCAGCCCAACGGCGCGGAGTATTGAGTCCCGAAAAAGAAGATGTGCCCGATCTCGATGCCGCGGCCGCTCATGCGCTTGGGTTCCGCCACTTGCCTTTCGAACTCGGCGACGACGTGTTTCTCGTCCGAGGCGGCGTACTTGCTGGTGAAGTTGCCGACCACCTTGGACACCTCGCCGACATTGTCGTAGTCGATCTCGAAGGCGCTCCAGTCCATGTCGTAAAAATCGCGGTCGAAGAACACGGCGCTCTCGCCGGTATCGGCCAGGATCAGGAACTCATGACTGCTCTCGCCGCCGATCGGACCGGTATCTGCCGACATCGGGATCGCCTTCAGACCCATGCGCGCGAAGGTGCGCAGGTAAGCGACGAACATCTTGTTGTAGGAATGCTTGCCCGCCTCGGCCGTCAGATCGAACGAATAAGCGTCCTTCATCAGGAACTCGCGGCCACGCATGACGCCAAAGCGAGGACGGCGCTCGTCGCGGAACTTCCATTGGATGTGGTAGAGATTGCGCGGCAGGTCGCGGTACGACTTTACGCCTTGACGAAAAATGTCGGTGATCACCTCTTCATTGGTGGGGCCGTACAGCATGTCGCGATCATTGCGGTCCTTGAAGCGCAGCATCTCCGCGCCATAGGCCTCGTAGCGCCCGCTCTTGCGCCACAGGTCCGCCGACTGGATGGTCGGCATCAGCACTTCCAGCGCGCCGGCGCGGTTCTGCTCCTCGCGCACGATCTGCTCGATGCGTTTCAGCACCTTGAAGCCCAGCGGCAGCCACGAATAAATGCCCGCGCTCTCCTGCCGGATCATGCCGGCGCGCAGCATCAGCTGATGCGAAATGATCTCCGCCTCTTTGGGCGTATCGCGCAGGACGGGCAGGAAGTAGCGGCTGAGGCGCATTTTAGGGGTTCCCACGTAAGGGATTTCGGGTTTTGGTTCCAATACTTGGCCCAAACGATCTGGCCAAATGTGGATAACGGCATGACTGCCGCTCATAGCGGCTTCCGGCCCAAGAGGCAATTGGCGCGCGGGATCGCATGGGGATGGCGGCGGTGATGGGTGCAGGGGCATGCAAGACGCTTAGGTCATTTGGCCGTCATGCGTTTTCCACATGGGTCGATAGTCGATCACTATCGAGTTGGTGACAGCGGATAATTGGCTGCTATGGTGCGCCGTCGCGATCAATGCGCGACAACGCCGGACCCCCAAAAAACGGTCGGTGCACTGCCAGCCAAGCGCACTAGCGCGGCTGCGAAGACAAGTGGTCGTGTCAACGATCCGGTCCAAGTCGTGGGAGGACGTTAGAAGGTTGGGTGGCGCGGTGTTCGCGCTGGCCGTAACGGAGTGAGCCCCGAAGTCGCAACTGAGTGTGATCGCCCCGGAATGGTTTCGCTGCCGCAAGGCGGCGTTTTAAAGCAAGGCCCTCACCGGCCTTGCTTTTTTTGTTTTTGGCGGGCAATCAGCCTATGAAAGCCGTGATTGCAACGCTGTTCGGTCGCAGCCAGATCACGTTGAAATGAACGCAGGGATCATCGCCATGATCACGCTTTATGCCGCCGCAAAGACCCGATCCTTCGGTGTGCACTGGCTGCTGGAGGAAATTGGCGCGCCGTATCAGCTGAACCGGCTGGACTTGTCGAAAAACGAGCACAAGGCGCCGGCGTATTTGAAGCTCAACCCCTTCGGCAAAGTGCCAACCGTCATCGACGGCGAGGCCGTGCTGACCGAGCGCGCGGCCATCTGCACCTATCTCGCCGACAAATATGCTGGTGGAACTCTGGCACCGAAGCTGACCGATCCCAAACGCGGCGAGTATCTGCGCTGGATGTTCTTTTCTGTCGGCAACCTGGAGTCGCTGTTCCTGGCCAAGTTCATGAGCCTCGACGTGCCGTCGACCCAGTCGCCTTACGGCACCTTCGATGAGGCCAATGCCGTCATGGACGCCGCCGTCGCTAAGGGTCCCTATCTGCTGGGCGAGAAGTTCACCGCCGCCGATATCATGATGGGCACCATGATCCGTTGGGGACTTATGTGGGAACTGGTGGCGGGACCACATTTGGCTGGCTATGTAAAGATCTTGGAAGCGCGGCCCGCCTTCCAACGCGTGCAAACGTTCGAGGCCGGCGCATAGGGGGACGGGAATGACATTGCGGATGTCCGGTTTGGCGGCGATCACGCTTTTGGTGCTGCTGCCCGGCTGCGCGCCGCAGGCGACCCCCACCACCGGTAGCGTTGGCGCAGTCGCTCCAGTCGCCGTGGCGACGCCCGAGCGCCGGTTCAAGAACCTGGCCTGGAACGCGGCCTGGGCCGAGGTCTGCGGTTTCCACGTAGACTACCCGTCGCTGAAGGGCTCCTACATGGCCTACGAGGCGGTCAACGGCGCGCGCGCCGAAGACGTCGCCAAGTTCGGCGCCTCGCTCGACAAAGCGCGCAGCCTCATCCAGCGCGTCGTCGCCTCCCGCGCGGACGAGTGCGACGACAAGCGCCTGGAGCGAATTCGCGCCAGCATGGCGCGCTACGTCGCCAATGATTTTTCGTCAATTGAAGCGGTGTAGCCTGAAGGCGATTTGTGAACGAATGCAGCGCCGTCTGATCTTCTCCTCTCCCCCTACTTAGGGGGAGAGGATGTCGCCCGAGGCGAAGCCGAGGATAAAGCGACAGGTGAGGGGCAGGAGCTTGCTCCGTACCGGTGCCGAGACGGGTACGGAGCAAGCTCCTGCCCCTCACCGACCGCGTGGCTCTTGCCTCCCAAAGGTCGGCTGCGAGACGCGGTCTCCTCTCCCCCGGAAAGCGGGGGAGAGGATAAGACCGGCGCCGCCGTGTGCACTCTTTCACGCGTTCGGCAGGTGCCGGCCCAGCGCTTCCAGCACGGCCATGCGTACGGCCACGCCCATCTCGACTTGCTCGCGGATGACGCTGCGCGGATCATCGGCCACCGAGGAGTGGATTTCCACGCCGCGGTTCATCGGCCCCGGATGCATCACCAGCGCGTCCGGCTTGGCGAATTTCAGCTTTTCCTGATCCAGCCCGAAGAAGTGGAAGTACTCCCGCTTGGACGGCACGTAGGACGCCGTCATGCGCTCTTCCTGCAGGCGCAGCATCATGACGATATCGGCGTCGGCCAGCCCGGCCCGCATGGTGGTGAACACCTCCGCCCCCAGACGGTCGGCGGCGCTCGGCAGCAGCGTCGAGGGTCCCACGATGCGCACCCGCGCGCCCATGGTGGTGAGCAGGCCAATGTTCGAGCGCGCTACTCGGCTGTGCAGGATGTCGCCGCAGATGGCGACCGTCAGGCCAGCGATGCGCCCCTTGTTGCGGCGGATGGTCAGCGCGTCCAGCAGCGCCTGCGTCGGATGCTGATGCGCGCCGTCGCCAGCGTTGATGACCGAGCAATCGACTTTTTGCGACAACAGCTCGACAGCGCCGGCCGCATGGTGGCGCACCACCAACATATCCGGCCGCATAGCATTCAGCGTCACGGCGGTATCGATCAGCGTCTCGCCCTTCGACACCGAGGACTGCGACACCGCAAGATTGATCACATCGGCGCCCAGCCGTTTGGCCGCCAACTCGAACGAACTTTGCGTACGCGTCGAAGCCTCGAAAAACAAATTGATGAGCGTGCGCCCCGCCAGCCGGTCGCGCTTTTTGCGCACCTCGCGACTGATCTGGGCGGCGTCTTCGGCCATGTCCAATAGGCCGGTGATCTGCGGGCCGGTGAGATTCTCAACGGTGAGCAGGTGCCGATGGGGGAAGCTGGCCACCCCGGCGAGTTTCGCGAGCGCTGTCATTAAAGCCCAAGTCTATAGGGTGAGTCCGGGGCAGGGGCAAGCAGACTGCAAAGCGCCCACTGTCGCATCGCATGGCGGCCATCAGAACGCGCGCCAATTCATCCGATCTTCGCCACGTTCCTCTTGCGCACCTTCGGTCCGCCCGGGGCGCCGGACCTTGTCGAACAGCGTTCCATTCGATGGAGGGGTGCTGGATCTGGAGGCCCTCTGTTGTCTGACACGAGCCGCCAGACCAAAGAAGCACGGATACCGCCTGAGGCGATGTCCGTGCTTTGTCATTGTCGGCGAGCCGAAATTACGGCTAGGCCTTCAAGAACGGCTTTGCCGCCGCCAGCACGTCGTCTTTGGATTTCGGCTCGTCGAAGGCGCCATCCCAGGCGCTCTTGCCGCCGATGCGCCGCACGGCCGCTGCGTGCCTGGCTTCAACCGAATGTATCTGCAGCGCCGCGGTCAGAATGTCGCCATTCTCGAGCAGATTGCCGGCTTGGCCCTTGTAGGCTGCCACGCCCAGATCCTCGAAAGTCTGCGACAGAGTCAAGAAGGTGTCGAAGTTCGAAAACACATCAGCATACTTTCCTCCAGCCGTAAAGTCGGCTTGTGGCGGCTTTACCGCCGCCGCGCCCAAAGCACTGCTGAGGAATTTCACGTGTTGCGTTTCATGTAATGAGATAGTGGCAAACACGGTCCGGTATTGTTTTGGGATGAAGTTCTTTTTGATAGCCGTGCGATAGAACCCATCTTCGATGTATTCCAACGTCAAGGCGAAGTTCAAGGTATCCTCGATGGTTTTCGGCAAACCTTTGCCGAATACTTCTGTCGAGGCTGCGGCCAGCACCAATGGGGCGGACGCCAAAAGGCCGAGAGACTTGGCCGCGTTGGCAAACAGGCCGCGCCGGTTGGTCACCAAACGGGTGGTCACATCGGGATCCAATTGGCTCAGGATCGATTGGACGTTGGTCATGATTTCACTCCTGGAATGCCGTTGGCGGTGACTTTGGTTTTGATGAATGGGCCCGCGGCCTTCAACACGGTCGCCGGCGCGTTGGCAGCATCCAAGCCGTTTTTATCGACGACATCCGGTCCGGCAAACGAAGCGCTCAAGGGTTGCAGCATGTCGCGAATGGTGGCGGCATGTCTTGCTTCCACCGACACAATCTTGCCGGCAACCAGCAGATAGTCGCCGCTCTTGATCAGCCGGCCAGCGCCGTTGTAAGCCGACACGCCGAGGTCTTCAAAAGTCTTGGCGGTGGTCAGGACGCTCTTCCTCGACGTGAAGTCCACCTTCGAAAAATCGACATCAAGGCCCGGGATTGCTTTGGCGGCCAAAGCCGTTTTCAGGAAGTCGCGATGCTCAACCTCGTGATCGCGGATTTCTGTCAGGCTTTTCATTTCTTCGCCGGATATCTTGGCGTAAGGCTTGTCAATTACGGCGGTGTAAAATGCCGCCTCAAGCTGTTCCAAGGCATAGGCATAATTCAATATGCCGATGTCGCCCGTACCGAGATCGGCGGCGAGCGCCTGGCTGATACCGAAATTCGGCAGCATGCCGCCGGACAGCACAAGAAACGCCGCCGCGCCACCCGACCATTTAAGGACGGATCTGCGTGAATTGCGTGTTTTGAAAACAGAGTCGTGACGTTCGGCGTTCATCGCTGGCGCTCCTGTTACATCTGAGATATTCGGATCTCAGAATAAAACTCGCGCCAGTAATAAAAGTTTCGAAACTGAGAAAATATTTTGTGTCAGCGAACTCGGACTCGGAGAAGGCCGGCAAGTTAGGCGTCATGCATCGGGGTTTAAAGGCGAACGCTAAACAATCGCCGCCTCAGTCGCCTTGCGCACTTCGGCTTCCGTCACGCCCTCGGCGCATTCCAGCAGCTTCAATCCGCCCGGAACCACATCAAACACGGCCATATTCGTGATGATGCGGTTGACCACCGCCTTGCCAGTCAGCGGCAGCGTGCACTTTTTCAGCACCTTCGATTCGCCCGCCTTGTTGGTGTGGTCCATCACCACCACCACGCGGCCGACGCCGGCGACCAGGTCCATGGCGCCGCCCATGCCCTTGACGAGCTTGCCGGGGATCATCCAGTTGGCGAGGTCGCCCTCCTCGGACACCTCCATCGCGCCCAGGATCGCCATCGCGATCTTGCCGCCGCGGATCATCGCGAACGACGTCGCGCTATCGAAATAGGCCGTCTGCGGAAGTTGCGTAATCGTCTGCTTGCCGGCGTTGATCAGGTCGGGATCGACCTTGTCCTCGGTCGGGAACGGCCCCATGCCAAGCATGCCGTTTTCCGACTGCAGCGTGACGTTCACGCCCTTGGGGATGTAGTTCGACACCAGCGTCGGGATGCCGATGCCGAGGTTCACATACCAGCCGTCCTGCAGCTCCTTGGCTGCGCGCTCGGCCATCTGGTCGCGGTTCCATGCCATTTTCGTGATCTCCGTTAGGCCGCGCGGACCGTGCGATTCTCGATGCGTTTTTCGTGCGGGCCCTGGATCAGGCGGTGCACGTAGATGCCGGGGAGGTGGATCGAGTCGGCGTCGAGGCTGCCGACGGGGACGATCTCCTCGACCTCCGCCACGCACACCTTTCCGCAAGTTGCGGCAGGTACGTTGAAATTACGCGCGGTCTTGCGAAACACCAGGTTGCCGGTTTCGTCGCCCTTCCAGGCTTTCACGATGGCGAGGTCGGCCACGATCCCGCGCTCCAGAATATAGGTCTGGCCGTTAAACTCTTTGCTCTCCTTGCCCTCGGCGATCACGGTGCCGACGCCGGTCTTGGTGTAGAAGCCGGGGATGCCCGCGCCGCCTGCCCGCATGCGCTCGGCCAGCGTTCCTTGCGGGTTGAACTCCAGCTCCAATTCGCCGGACAGATACTGGCGCATGAACTCGGCGTTCTCGCCCACATAGGACGACATCATTTTCTTGACCTGCTTGGTCTTGAGCAGGATGCCGAGACCGAAATCATCCACGCCCGCGTTGTTGGACGCGAACGTCATGTTCTTGGTGCCGGCGTCGCGGATGGCGGCAATCAGCAACTCGGGAATGCCGCAAAGGCCAAAACCGCCGGCAGCCACCAGCATGCCGTCCTTGAGCAGGCCGTGAAGCGCTTTTTCAGCGCTGTCGTAGACTTTCTTCATGGGGGTCTCCTAGTCGCGATAGACACCGGCGTCAGGAACTTACATTTCGTAAGTGTCCAGTAAATTACTGGGTGTCAGACACTTGTGAGCCACAAGGTCCTGACACCGCTCGCACGACCTTCTACGCCGCCACGGCGCGCAAACCAAGCAGGCTGCGGGCCTCTGTCCACGTCGCAACGGGTCGCTGGTACTTGTCGCAAAGTTCGATGGCGCGCTTCACCAGGGCCGCGTTGGAGGGGGCCAGCCGGTCCTTGTCTAGCCGCACATTGTCTTCCAATCCGGTCCGCGTATGGCCGCCGGCCGCGATGGCCCACTCATTGATGGTCAGCTGCTCCGGACCGATCCCGGCAGCGCACCACAGCGCATCGGGCGCGAGCCGTTTCAACGTCTTGATGTAGAACTCGAAAATCGGCTTGTCCGCCGGCATTGCGTTCTTCACGCCCATCACGAACTGCACGTAGAGCGGACCCTTCAACCGCCCGTCCGCCTGCATTGTCGCGGCCTGAACGATGTGCGACAGGTCGAAAGCCTCGATTTCCGGTTTCACGCCGTATTTAAGCATCTCGGCGGCCAGCCAATCGACCAGATCGGGCGGGTTTTCATAGACACGGGTGGGGAAATTGTTCGATCCCACCGACAGCGAGGCCATTTCGGGCTTGAGCGGAAGCATCCCCCCGCGCGCTTGCCCCGCGCCGGACCGCCCGCCCGTGGATAGCTGCACGATCATGCCGCGACAGTGCTTTTCCAGCCCCTCTTTCAGCCGCGCAAAGCGCTCGGGATCAGCCGTCGGTTTTCCAGCGTCGTCGCGCACGTGGCAATGGGCGATGCTGGCGCCGGCCTCGAAGGCTTCCTGCGTGCTCTCGATCTGCTCGGCAATCGTGATCGGCACCGCCGGATTGTTGGCCTTGGTCGGCAGGCTGCCGGTGATGGCGACGCAGAGGATGCAGGGAGTGGGCTTGGCGGCGCTCATGGCGGGCATCCAGTTGGCGGGGGCGTCCGAAATGGGTTGAGACGAAACGCGAACTACCGCACTCTGCAACCCAGGATCAAGCAAGGACTGCTATACGAGATGGGTGATGGAGCCAAACCGAGCATCGACCCCAAGGAGCTTCGCCGCACCTGCGGAGCTTTCGCCACGGGCGTCACTGTTATAACCGCGCGCGACAGCGGCAGCGATCACGGCATGACGGCCAACGCCTTCATGTCGGTCTCACTCGATCCGCCGCTGATTGTGGTCTCGGTCAGCCGCAAGGCGCGGTTGATCGGCAAGATCGAGGCAGCAGGACGCTACGGCGTCAGCATCCTGGCCGAACATATGGAGCTGGTGGCTTGGCATTTCGCGGGCAAACCGAATCCTGAGTTGACCGATCTGTTCGAGGAGTTTCACGGCCTGCCGGTGCTGCGCGGCGCGATCGCCCATTTCGCCGCCCGCCTGCATCAGGCCGTCGATGCGGGCGATCACGTGCTGTTCATTGGCGCTGTCGAGGGCATCTCCCGCAGAGAAGGACGTCCACTGACGTTTCACGAAGGCAAATTCGGCGCCCTGCCCCGCCCCGGCTGGTCGCAAACCCAATGGCCACCCGGCAAGCCGATCGACCCCGCCGGCTACTTCGACGAAACCCACGAATTGTGGTGAGTTAGCGCCGCCGCAAGCCCGCCAGCATGAACGCCACCAGCGCTGCGATCACGATGGCGCCGCCGATCAGACCGGCGTTGCTGGGCCTTTCGGAGAACACCAGCCACACCCAGAGCGGTCCGAACACCGGCTCCAGCACGCCGAGCATGGCCGCCTTGGCCGCCGGGATCAGCCGGGCGCCGGAGGCATAGAGTGCGAGGCCGAGTCCCAGCTGGCCGGCGCCAAAGAAGGACAATAGCCCCAGCTCCCGCCCCGGCATGGGCAGGGGATGCGCCAGTGGCAACACCAGCAGCGTCGCGAACAGCGCGGCCAGGCAGACGCCCGGTACCAGGCTGACATCGTGCGACTTGCGGAAAGTCACGGTGGCGACCGCAACCGCGCCGGTGATACCCATGGCCACCAGATCGCCAGCGATGCTGCCGTGGACAAAACTGTCCGACACCATCAGGCCGACGCCAGCAACCGAGGCAAGCATCGCCAGCCAGCCCAGCGCACTCAGGCGCTCGCCGATCACGAACCGCCCCAGCAGCGCCGCCAACATCGGTGCGCAGGCCATGATGATGAGCACTTCGGCCACCGTCGTGAGCTTGGAGGCGACGACAAAGCCGATCGAGGCGACGGTGTAGCAGAGGGCGATCACCAGCCCCGACCAACCCATTCGGAGCACGGCGCGCGGAAAATCGCGGCCTTCCTGCACCACTCCCAGCACGACCAGAAAGGCGAAGGCCGTCAGCGAGCGCCAGAACACGATGGTCCAACTGTCGATAGGCCCAAGCTCGCGCACGATCAGGCCGCCGCTGCTCCAAAGCAAAGAAGCGGCGATGACCAGGGTGGCGCCGAAAGCGTTGCCGGCGACCAGCGGGCGGGTCTGATCTGACGCCGTCATGGGACTTTGACTCAGGCGGCGTTCGAGGTCATCGGCTCGGTGAGCACGGAGTAGAGCGCATGGCGCGAGCGGGTGCCGCGCAGCCGTTCCAGCGTCGGGGCATCGCGCATCAGCCGGGAGACACGGGCCAGCGAGCGCAGATGGTCAGCTCCCGCCCCATCCGGCGCCAGCAGCAGAAACACCAGATCGATAGGCTCGCCATCCATGGCGTCGAAGGGGATAGGTTGTTCCAGGCGCGCAAACAGCCCGAACATGGCCGACACCTGTTTCATGCGCGCATGCGGGATGGCGATGCCGCGGCCCAGCCCGGTGGACGACAGCATTTCACGCTGTTGCACCGCCTCGGCAATCAACGCGTGATCGATTTTCAAGAGTTCGCCAGCGCGCAGCGCCAGTTCGCCCAGCAGCGCCTTCTTGTTTTGCGGGCGCAGGCCTGAGAGCACGGCGTCGGGCTTGATAAGGTCGCCAAGTTCCATGAAATGGGTCAGTCCCTGTTCAGTTCGCGGCCGGAGGCCGTCTAACTGCGCATCGTGACGCTGCGGTGTCGAAAACCAGTCCGTGAACAACCAAAGGTACCGTCATGCCAGCATGCTTGGCGCGTCCGACAAAGCCAGCGCACTTTGTTCGCAAGACCAACTGCTGCGACTCAGCCCCGCCGTGCTCAGACATAGCACGCGCGTCCGGCGTCCCTAAAGCCCATTCCCGGATCGGCGCAAGAGGTAGTGGAGCTACGGCATGCTGTCAAACCGACCGACGGTCCATGGCTCAGCCCGGTTGAGACCTGTCACGGTTTCGACAGCAGCAGCAAGGTCAGCGACACCGTGACGGCCGCCACCGCCGTTCCCGCTGCAATCGCTCCCGAAACCGGCCCGACGGCTCGGTTGTAACGGCTGGCGAACAGGAAGGCGTTGGCGCCAGTGGGGCAGGCGGCCAGAAGGGTCACGGCGTCGGTGCCGATCGGGCTGAGCGCCAGAAGCTGCGCCGAGATCAGCCAGCCGATGACCGGCATGATCGCCAACTTCAGCGCCACGATGGTCGAGAGCGCCGCCAGGTCCGAGCGCACCTCAAAGCGCGTCAGTCCCATGCCCAGCGCGAACAGCGCGCCCGGCACAGCGGCCTGGCCGAGCAGCCCAAGCGTCTTGTCGGCGACCGTGGGCAGCCCGATGCCCGTCATGCGCCAGAGGCTGCCAGTGAGCACCGCGAAGATGATGGGATTGAGCGCCAGATCGACGGCGATCTCTTTCAGACGCGCCAGCGTCTTTTCGCCATCGGCGCGCCCGATCCACTCCTGCTGCAGCGTCGCCACCACCCAGAGCACCGGCGCATGCACCGCCACGATGACGGCGATGGCCGAGGCAGCCCGGTCGCCGAAATAGGCCGTGCCGAGCGGCAACCCGAGCATCACGGTGTTGCCGAAACAGGCCGCCATGGCGATGGCGGGGGCGTCTTCAGCGGGGCGCTTCAGAAGTCGCGTGGTGGCGAGCGAGGCCAGGATCCAGGTGAGGAAATTGGCGCCGAAGTAGCCGATGAGGAGCCCGAAAGGGGCGACGCCGGAGTCCTGCACCGTGGCCATGGTGCGGAATAGCATGGCCGGCATGGCGACATTGAAGATGAAGTCGGAGAGGCCTTTGCCCGTCCCCTCAGGCAGCCAGCGTCGCTGCGCGACCAGGAAGCCGGCCAGGATGATGGCGAAGACGGGGGTGACGACGGTGAGGACGGAGGGCATGGGTGGGAAGTCGGTGTCAGGAACTTATTGCGCCAGCGGCCTTATCAGCCAAACCGAAGCGGTGCGGAAGCGCAATAAGCGCCTTACACCCAGTGAGCGCCTCAATTGCTTGCGGGAGCCGATTGATCCAGCGCCGCGTCCGTGCGCAGCCTCACCAGGCAGCTGCGCATCACGCCGTAGCTGCCGTCGCCAGCGAACGAAGCGGCGGTCACGCAGTGGTTCTGCTCGTTTGCGGAAAGGCTGTCCCAGGCTGCCGTCAGTTCGGTTTTAGCGACAACTTCCTCGCGGATGCAGCCGTCCAGCATGATGGTCGATTGCGTGAGGCCGATGGTTCCGACTTTGGCGCAAAAGGCGGCGGTATCGAAGCGCGGCAACGAACCGGCCGTCGCGACGGTGGTCAGCGCAAAACCGGCAAGCACGGCAAAGACAAGACGCATGGCGATGTTCCGCGACCGTGACGAAGGTAGTTGGCTGGTTTAGACTTAGGCCGAACCTGTTAAGGTCTGGTAAGGACGCGCCGCCGCACGGCGCTCGAATTCCCTCGACGTTGCCGCCGACTTCGGTTATCACCCCGAAATTCCCCCGCCATCCGGGTGTGCGTGAGCCGTCGTCTGTCTGCATTGGGCATCTGTCCAATTTGGAGAGGCCGGCCGCTCCGTTGGGATGGCTTTCTGCAAGATCATCGAACGCCCTGCCCGCGAAAGGCTTTTCGTCATGAATATCATTCAGAAGCTGGAACACGACCAGCTCTCCGCGTTGGTCGAAAAGCGCCCGGTGCCGCGCTTCGAGGCTGGCGATACGGTCAAGGTCAACGTCAAGATCGTGGACGGCGATAATTCGCGCATCCAGGCCTACGAAGGCATTGTGATCGGGCGCTCGGGCGGTGGGCTGCAGGAGAATTTCACGGTCCGCAAGATTTCCTACGGCGAGGGTGTGGAACGTATTTTCCCGCTCTATTCACCGATGATTGATTCGATTCAGGTTGTGCGACGCGGCGATGTGCGGCGTGCAAAACTGTATTATTTGCGCGGATTGCGCGGCAAGGCAGCCCGTATTTTCGAGCGCACCGACGTGCGCGGTAAGAAGATGGCGTCGCTCGACAACTGGAAGGGTTTCAAGAAACCCAAGGGCGAGTCCGATGATCTGACCAAGATCAAAGGAGTCAGCGACGAGCTGAAGGCGCGCATGGGCAAGATCGGCGTGACCAAGTTCGAGCAGATTTCCACTTTCTCGGACGACGAACTCGCCAAGGTCGACGAGGCACTGAGCCTGAACGGCCGCATGGAGAAGGAAGACTGGATGGGCCAAGCCCGTTCTCTGGCCGCAGAGGCGGCTGTCGCTGAGGCTCCTGCGCCTGCCGAGGGCGAGGCAGCCAAGAGCTAGACTTTTGTTTTTTCTGTCGATTTTAAGAACGGCGCTGCGGGCAACTGCGGCGCCGTTTGCGTTTATAAGGAGCTTAGGATAAGTTATTGGCGTTCGCACACGAAGGCATAACATCGATAACTTCACCTAAGGTCCTTATAAATGGACGGCATCGGCAATCCCTTTGAACCCGGCGCAGGCACCGAACCGCCCGAACTGGTCGGGCGGCGCCCGGTCATGGAGCAGACCCGTGTCGCGCTGGCGCGCATAAAAGCGGGGCGGTTCGAAAAAAGCGTCATCCTCATCGGCCTGCGCGGGGTCGGCAAGACGGTGCTGCTGAACCGCATCCAACTCATGGCCAAGGAGGCCGGCTACCACTCGGAATTCATCGAGTCGCCTGAGAAAGATGGGTTGCCGGACCTATTGGTGCCAGCGCTGCGCCGAATTCTTCTCTCGTTCGACACCAAGGAACAAATCAGCACGGCGGGCCGGGCGGCCTGGCACGCGCTGAAAGCCTTCGCAAAGGGCTTCAAGGTCAAGATTGGCGACCTCGAAGTCGGCATGGATCTCGACCACTCAAGAGGCATCGCCGACAGCGGCATGCTCGAGCGCGACCTGACGGACCTGATCGTCTCGATTGGCGAAGCGGCCAAGGCCAGCAAGACCTGCGTCGCCATCCTGATCGACGAGTTGCAGTACCTCAAGGAGCCGGAGCTGGCCGCGCTCATCACGGCCTTGCACCGGGTGAGCCAACTAAAACTGCCCGTGATCCTGTTCGGCGCTGGACTGCCGCAAATCGCGGGCCTATCAGGCGATGCAAAATCCTACTCCGAGCGGCTGTTCAGCTTTGTCTCAATCGGCGCGCTGAACGAGGCCGACGCCGGCCTCGCTATCTCTGAACCAATTCTCCGCGCGGGAGAATCCATCGCGTCGGCCGCCACCGCCGAAATCGTGCGCGTGACCGGCGGCTACCCGTATTTCCTGCAGGAATGGGGCTATGCCGCCTGGAACGTCGCCGAACAGTCACCGATCACCGTCAAGGACGTCAAACAGGCGACGATCGACGCCACCAAGCGGCTCGACGAGAGTTTCTTCCGTGTCCGCTTCGATCGCCTGACGCCGCAGGAAAAGCAGTACCTGCGTGCTATGGCCGAACTCGGCCCCGGGCCGCATCGCTCGGGTGCTATTTCCGACGTGCTCGGAAAGAAAGTCAGCCAGGTCGCCCCCGCGCGCGAAAGCCTGATCAAAAAGGGCATGATCTACAGCCAGTCGCACGGCGACACCGCGTTCACCGTGCCGTTGTTTGACATCTTCATGAAGCGGGTGGTGCCAAAGCTGGAGACGGTCTGAGCCCTACTTATCCTTGGCGTTCTTGTCCGGATAGATCGAGAACAGCGACGCCGGGAACTGAGCGCCGTAATGCCAGCCGAGCCGCCGACGGTTGTAGAACGGGTGCGGACGGTTGTCGGGCGCGACGACCTTTCGGTAGAGGTGCCAAGTGGCGTGGCCGAGCACCGGCACGATGATGGCGAGCCCGAGCATGAGCGTGGCGAAGCCGATGGCCAGCAGCACGGCGACAATCAGCCCCCACAGCGCCATGGTGACGGGGTTCGCCAGCACCGCGCGCACCGAGGTGGAGACGGCGGTCACAGGTCCGACGTTGCGATCCAGCAGCAGCGGGAACGTAACGACACTGGCGCACAGCGCGATGATCGCGAACAGCAAGCCAATAAGGTTTCCGCCCACGACCAGCGCCTGACCCTGTGGCGTGGTCAGAACATCCTGAACGAACGCCCACCAGCTCTTGGGCTCGGCGTAACCAAAATTCGCCGTGTAGAGATTTTGTGCGACGGCGATCCAAACCAGGAACAGGGCGAGTAGGCCGAGGCCGACGGCGATGATGCTCTTTAGCGAGGGCGAGTAGAACACATCGAAGGCATGTCGCCACGACGTGTCCAGCCCGGCCTCTCGACGCCGGCTCAGTTCATAAAGGCCGATAGCGGCGATGGGCCCGATGAGCGCGAAGCCGGCGGCGAGTGGATAAAGCAGCGGGATGACATCGTAGCCGAAGGCCGCCCGCCCGAGCAGCACGCCGATGACGGGATAGATCAATCCCAGAAACACAATGTGCGTGGGCATGGCCCAAAAGTCGGCGAGGCCCTTGGAGAGGGCGTCCTTCAGGTCGGCGGTTGTGATTTTGCGGATTGCGGGAAGTTCGTCCGACGCTGCGGCCGGAAGCATGATATCGAGGGTCGCCATGGCTCATCCTCACCTGTTCTAGGTTGCGGCCCGGAGCGATGGCGGCGGCGTCAAACGGGGCGCAGTCGCAAGCGAAAGTGCTTTTCCGGCCGTTGCATGCGGCAGAATGGCACAGGTTTGTGGCGGAGGCGAGTCACGAAGTGGGGAGGGGACTTTGGCCTAGTCGTCGTCACCGGAGAAATACTCGTCGAAATCCATGCTGGCGTGCAGGACATTGACGACTTCAAGCGTGTTGGCTCGGTATCGAAAAAAGATGATATGCGAGTAACACGGAATGCTCCGAAGATCTGTACCCAGTTCAGACCGTGGCCTCCCAAACGGCCCTGGCATCGCCGAAAAGGCTTTGAGCATTGCTTTGATTTTGACTTGGTAATTCTTGCCTATGGAGAGACTGCCGCTCTCACGAGTGATATGGGCCAAGATATCGTCCAGGTCAGCCTTCGCGCTCCGCAGATAGACTAACCTGGGCTCTCAATATCCCTCAGCCGCCAGCTTTGCCGCCATCTCGTCGAGTGACGCGTCAACCTCTTCTTGGGAAAACTCGCCACCTGCCGCAATCGAAGCCTGGATCGTCGCCCGCAAATGCGCCAGCTTGGCTTGTCGGATGGCGTGGGCGATTACGGCCTCGGGCGTATCGAACCGCCCCGAGGCGACTTCGTGCTCGATCCACCAACGTTGGTCGTCTGCCAGTTCGATTTTCATGCTTGGCAACCTAGCACAAGCCGGCAAATTGGTCCACACGCGGCAGCTTACTCGTCGTCGTTAGCAAAATACTCTTTGAAATCGCGGCTGCCTTGCAAAACGGTCACCACCTCAATCGTATCGCCCCGATAGCGGAAGAACACGATGTGGGAACCGCTGGGAAAGCTTCGCAGGCCGTCGCGTAATTCGGTTCGAGGTCGACCGAATGGTCCAGGCATAGCGGCCAGGGTTTCAATACTTGTCAGGATCTTTGCGACGTAACCTTCGGCAATTGTCGCACTGGCGCTTTCACCAGTAATATAGTCGGTAATGTCAACGATATCGGCTTTGGCCTTGTCCAGATAGACCAGACGGGGCAAATCAAAACCCCTCCGCTCGCAATTGGGCGACGCGGGCCGCAACGGACGCCCTCACATCTTCCGCCGAATTTTCTCCGCCCTTCTCAATCGCCGCGTCAATCGTCGCGCGCAAATCGGCCAGCTTTGCCTGCCGGATCGCATACGCGATCACAGCCTCGGGCGTATCGAAGCGCCCTGAGGCGAGCTCGTACTCGATCCAGCGGCGTTGGTCTTCGGCGAGTTCGATTTTCATGTCTTCAAAATAGCAGAAGCAACAGAACGGGTCTAGATCCGGCTACCCCTTCCGCATCGCCTCGCGCGGCAGCATGATCTTATGCCGCTCGCGGATTTTCTCGTCCACGGCATCGCCGACGTGCTTGGGAAAATACGTCGCCAGCAGATCTTTCTTGCGCTTGATCGCTACCTTCACGATGTCGGGCTTGTTCACCTCGGCCCATTCCTTAGGGCTGAGCCGGTTGCCAATTGCCGGATAGACATAGTCCCGCTGCATCAATCCCAAAGTCTGCGGATGGCCGAGATAGTGCCCCGGGCCGTTCAGGCACACGTCGCGGATGGTCTCGACACTGAGCGTTTCGTCGTTGACCTCGATGCCGCGCACGCAGCGCAGCGATTGGCCGAGAATGTCGTTGTCGATGATCAGGCTTTCGTGGCTGAAGCCCAACAAAGACGCGTGCATGCCCGCGCTCTCATAAATCAGGTTGAGCCCAGCCACGCCCGCCAGCACCGTCGTAATGCCCTTCTCCCAGCCGGCCTGGATATCCGGTTCCTTGCTGTCCGCCATGCCGGCCGCCGAGCCGCCCGGGAGATCGTAAAAATGCGCCATCTGGGCGCAAGCCGCCGTCAGCAGCGCCTGTTCGCCCGAGCCGCCCGACATGGCGCCCGAGCGCAGGTCAGACACGAACGGCCAGGTGCCGAAGATGCAGGGATGGCCGGGTTTCAACGCGTTGACGTAGACCAAGCCCGCCAGCACTTCGGCGCAGGCTTGCACCACAGCGCCGGCGATGGCGGCCGGAGCGGTCGCGCCGGCCTGTCCCGCCGACAACAGCAGCACCGGCATGCCGCCCTCGACGGCGACTTCCAGCGCGCGGCAGGCGTCCTCGGCAAACTTCATTGGCGGCACGACGAAGCAGTTTGACTGCGAGACGAAGGGACGGGCCCGCCATTTCTCCTCGCCGCCCGCAATCAGATGCAGGATGTCGAAGATCTCCGTTACGTGCTCGGGCGCCACCATTGAGGTGCCGACGTGCTTGGTCGTGCTGGTGACCGACGCATACGCCGTGTTCACATCCATATCGCGCGGATCTTCGACATCGCGCGGGACGAGGCAGCGTTGGAAGAAGTGAATGTTGTCGAGCGTGTCGACCATGCGGCCGGCATCGTAGAGATCCTGCAGGTAACTCAGGCGGTAGTGGCGGGTTTCCAGATCGATGACATGCACGGCGGCGCCGGCGGTGCCGAAGTAGACCTTCTTATCGCGCGGCTCCATGTCGTGGCGCGGGTCCTGGCCGAACAACGTGAAGCGCCGGGAAGCGCGGCGCACCGTGTCCTCCACCAGCGCGGCGGGAAAGCGTAGCCGCTTGTCGTCGCCGTAGATGGCGCCCGCCTTGGTGCAGGCTTCCACGCAGGTTGGGATGGCCTGGCCGAAGCCGACCTCTTCCAGGAGTTGCAGTGCCGCACGATGGATTTTTAGAACATCGGCGCTCGACAGGGGCGTAAAACTCCCGCCCGACATGCCCGCGCGGATGGGGCGGATGTCGTCGGCGAGCGGTGCGGCGCGGATTTCACGTCGCGCGGCCCGTCCGCCGGCTCTCCCTGAGGGTTTTGGCGTGTTGGTGTTGTCGATGGCGGACATATCGGTTCCCTCGGATGCGTTGCGAGGGTTTGTAGTGGGTGCGGTGTCGCGTGGGAAGCCCGTGGACTGTAGGTTGGGTTAGCGTGGCCTCAATCGCGGCGATTTCAGACGGTGGCCGTTCCACGCGTAACCCAACGATGCGTGCCGAGGGCGTTGGGTTACGCCGGAACCCGCACCGTTCGCACCATCTCCGTCCGGGGCCGGCTAACCTACGCCAGATCGCGCACCGTAGGGGCCTTGGCGACCCAGCCGCCGTTTAGCGCCATCATGCGAGCGAACCAGTGGCCGACCGCGCTCTCGGGATCGATGGGATTTTCGGGGCACACTGTGTAGGGCCACAGCAGCGAGCCAAGCAGCGCGAAGTCCCCATAGCCAGGCATGGCACCGTGCAAAAAGGCCTGATCGTCCAGCGTCACTTCGGCCGGCTTCAACCCTTGGGTGAAGGTTTTCAGCGCTGCCTCGCGATCGAGCCCAAACTGCTCCAGCGGGCCAAGCGCCTTCTCGCGGCTGGTGCGGAAGTAGGCCTTGTCCTCATCGGCGATGATCTTGAACACATTCGGCACCGCCAGCGCGCGCGTGTTGGGCAGCAGCGACCAGTCGCACCAGGAGTTGATGAATTTGGCCGTCGTGCGCGCTGCCGCATCGGGAAACAGCATGGGCAGTTCGGGATAAAGCTCGTCCAGAAACAGCGCAATCTGCCAGCTGTCGTGCACCCACTGCCCGTCGTGCTCGATGGCCGGCACCTTGGACTGGCCGGATTTGGCGATGGCCGCGCGATCTGTAAATCGGTGCGGAACTGTCTTGAACTCCAGCCCCTTGTGCTTGAGAGCGAGCTTGGTGCGCCAGCAATAGGGCGAAAAGCGCAGGGCCGGATTGGCGCCGGCGAGGTCGTGCAGGAGGATGGTCATGGGATCGGGTCCAGCGGGTGAGGCGCAAGAATGCTAGCTTCGAGCACAAGGGTTGCGGCGGTTATAACCTTGACACTCATAAGGAAAAAGCGAAAATTAAGCATAACTAGTTAGTGTTTTTGCGGGGGGCGTTTTATGAGCGTTGTCGAAACGGTTATCAAGCGGATCGAGGGTGGTGCAAGGGCACGCTTCTACATGGATCACTACGGCGGGCAGTGGATTGAGCTGCGCGCGCGCGTGCTGTTTTGGCGGCGCCACAAATTTCGGCTGGGCGGCGCCCAGATCAACGAGATCAAGTCTCATTTGCGCAGCCAACGCTAGTGGCGCGGGCATTCAGCATTCCACCAGCCGCCTCATCGATGCTCAGCGACCAAACCCGGTTCTCCGGGTCGGCAAATGGACGCCTCAAAACACACCTGATCATCAGCCCACCAATTCAATGTGAATGGCCGCTACCCCTCGAACACTGGTTTCACCACCATCACCGTCACATTGTCCTGGTTCGGCGCGGCCTTGGCCTCGACCGCCGCCAGTAGCGCGCCGACCAGAGCCTCCGGCTCATCGCCGGCGCGCGCCGCCAAAAGATCAGCCATCTCGGCGTGCGACAGCACCTCCAGCCCATCGCTGGCCAGCAGCACCAGATCACCCTCTCGCAATCCCAGCGCCGACGTGCTGAGATCCACCATCTCGATGCTGTCGCCAGTGAGAGCGGCGCGCAGAAAGTGGCGGCGCGGATCGGCCTCGGCTTCGGCCAGCGTCATCTCGCCGTTGGCCGCCAGCTGGTCCAGGAGCGGGGCGAGCGAGTGATCCTCATTCAGTTGATAGAGTTTGTCATCGCGGAACAGCAGCAGCGGTGAGTCTCCGACGCTGACCCAGCTGAGGGCCTCGCCCGTGAACACAGCGCCGATCAGCGTGCAGCCCATACCCTTCAGTGCGCGGTCGCGCCGCAAAGCCCCGGCGATGGCGCGGTTTGAGGTATCGAGCGCCCCAGCCAGGCGTGAACGCTCCGTTCCCACCTCGGTTTCGTAGGCTTCCACGAAAGAATCGCAAGCGAGCGTGCTGGCTTCGGCCCCACCGACATGCCCGCCCATGCCGTCAGCAAGGACGGCCAACAACGTGTCAACGCGCTTGGCCGCCCGCCGCTCAAGCGACACCGTCCCGCCGCCAGCGGGCGTCAGCGACGCGAAACGGCAGCTGTCCTCCTGGCCCTCGCGGGCTCCCACCATGGCGCGCGACGCATAACGAAACCCGGTCACCATGGCGGTCGCGCTTATTCCTTGAGGCCGGCCAGTTCCGACCAGTCGAACTCATCGCCGCAGAACGGTACGAATACCAGCTGCGTACGCCCCATCGTGATGACGTCCATGGCGGCCAGTTTCACAGCGGCCGTCGGCTTGGCCTCGTTGACCGCGATGACATTGGTCTTGGCCAAGTTCGGCACCAGCAGGAACTGGCGGTCTGATGCATCGTAACGCAGAAAGGCCTGCTCCTCGGCCGAGATCGCATCATCGCCGAAATCGATCGGGATGCGCTGACTGGCGTTGCGGCCGATGCTGTTGTTGCCCTCGAACACCGGGCGGAAGGAGCCAAGGCCCGGCCCGCCGATGATGACCAGCCAGCCGACCACGGGATCGGCATGGAAGTCGGAACGCAACGGTTTCTGACCGCCGCGCACGAGTTGGGTTTTTGCCGGAGCGGGCATCGCTGGGGCCTTTGGTGCGCGGTTGATGATGGTGGCG
This sequence comes from Hyphomicrobiaceae bacterium, assembly GCA_031393505.1. GTDB lineage: Bacteria > Pseudomonadota > Alphaproteobacteria > Rhizobiales > Hyphomicrobiaceae > JANYHF01. The sequence goes on along the minus strand of JANMVX010000102.1, from coordinate 96,073 downwards.
GCGTTGGAATCGATAGGCCCAACTGGGCGCGACCCCACGGGAGTCAGCGCCGCTTCGGCCGCACGCAGAGCATTTTGCAGCGAGGACGGTGACGTGCTCCGCCCCAACAGCGCCGTGCGCTCGGCCTCATCGCCGCTCTGGCGCGATTGGCCGGCGACGGCTTTCAACACGCTCTGTAGAGGATCGTCTTCATTGGCCATTGCTGTTACCCCGAGTATCTGTTCCATTCAACCACGCTCACAACGCAAGACATCGTCATACCCGCGAAGGCGGGTATCCAGCCAAGCTCGTGGCGCTCGCCGGCGCCGGACTACGACATGTCCCTTTCAAGGCGACTGTCGGGCAGTGAGCACCTCGGCAAACCTCTGGCTTGGCTGGATACCCGCCTTCGCGGGTATGACGAGTTGAGAGGCCATCACACGCTCGCATTCAATGCGCCTCGCCAAAACGGAAGCGCAAGCGCACGTCGCCAAGCTCAATCAGGTCGCCGGCCGCCAGCGCGATCTGGTCGACGCGCTCGGCATTTACGACCACGCCGTTGCCTTCGGGGCCGGACAGGTCCGTGATGACGAATTTCTGCTCGGGCGTGCGGTGCAGCACGGCGTGATAGCGATGCACGGTCTGGCTGGCGAGGCGGATGTCATTCTCCTCGTGGCGGCCGATGCGTGTCATGTTGCCGTCGAGGCGATGCACATCTGCTTCTGCGCCGATGACATCGAGAAGCGGCAGCTGGCCGCGGATTTCGCTCACCTGTTGGCGCGTCACGGCGGGCGCCATGGCGACTTGCGTAAAGGTCTCACGTTTGCGCGCCGCCCAGCGCTTGAAGCCGAAGCGGGACGCCAGCGCCACCAGTGACAGGATCGGCAGCAGTCCGCCCAAAACGACAGCAACGAGCATCAGCTGCGGCTCACGACCCTGGGCAAAGCCATTCTGGACGCGTGTCCAGAGCGTCGCCTCGGTCGGCTCAGGCGCGGGATCGGCGGCGGCCTCGGCGACAGTTTGCGCCACAGCTGGCATCGTGGCCAGAGCGGGCGCTGCGAATAGCAGAAGAAGGGCAATGATCATTCCGCGCATAATGCAACCCTCGCGGCGGCGCATGTTTTGCTCGGGCGGCCCCGAACTGGTCGCTCCCGTCGTCGAACAACTTTGCGGCTGCAAAACGGCGTTTGAGGTGGGCAAATCAGGTCATGCCACAATTCGGGGCAAATTTGCGCTCAGAGACTTAGGCCGAGACGTGGCACAACGTAGGCTGTGTCCCAGTGTGCCGAACGCTTGGCTGGCGTCGGACGTAACCGACGGCGAACACCTTGGTCCTAGCAACTCCATCTGTCGCAACAGCCAGAGCGCACGATCCCGGCATGGACAATCTACTTGCACTGCCCATCGGGACGGAGCTGGCGGGCGACTATCGCATCGCCAAGGTGCTTGGCGCGGGCGGCTTCGGCATAACCTATCTGGCTGAGGAAACCCCGCTCAATCGCGGCGTCGCCATCAAGGAATATTTCCCGTCCGATTTCGCCGCGCGCGAAAACACCACGCTGGTGCGCTCGAAATCGCGCGGGCTGGACGAGGATTACCGCTGGGGCCTGGATCGCTTCATCGAGGAAGCGCAGGCGCTCGCCACCTTCGACCACGCCAACATTGTGCGCGTTTACAGATATTTTCGCCAAAACAACACCGGCTACATGGTGCTGAAGCTGGAAGACGGCGTCAGCTTTAAAGCCTGGCTGGACAAGTTGGGACGCCGCCCGCTGCAAGCTGAATTGGACGCGGTCGTCGCGCCGCTGCTGGACGCGCTGGAGACCATTCACGCACGCAGTTTTCTGCATCGCGACATCGCCCCCGACAACATCATGATCCGGCCGGACGGGTCACCGGTGCTGATTGATTTCGGCTCGGCGCGTCGTGAGGTGGCGAGCCATCTCTCGACCATGAGCGTGCTGGTCAAGCCGGGCTATTCGCCGGCTGAGCAATATGCGCAGGACGGCCGGCGGCAAGGTCCGTGGACGGACATTTATGCTCTCGCCGCGACGCTCTATCATGCCGTGACCGGCCGCCGGCCCGCCGATGCGCCAGGGCGCATGCAGCGCGACGAATTGGTGGCGGCGGAGTTCGCGGCCACCCAAGGCGTTTATCGCACGGGCTTTCTGCAGGCCATTGATGCCGCACTGCGGCTCGCCGTCGAGGCGCGCCCACAATCGATCGCCGAATGGCGCAAGATGCTGCTTCATTCGGCGCATACCGTTGCACCGCCCAAGCCGCAACGAGCGCCGGCCGCTACTGCAAAAGCAAGCGCGCAGACCCGTAAGCTTGAGGGCGGCGACGAGCCAAAGCCATTCAGGCTGAAGCCAAAACCCAAGCCGGCGCCCGAACCGCCCGCACCAATGGCCGCAATCAATGCCGCCAGGGCGTTGGCTGACGCAGCGCCCAGGCCGGCCATGCCAAAACCGCTGCCCAAAGCACCGACCCGCTCGCAAATGTCCACCTTCATCGGCGCCATGACGCCTTTGGCGGCGGCGGCTCTGGTCAATGCCCGCGCCGGCGCCAAGGACGCGTTCAACTGGCTGCAACAGGCGATGCCTCGAAAAGTTGCCGAGGCGCCGCGCCCCGAGCGGCCGCGCGGATTGCTGGACCGCTTGGCTGACACCAAGTCGGAACCGACCGTGCTCGCCCCCGCCGCCAAGCCCGTCATCGAGACCGATCCCGAGACCCGGCTTCTGCGCGCCGCTGCGGTGACGCCGGCCGCCGCCCCGACGCCACAGCTGCCCGCCGTCATTCCACAACCCAAGCCCAAAGTGGCGTCCAGCGACTCCCTGCTTGGCCGCCTCAAGCAGACCATGCAGGGATTTGTACTGCGCGCCGCAATAGCCGCCGCCGTGGTTGGCGCGTTGATATCGGTCGAACTCTGGGGACCGGCGGTGGGCCTGCCGGTACCGCATGCCTCCCTCCTCGGCGGCAGCGATGTCAGCCTGATCCGCGCGTTGCGCGGCCATGCCGTGGGCATCGACGCCATGACGGTGACCTCGGACGGCCTCATCGCGTCTGGCGGCGCCGACGGCCAGATGCTGATCTGGAACGCCAAGACTGGCGAGCAGTTGCGCAGCATCCTTGCTCCCGGACAGCAGGTGACGTCGCTCGCTTCGTCCGAACACGTCTTGTTGGCGGGCCTCTCCGATGGCTCGCTCGGCCTCTGGCAGATGGACACGGGTGAAAAGCTCGGCGCCTTCAACGAGCACGATGGGCCAATCTGGGGCGCGACCTTCCTCAGCGGCTCCAAGCTGTTTGCGACGGTGGGGCAAGACACCAAGGTGCGGCTGTGGGACAGCAGCCGCGGCGCGCGCAACACCTGGTCCGACCACAAGCGCCCGGTGTTCGCCGTGGCCTACTCCGCGCACCGCCGCCTGCTGGCGACAGCGGGGGCGGACAAGACCATCAAACTCTGGGACGAGCGCAAGCGGCGGCTGATCCGCACTTACACGGGGCACACAGAAGATATTCGCGCCGTGGCGATCTCGCCGGACGGACAGATCCTGGCCTCGGCCGGCAACGACAAGACCATCATTCTTTGGTCGACGACGTCGGAAGCGCCGTTGAAGACGATGATCGGCCACGCCAACCGCATCGTCTCGCTGGATTTTTCACCGGACGGACGCATGCTGGCCTCGGGCAGCGAGGACGGAACCGTGAGGCTGTGGGATGCGGCGACGGGCGCGCTGCTGAACACCTATGAGGGGCACGTGAAGGCAGTGCGCGCCGTGGCGTTCCTGCCCGACGGGCACAAGCTGGCCTCGGCGGGAGACGACATGACGGTGCGGCTCTGGAATGCGCAGATCGGCGGCTATCCGTGAAGCGAGCAGCGCGATGAAACTCAATGCCACCTTGCCTTTAGGCTATTCGCCACTCGCTCCAGGCCAAATCGCCAATCTGGTCACCTGTCTCGAGATGCGCGCCGCGCCCGATCCAATGCCGCGCGAAACACTTGCCCCGCCGCTCCGGCTTGATCGCATCGACGGCACTGGCCTCGCTGACTATCGCGACCTGTTCGGCAAAGTCGGCGAACCCTGGCTATGGTTTTCGCGCTTGACCATGCCCGACGCAAAACTGCTCGAAATCCTGAGCAATCCGCTGGTCGAGAGCTTTGTGCTCTTCGACAAGGACAAGCCCATTGGCCTGCTTGAGCTGGACTTTCGCAACACCGGAGACTGCGAACTGGCCTTCTTCGGATTGGTCCCGGACTGTTTCGGCAGTGGGATTGGCCGCGCCCTTATGAGCGGCGCCATCGCACGGGCCTGGGCCAAGCCGATCAGGCGTTTCTGGTTGCACACCTGCAGTTTCGATCATCCCAAAGCGCTGGGGTTCTACCGCCGTTCGGGCTTCGAGATCTACGCCTTCCAGGTCGAAACCCTGGCCGATCCGCGGCTGACCGGGCACTTGCCCAAGCACGCCGCGCCCCACGTTCCGTTGCTTGAGGCGGCGCGTTAGAGCCCCTTGCCCACCTGCACCGTGCCCGGATATTTCGTGCCGCTGCCGCCGGCGATCCAGGTGATGGTCTTGGGTTTGGCGTCGAGATCGCCGGTCACGGCGTAGCAGACCCAGTGGTCGTTCGGCGGCCACTTGGAGCAGAACTTGTCGCCCTGCACGTTCCATTCGCCCAGCGAGGGCGGCTTTTCCGGCGCGAGATAGGTGGTTTCACCGTTGGCGTCGAAAAACTGCTTCCAGATGCCGTTGATGTTCTGGCCGGTGACCGTGTTGCCCTTGATCAGGGCGTCGATCTCGGGGCCGTTCAGCGGGCGCTCGGCAGCGAGGGTGCTGGAGGTCAGGAACGCAGTTAGGGCAACTAGGCAAGCGGTACGCAGAACGATCATCAGATAACCTCCGAATTGGGTGGAACGACGGTCTACTCCTCTCCCCCGCCTCTTCGCGGGGGAGAGGATGTCGCCCGGAGCGCAAAGCGCGACGGAATCAGCGACAGGTGAGGGGCAGCCACTTGCTGTGTGGCTGGTCGCACCAACGACGGAGCAAGCGGCTGCCCCTCACCGACCGCGTGGCTCTTGCCGCCGAAGAGGGCGGCTGCGAGACGCGGTCTCCTCTCCCCCAACGCGGAAAAGCGTTGGGGGAGAGGAAGGTGCTCGCCTCACAATCACAGCAAACTGACGAACGTCTCAACGACTTTCTTCCGGCCGTTGTCGGCGAAATCGACTGTTAGTTTATTTCCATCGATCTCAGCCACCGTGCCCGCGCCGAATTTGTCGTGCCGCACCTGATCGCCGACCTTGAAGGTCGAGCTGGGCCTGGCGCTCGACGCCACCAGGTCGCCATCGATGGTGACGGCTTTGCGCGGCTGTTGGCGCAACGGCGGCGCGCCGCGCTGGAAGGTGTTGGCCTGTTGGGCGAACTGGGCCTGGGCGCGCTTCCAGCCCGGCGTTTCGTATTGGTGCGCGAAGCCGGCCGCGGGCTCGTCGAATCGGCTTTGCGCGTAAGATCCGCCGTTCGAATAGCCCGTGCGCACGGCCGCAACTTCCACATGCGCCTCGGGCAGTTCATCGACGAACCGCGACGGCATCTGCGACTGGAATAGGGCGTGCACGCGCCGGTTCTGCGTAAAACTGATGGCGGCGAATTTTCTTGCACGCGTAATGCCGACGTGGGCCAGCCGGCGCTCCTCTTCCAGCCCGGACAATCCGCTCTCATCCAGCGCGCGCTGATGCGGGAACAGCCCTTCCTCCCAGCCTGGCAGGAAAACGGTGTCGAACTCCAGTCCCTTGGCGCCGTGCAACGTCATGATGCTGACACGCTCACCGTCATCGCCAGCGTCCACATCCATCACCAGCGAGACGTGTTCGAGAAATCCCTGCAACGTTTCGAACTCGCCGAGGAAGCGGATCAGTTCCTTGAGATTCTCCAGCCGCGTGTGCGCCGTGGGATTGGGATCCTGCTGCCACATGGCCGTGTAGCCGCTTTCGTCCAGGATCATCTGGGCGAGTTCCGTATGCGGCATATGGGCGACGCGCGAGCGCCAGCCATCGAACTGCATCAGCAGATCACGCAGCGATTTGCGCGCCTTCGGCTTCAGCTCCTCGGTTTCCACGATCTCGCGCGCCGCCTGCATCAGATGCAACCCGCGCGCCCGCGCATGATTGTGCAGCACCTGCATGGTCGCGTCGGCCAACCCGCGCTTGGGCGAGTTGATGATGCGCTCGAACTTCAGGTCATTGGTCGGGTTGACCGTCAATTCCAGATAGGCCGTGGCGTCCTTGATCTCCAGCCGCTCGTAAAAGCGTGGGCCACCGATGACGCGATAGGGCAGTCCCATGGTGACAAAACGGTCCTCGAAGGCGCGCATCTGGAATGACGCCCGCACGAGAATGGCGCATTGATTGAGGTTACCGCCGTTTTTCCGAAGCTCCTCCAGGCGTTGGCCGATCATGCGCGCTTCTTCGCTGTCGTCCCAAAACCCCTGCACCAGTACCTTGTGGCCCATACCATCGTCGGTACGCAGCGTTTTCCCCAGCCGTCCCTTGTTCTCGGCGATGATGGCCGAGGCGGCGGCAAGAATGTGCCCGGTCGAGCGATAGTTCTGCTCCAGCCGGATCACTTTGGCGCCAGGAAATTCCTTCTCGAAGCGGAGGATGTTCTCCACTTCCGCGCCGCGCCAGCCATAGATCGACTGATCGTCGTCGCCAACGCAGCAGATGTTCTTGGTGCCCTGGGCCAGCAGCCGCAGCCAGAGATACTGCGATACGTTGGTGTCCTGATATTCGTCCACCAGGATGAACTTGAATTTCTGGTGATACATGGCGAGCACGTCGGGGTGCTCCTGGAACAGCCGCAGGCATTCCAGTAAGAGATCGCCGAAGTCGACGCAGTTCAGTTCCTTCATGCGCGCCTGATAGGCGGCATACAGCTCAAGCCCCTTGCCGCCGCCGAACGACTGCCCTTCTCCAGGCGGCACTTTGGACGGGATCAGCCCACGGTTCTTCCAGCCGTCGATCAGCGAGGCCAGCTGGCGCGCTGGCCAGCGCTTGATGTCAAGCTTCTCGACTTCCAGGAGTTGCTTCAGCAAGCGAATCTGGTCGTCGGTGTCGAGGATGGTAAATCCGCTCTTGAGCCCGACCAGCTCGCTGTGCCGGCGCAGCAGCCGCACCCCGATGGCGTGGAACGTGCCCAGCCACGGCATGCCCTCCACCGCCATGCCGATAACGGCGCCGATGCGCTCCTTCATTTCGTGCGCGGCGCGGTTGGTGAACGTTACGGCCAAAATCTCGGAACCGCGCGCGCGGCCGGTCGCGAGAATGTGACCGATGCGGGTGGTGAGCACGCGTGTCTTACCGGTGCCCGCGCCCGCCAGCACCAGGACCGGCCCCTCAAGTGTTTCCACCGCCAGCCGCTGCTCGGCGTTCAACCCCTGCAGGTAGGGCGCGCCGGTCCGCGCCATGGCGCGCTGCGATAGCGGCAGATGGTCCGTTTCGTCACCATCGTCGGCGGGCGGTAGGGTGGCCATGTTCGTGTTATGTTTTCGACTCGTTGTCATACCATCCCACTATAGCACGGGGCGATCAGCGGCAATGGGGCCAACCCTGGCCATCCCGTCCCTTCGCACCCGATACAATGAAACGTGTGCCTCTCCCGGCTTGACCGCGGAAGCCGAAAATGGTCACTCAAGCCTCGAGATTCACCCTATCGCTCCGGGTACGGTCAGAGGGATGTAGGCGGGTGGCGGCGGCCCGTGCTAGGGTGGTCTTCGGGGTGCTGAGGTTGGCAGTTGAACAAGGTTCTTGTCACGATTGGACTGTTGCTGATCACGGTCTTGGCCGTGCTCTTCGCCGCGCCCGCTCTAATCGACTGGAGCCGCTATCGCAGCACCTTTGAGAGCGAGGCAAGCCAACTGCTGGGCCGCCGTGTCCGGGTGGGCGATCGGGTGCAACTGCGGTTGCTGCCGACGCCCTACATCAGCTTCGACAATGTGCGCGTGGCTGACGCCAGCGGCCGGTTCGATACGCCGCTGTTGCGCATGGACTCATTCCGCATGCAGCTGTCGACCAGCGCATTGCTGACGGGCGCGATGGTGGCGCAAGACGTCGAGCTCAAGTCGCCCACCGTGCGGCTTGCGATCGGGCGCGACGGCAAGGGCAATTGGGAGGGCCTGCTGCCGCCGCTCAAGACGGGCAACGCGCCTGCTGCTCCCGGCGCTCTGCAGGGCTTGTCTATCAGCGCCATCCACATCACTCATGGCGCCGTTGACCTGGTGGGCGCGTCGGATGGGCAACAGTGGCGTTTCGACGACGTGACCGGAGACGTCGACGCAGGCGGGCCACAGGGGCCATTCCGGTTCAAAGGCACTTACCGGCAGGACGGCAATCCGGCCGACCTTCGCCTCTCGGTGGGCCGCGATGATGCGGCGGGGAAGCTGCGGCTGAAAGTTTCGACGCATGGCGCCGACCCGGCAGCAGCGAGCTATACGTTTGACGGCGCGGTCGCTTCGGCTGATGGCCTGACCACATTGACTGGCGATCTGCAGGCCATGGCCTCGTTCCCGGCAGCAGCAGGGTCCAACGCCAAAGCAGCCGGTGGCGGATTGGATCTGAAATCGAAGCTGACCGCGAACAGCACGCAAGCCAAACTGGACGAGCTTGAAATCGTGATCGACGGCGCTGGCCGGCCGCAGCGCCTGACGGGCTCGGCCACGCTCGGCCTGAATGGCGAGGCGGCGAGCGACGTTGTCTTGAAATCGACCTGGTTGGATCTGGATCAGATCGCGCGGGCGACGCACCTTCCGGCTGGGACGCCCGACAATGGCGCCGCCGACAAACCATCAGCGAAGGACGGCTTGCAGGGGTTTTTGGCGCTGGCCAACAGTCTGCCAGGCTGGTTGAGCAAGGGCCATCTTCGATTGGCCGTCGAAGAGGCGCGGTTTGGCGGTAGCGCCATCACGGCTTTGCAGATTTCAGCAGAACGGACTTCGAACGGCCTCACCATCGAGAGCTTGACGGCAAAGCTGCCCGGTCAAAGCCTGATCTCGGCAAGCGGCGACATCAACACCCTGGGGGCTAGCCACTTTGACGGACAGGTCCGGCTCTGGGGGACAAATCTGGCGTCGATGGCGAACTGGGCCGAACCGTCGCTGCAGCTGAAGGAATCCACTGGGGCCAGCCCCTATCTGATCGATACCGAAATCGCCGTCGACAGCGCCCGCTTCACGGCCGAAAAGCTGCGGGCCGAAATCGCAGGAACCACCGTGACCGGAGGCATCCGCTATGTCGCGGCGCCGCAATCGCTCAGTATCACGCTGGACAGCAACCGGCTGGATCTGGCGCGTGATTTCGATAGTCCGGTGAACCTTCTGGCGCTCGCGGGCCTCTCGACCGCCGTCGCTGCGCCGGATGCTGCGGCGAGCACCAGCGGCCTGGATCTGAAAGCCTTGCTCACCGGCGACACTTTTCTGGATTTGCGCATCGGTCATCTGCTGACCGCGCAAGGGGCACTCCACGACGTTTCGGCGAAACTGGATCGCAGCAACGGCCGGTTGAACATTCCCGGCATCGACCTGACTACGGACGGCGGTTTTGCCCTGCATCTTGAAGGCGCGCTGCAGGTCAAGGACGATCAAGGACAGGGCCAGCTGCGGCTGCTGGTTGCGGCGCCTTCGCCAGATGCGATTGTCGGCGCGCTCAAGATTGCCGGGCTCGCCAGCAGTGCCGCAACAGCGGAAAAACCGCTCGCCGCGCTGACGCCGCTCACGTTGGCGGGAACGGTCGAACTGGGCGGGAAGTCGTCAACCAGCGAGTCCTTGGCGCTGGACGGTTCGGCCGCGGGCAGCCGCCTGCGCATTTCGCTGCACCGGGACAGCGGCGAGACCGATTGGCAGTCGGGCCAATTGGATGCCGCCGCCGACCTCAGCAATCCCGATGCGGAACGACTTCTGGCGCAGATCGCCCTCGGCCTGGACAAAGTTTTGGCCCCAGCAAAAGCCGGCTCGGCAAGCGGGACGGGCATCGTGGCTGCCACTCCCGCAGCTCCAGGAGCAGTGACACCGCCAGGGCGGTTGTCGCTCCGCTTGAGCGGCATTCCCGAGGACGGGTTGACGACGCGCGTCGGCCTGACGACGGGAGCGATTGACGCGACCTTCGATGGCAAGTCGACCTATGGTGCAGACGCCGTCGTGAGCGCGGACGGGACGGTCGCCGTTGCCGCCAAGGAGGCCAATAGGTTGGTTCGGGTGGTTGGACTTGAGGCCTTTGTGCCGGAACAGTCCGGTGAGCTAAAATTGTCGGCGCTGCTGCATCGCGACGCCACGCTGCTGGCTTTATCCAATGTCACCGCGGCAGTCGGCGGCGTGCAGAGCGTTGGTGAGGCTACTCTGACAGCCGGCATGCCGAGGCCACGGCTGGTGGTCCAGGTGCAAAGTAACACCCTTCGTCTGGACTATTGGCTTAGCCGGCTGACCTCGGCGAACGCGGGCGCAGCGGCGCGTGACCTTGCAGACGGCGCTCCCTGGTCCGACCAGAGTTTTGATTTCGAGCCGACGCAAGCGGTCGAGGCAAAAATCACAGCGAACGCCAAGCAACTGGTCTTGGCCAATGGCTATAGCCTCGACGATGCGCGGCTGACCGCCGATGTTGTCCCCGGCAAGATTGATCTTCGTTTGGCCGCCGGTCGCGGCTTGCAGGGCGATTGGTCTGGCCGCCTGCTCCTGGAAAAAGCCTCTGCTGGCGCAACCCTTCACATGGACGCCGTGCTCGACAAGGCTCGCTTGGACCAAATCGGCGGAGCGCTGGGCGCCATCCCGAGGCCAGAGGGCGAACTTGCGCTTAAAGTCGAATTGGACGGCCGCGGCTTGTCCCCCCGCGATGTTGTCGGGTCGGCCAACGGCAAAGGGACGTTCTCGCTCAGCGAAGGCGCACTGACGGGCTTCTCGGCGAATGGAATTGATGCGGCGGCGCGAACCTCGCTGGCCGATCAGGCTCCGGTGTCAGCCGAAACGTTGAGCCGGAGCCTGATGGAGGCCAGCAAGGCCGGCGCCTTCGCCTTTCGGGGCGCCAAGGGCAACCTGACAATCGCCGACGGCGCCGTACGATTTGACAAAATGCTGGTCGACAGCGCCCAATCGCAACTGGAAATTGCCAATCGCATCGATTTGGCGAAGCTGCAACTGGCGAGCCTATGGCGCTTGCAGCCCAAGCCCGCATCGTCCGGGAAACCTCCACTTCCGGCCGTGCAATTTAGCTATCTGGGGCCATTGTCAGACCTCGCACACGTTCAACCTGCAATCGACTTTGCCGATCTGAAACAAGACCTGGAAGCCCGCAAGCTGCTGGGCGAACCGGAACAGTCGCTCGGCATCTGGCCGGCCGACAGCGGCGCCGGACAAGGTCCGGAGGCTGACAATACGCCTGCCGTGCCAGCCCCGATGCCGGCCGACACAACCGCCGCCGCCAAGCCGGCGAGTTTGACCAACGCGGCTGCGGCGCCTGCTTCGACAGCGGCCGTCGTTGGGAACGCGTCGCCAGCCTCGACGGGACTGGTTATCGGTAATCCGACTGCGACGGCCGCTGCGGCGCCTGCCGATACGGCGGGCGCGGTCAACACTGCAGCAGATAACGCTCCCAAGAGGCCGATCCCTCGTCCGCGCAAGAAAAAGACCGGTTGGGCCGCGTCGTTGCTGCAAGGATTGTTCGGCAACTGACCCTTGGCGCGGACGCCGCAGCTGTCAGGTCGGGGCCCGTCGATGGCTGCCTGCTAACAAAAACGGCGGCTCCATCAGGAGCCGCCGAATGTCTTTGCCGTTAGACCGCCCAAACCGGCAGCGAAACCGTCAAGCTTACTTGCAATCGAACTTGAGTTCGCGAACCAGTAGGTTGTTCTGCTCGTTGCTCTCGTTGATCTTGTTGTAGGGATCGACCGCGATGTAGATCTTGCGCACGCCAACCAGGCCACGGCCGGTTTTGATCTTGCCCTTGCCGATGTGCACGTCAGTCGAGAAGATTTCCTTCGGCGACAGCGAGTTCGGGACCAGCTTGTCATCCTTCATGTCGAGCATTTCGGGGATGTAAACGGTCACAATCGGCTCGACGATCAGGCGATCAGCGCGATCCTTACCCTGGTTGCGCACACCGACGGTGCCGCTGATCAGTTCGTCATTCACGCCGCAGCCGCCGACGGTCATTTCCGTCTGGTCGGGCAGAACGACGATGTCCGGGCCTGGAGCCGTCGGAGCGACGACAACAGGCGTCACAACGGCTGGCTTCTTCGGCGGAAAATACTTCTTTTTGGCGGCGGCCGACGCATCGAGCGTGGCCATCGAGAACACGGCGCCGGCGACAGCCAGAGCGGATACACTTGCAATAAGGAACTTCTTCACGGAAGACCCCTCCCTGAGAATAACACAACGGTCAGCGCACAACGCGTACGCGTGCGACCGGACTGGCCGCCCCAGTTACAGTTAACAACAGGTCTGACTGGCGTCAAACCGGCGCGGTGGATTTTTGTTGTGCTGTGGCCATTATAATTCAGCTATCGCCGCAATTTTGCCGGGAATGGGCATAAATCGGCGATTCGGCCGCAATTTACGTTGTATCGGCCAGCCTTCAACTGTTGCCGCCCGGCCTCAACCGGAGCTTGCGGCGCGCCAATCGCGTCATGCCACGCGCCTTTCTTGAGGCCAGTTTCCCCACTTTGCGCGCCTTTTGTCGCGCCAGCCGCCCAACGCCCCGCACCCTGCGGATGCCGCCGGGAGCTGCAGCGCGTCCTGGGTCCGCCAGCGCATGGACGATTCCGTGCAGTTCTTCCGTCAGCAGCTTTCGATCGCCGCCATGCTTTAGCTCGGCAAACGCAATGACCGGTCCGATCTTGACGGTCAGGGCGGTGCCGGCAAACCTTCGGAACTCCGACACCAGCAATGACAGGCGCAACGTCAGGCTGAAACGGCTCGCCAGGTGAAAAAACGGACCGTTCTGACCTTCAAACCAGATCGGCAGCACCGAAGCCTTTGACGATTGGATCATGCGCGCCGTGAAAAGCTTCCAGGGCAATTCGACAGCCCGGCCAAACATACTCTTTGCGGTCGCGACCCCGCCGGCGGGAAAAACGATGATGGTCGTTCCCGCCGCCAACAGCCGCAGGGCCTCCTTGCGGGTCGCGAGGTTGATCTCCTGGGCCGCGCGCGTCTCTTCGAAATCGATCGGCAGCGAATAGGGCCGGATCTCCGGGATGCGCAGCAGCTGGTTGTTGATCAGCACCTTGAACGGCCGGCCCAACTGCTCGGCCATGGCCAGGATGGCGATGCCATCGCCAATCCCGAACGGATGGTTGGCGATCATGACCAGCGGCGTCTCTTTGGCGATCGGCGGCGGCCAGGCGGCGCCTCCGGTCGTCGTCACCCGCATCTTGACATCGACCAGGTTCAACACATCGCCATAGGGGTGCGGCGACTTGGGAACAATGTGATCGCGCCAATATCGGTAAAGCGGCAGGAACTTCTCGCGTCCCGACAGCCCCTCAATGGTGTGAATGATCCAGCGCTTCAGCCGCGGGTCGCTCGGCGCGGCATAGGTCAACTCACGAAACGTATCGCCCATGCACTCGATCCGCCCTGATGGCTTCGGCTATTGACTGGCGGCTGCATTTTGCATGATTGCCTCGGTGCGTCCACCGGGAGCCAGAACACGAAACCGCATAATTACCGATTCTTATACGCTTGGCCTACCTCGATCATTGCGCCTGAGCGCTTTATTGCTGCGACGTCGCCAACAGCTGGCCCCGTCGGCCCTCGAACAGCGGGGCCGGTCGCAACAAAAACGAGGAGTTCGCCATGAAGAAGATCACTTTGGCCGCCGTGATTGCCGGCATCGCCGTCGCTGGCGCCTTTGCAGCATCGCAGTCGGCGATCGCCCAGGTTTCGGGCCTTGCCCCCGTAGCCCTTGAGCAAACGCTCGGTCACGAAGGGGAAGGCGGCGAGTGCGACCGCGGCGATCACGACAGCGACCGCGACGGTGATCGTTGCTGATTGACCAATGCTCCGCTCCGGCCGCTGCTGGAGCGGAGCGCTTGCATTCGCGCCCTTCATCTGCCAAGCGCCTTTAGCGATTGCGACGGACAACAAACCTATGATGCGCCTTCTGCTGATCGAGGACGACGAACGAACGGCCAACTTCATTGCGCGGTCGCTGCGCGAACACGGCCATGTTGTCGATGTCTCGGGCGATGGTCGCCAGGGTCTGATGATGGCGGCGGCGCAGAGCTACGACGCCATGGTGATCGACCGCATGCTGCCGGGCTTGGACGGCCTGGCCATCGTCAAGACCATCCGTGCTTCGGGTTCGCAAACGCCGGTCATTATGCTGACCACCAAGGCGCAAATCAGCGACCGCGTAGAAGGCCTGGAAAGCGGCGCCGACGATTATCTCGTCAAACCCTTCGCCTTCGCCGAGTTGAACGCCCGTCTTAACGCCCTTGGCCGACGACCGCCGATGTCTGCCGTCGAGACCACATTGACCGTCCATGACCTGACGATGGATCTGCTGAAGCGCACCGTGGTGCGCGGTGGCTCGCCAGTGATCGTGCAGCCGCAGGAGTTCAAACTGCTGGAATACCTGATGCGCCACGCTGGCCGGGTCGTGACCCGCACCATGCTGCTGGAGAGCGTTTGGGACTTCCATTTCGATCCGATGACCAAGGTTGTTGAAACCCACATCAGCCGGTTGCGCAGCAAAGTCGACAAGGGCTTCGACTGCGAATTGATCCATACCATTCGCGGCGCAGGATACGTGCTTCGTGCGCCCGAGTAACATCCTCAGATCGGCGACGTTCCGGCTGGCGCTTACCTATGCCGGCCTGTTTGCGATCTCGGCCGGCACGCTGTTCCTCATCATCTATCAGGCCATGGCGGCCTTCGAAGAGCATCAGATCCGCAAGTCGATCCTGGCTGAGAGCAACGCGCTGTTTGCCGAGTCGACAATCAACGGCGGCAACAGCATCGCCGCGGAAATTGTCATCCGCTCACAGTCGCCGGGCCACCATCTGTTCCGCTATGGACTTCGCGACGCCGCAGGCATTGTGTCGGGGAACCTGCTGCAGCTTCCCAAGGAGCTGGGCTGGCAATACCTCGAACAACTGGAGACCGACCTGTCCAGCGAGTTGATCGATGCGCATGCGCATTACTTCATCTATGGCGCCGATGCCCCCGGGGGCGGACAGCTGTTTGTGGCTCAGGATACCGAGAGCCTGGAAGAGCTGCGCGAAGCCATCATCAACACCTTTCTGTGGGGCGGCGGAATTACCGTGGGCCTGGCATTGCTCGGTGGTCTCGCGACCAGTTGGCGGTTCCTCAGCCGCATCGAACGCATCAACACGGCGGCCCAGCGCATCATGGATGGCGCCTTCGGCGAGCGCGTGCCGCTACGGCGCGGCAGTGACGAATTCGACAGACTGGCGGGCAATCTCAACCGCATGTTGGACCGCATCGAAGTCCTGATCGACAACCAGAAGCGCGTCACCAGCGATATCGCGCATGATCTGCGCACGCCCTTGACGCGGCTGCGTCAGGACCTGGACGAGGCGCGATCCAAGTCCACAACCGTCCAGGACTATGGCGCTGTCATCGAGAGCGCGATTGGCGACACCGACGACATTTTGCGCACCTTCGGCGCCCTGCTGCGCATCGCCGAGATCGAATCGGGCGAGCAGAAGTCGGGTTTTGTGGCCGTGCCGCTGTCGGAGCTGCTGCAACGGCTGGCCGAAACCTACGCTCCAGTCGCCGAAGACTCCGGTCACCGGCTGGTGACCGAGATTGAGCCCGGCATTGTTATGCGGGGAGACAAATCCCTGCTGACCCAGTTGTTCGCGAACTTGTGCGAAAACGCCATCCGTCACACCCCGCCCGGCACCGAGATTACCTTTGGCCTTCGCAAGGGGGCGCGCGAGCTGCTCGGCGAGGTGACGGACAATGGGCCGGGCGTGCCGGCTGGCGAACGCGCGCGCGTGTTCCGCCCGTTCTATCGGCTGGACGAAAGCCGCTCCACCCCCGGCAGCGGGCTGGGGCTGGCGCTGGTGGCCGCCATCGCCAGGTTGCATGGCGCATCGATCGCGCTGGAGGACGCCTCGCCTGGCGCGCGCTTCCAGGTGCGCATTCCGGTTGGCGGGCCAACGTAACGTTTTGTTCAGACTACCGATTTATTATCCTACCACGTCAGAACGAGGCTGCGGGGGTGCTTCGTTTCGGGATCGTTGGAAGGCCAGGTCTGTCCAAGCCATGACAAACGTTGTCGATAGTTACCGCCGCTCGCATGCCGACGCCGCACCGCGCAAGTCGCGCCGCTGGCTGGCCCTTGGCGTCCTGCTCGGAGTGATCGCCTCTGGCGCTCTGGTCGCGGCCCTGGCGACCGGCGGGCTCGAGCTTCCCGCCTATGCCCCCGTTGCCACGATCGACCCTGCTGTGCCGGCGCTTCGCGTCGCCGCCACGGCTAAATCGGGCGCTTCGGACGCCACGGCTGTTGCAAGCGCGTCCAACGCGCCGCATCTGGTGGCCCATGGCATCATGGACGGCCCCGTTACCGGTCTGATCATCGTCGGCATCGGCCTCATGACCGGGCTGATGGTCTATCTTGGCCTCGGTCGACTGTTGCCCGCGAACGAGCCCCAACCGCATCCGTACGAACTGGTCCGCGGCCGCCGCGAGGTGACCCAGGAGCGCCGCTACCACGGCGGACCGATCCGGGATTGAGGCGGCGGGGCCTGCGTTGATTGTGGCGTTGTCGCATGATAATCTGGTTCGTATGACCAGAAAAACCATATCCGCAGCCGCGCCCGCCCCCGCCTCAACGCCCGCCCGGCCACGCGCAAAACGGGCTGTTCCTTTGCCGGGCCATTGGTCCTTGCAGGATGCCAAGGCGCGTTTCAGCGAGTTGGTGCGCAGCGCGAACAGCGAGGGTCCCCAGCACGTTACGGTGCGCGGCCGCGACGAGGTGGTGGTGATGTCGGCCGCTGAATTCCGCCGCTTGAGCGGCGCCCGAACAGGGCAGGAGCTGATTGACGCCATGCAAAAGTGTCCCGTCAGCCCGAAAGAGTGGGAGCGGATGATGCATCGCGAGCCGTACTTTGCCCCCGTCAGGGATGTCGATTTGTGAGCGGATGGTTTCTGGACACAAACGTCGTTTCTGAGCAGCGGCGGCCAAGACCAGTTGAGCAAACTGCGCCTTCCCAATTTGACCAGAACTGCCCCCACGCTTCCCGGAATTCGGCGCGCTCTTTCTTCGCGCGCGGAATATCCGGGATCCTTACCTGCTGGAAGGAGCCAACGCACTGGCCGCGAGCGCTGTAACTGCGGGCGCTGCACCAACCGGTCGCACCTGCACCAGGTAAAGGTCCCGGATATTTGCCGCGCAAAGGGCGCGTCAAATTCCGGGAAGCGGTTGGGAACATTGGAACGCTGCCCTGACCTCATGCCGCCCTTTTTCCTGCCCGCACCAGATCCGGCGCGATCCCGTCCTTGACCAGCATGGCCACCGCGTCATCCAACTTCATGATCACCTGCTCCTGCGAGCCCAGCCGGCGGATCGACACTGTTTGTTCCTCGGCCTCGCGCTTGCCGACCACCAGGATCACCGGCACTTTGGCTAGCGAGTGCTCGCGCACCTTGTAGTTGATCTTCTCGTTGCGCAGATCGGTCTCCGCGCGAACGCCGGCCTGTCGCAACTCCGCGAGCACTTCCACCGCATACGCATCCGCATCCGACACGATCGGCGCTACCACGGCCTGGACCGGAGCGAGCCACAGCGGCAGATGCCCCGCCGTGTTCTCGATCAGGATGCCCGTGAAGCGTTCCAGCGAGCCGAACATGGCGCGATGCAGCATCACCGGCACCTGCTTGGCGCCAGCCGCATCGATGTAGAACGCCCCGAAGCGGCCCGGCAGATTGAAATCCACCTGGTTGGTGCCGCACTGCCAAGTGCGCCCGATGGCGTCCTTCAAGTGGTACTCGAATTTTGGCCCGTAGAAGGCGCCGTCGCCCTCGGCAATGGAGGTCTTCACGCGGTTGGAGATCTGCCCGACCTTATCGAGCACTTTCTTCATCGCCGTCTCGGCCTTGTCCCACAACGCATCCTCGCCGACGCGCTTTTCGGGGCGCGTGGCGAGTTTGATGTGCACGTCCTCAAAGCCATAATCCTTGTAGATCGAGAGCATGAAGTCATTGACCTTCAGGCTTTCTTCCTCGATTTGATCTTCCGTACAGAAAATATGCGCATCGTCCTGGGTAAAAGCGCGCACGCGCATAAGACCGTGCAGCGCGCCCGACGGCTCATAGCGATGCACACAGCCGAATTCGGCGATCTTTATCGGCAGTTCCTTATAGCTCTTGAGGCCGTGCTTGAAAATCTGCACGTGGCCTGGGCAGTTCATAGGTTTCAGCGCGAATGTGCGGTGGTCCTCCGTTTCCGTCACGAACATATGCTCGTGATAGGTCGCCCAGTGGCCCGACGTCTCCCAGAGTGATTTGTCCAGCAACTGCGGGGAATTCACCTCGACGTAGCCTTCTACCTGCTGACGGCGGCGCATGTAGCTGATCAGCCCCTGGAACAGCGTCCAGCCGTTCGGATGCCAGAACACCGTACCCGGCGCATCGTCCTGGAAGTGGAACAGACTCATCTCGCGGCCGATTTTGCGATGGTCGCGCTTTTCGGCCTCTTCCAGATTGGTCAGATGTGTGGCGAGATCCTTTTCCGACGCCCACGCCGTACCGTAGACGCGCTGCAGCTGCGCCTTGGTGCTGTCGCCGCGCCAGTAGGAGCCGGCAATCCGCATCAGCTTGAAGGCGTTGCCGATCTGTCCCGTCGACGTCATATGCGGGCCGCGGCAAAGGTCGATCCACTCGCCCTGCGAGTAGAAGTTCAGCGGCTGATCCGCCGGGATGGAATCGATCAGCTCGATCTTGTAGGTCTCACCCTTGGCCTTGAAGAAGTCCTTGGCCTTCTCGCGCTCCATGACCGTTTTCACAAACGGCTTGTTGCGCTTGATGATGTCGCGCATGCGCGCTTCGATTCTGGGAAGGTCTTCCGGCAGGAACGGCGTCTTCTTGTCAAAGTCGTACCAAAACCCGTTCTCGATCACGGGGCCGATGGTCACCTGCGTGCCGGGCCACAGCTCCTGCACAGCCTCGGCCAGCACATGGGCCGCGTCGTGCCGGATCAGCTCAAGGGCCTCGGCGTCCTCGCGCATGATGAATTTAATGGCGGCGCTTTTTTCGATGGGATCGGCCAAATCGGCCAGCGTGCCATCGAGGCTCATCGCCACGGCCTTCTTGGCCAGCGATTTGGCGATGCTCTCGGCCACGTCCTTGCCGGTGGTGCCGGGCTTGAAGGCGCGCTTGTTGCCGTCGGGGAATGTCAGGGTGATGTCAGCGGGCATGGGATGCTCCTCTCACTCGCTGCCTACGATGCAGGTAAGATGGCCGCCGGAGATGTCGCCGGGGCCGGGAGGCGGGTTGTAGCGGGGCGGGAGTGATTTGTCAGCAGGGTGAATTTGGCGTCATCAGGCCAGTACCGCCGCCAGCTGGCCTGTGTTACTCTTGGTCATGAGCAACTATGCCAGCGATCACCTCCGGCTTGATGACCGCAGCCTTGCGTTGCATGTACTGATTGCTGACAAACTGTCTGCGAATCCAGCACTTTTGGCCATCGCTCGCGACAACATCCAGCGCTGGCAAACCGTAAGCGGCGGAACCTCACCCGCACTCGTGGAATGGGCGGCCATCCTTGCTGGCCCTCTCGATCAGATCTCCGCGATCTTGACCAGTGCCTCAGAAAACGCAAAGCGTTTGCGCCAGTCCAGCCCGTTCGCGGGAATTCTCACCGAAACCGAGCGCAGAGCCGTTTCTGAATCGTTTTCAGCTCGAACATATTATCCGGGCGGCCAGCGCAATTTCGGCTGACACCGAAATCGTCGTGATTGGTAGCCAAGCTGTGCACGCCCAAGAGATGGCGCTGCCGACTATTGCGTATCGATCTCTGGAAGCCGACGTGTTTCCACACAACCACCCGGACCGGGCCGATGATATTGACGGCGCCATTGGCGAACTTTCGCAATTCCATCAGACTTATGGATACTACGCCCACGGCGTTTCGCCGCTGACGGCCATTCTGCCGGAGCATTGGAAAAGAAGGCTGGTACCTCTCAGAAACGCCAACACAGCTGGCGCGACCGGCCTCTGTCTCGATGTTCACGACCTTGTCCTGTCGAAGTATGCCGCTGGTCGACCAAAGGACCTTGAGTTCAATCTGGCGCTGGTTCGCCACGGCTGCGTTACCCCGGAGACTCTGTTCGCTTTGCTGCGGACAATGCCACTCGATGCCGATGCGACGGGCATCATCGCGCATCGCATTTGGGCAGACTTTGACGCGGCTAAACTCTAGCACCATTTCAGACGCAGCTGATGTCAAGACCAACCGTGTTATCTCTGCGGCGCTCGGTTTGGCGAATCGTATAAATTGGTAAACCTTCCCCCAAGGTCGCCTCCCGCATAACGGGTCACGGATCGCAACATGATGATCCGATTGCACAATACGGAGACTGACCATGAGCAAACACGCAACGGCCTTTTTGGCCGCGAGCCTCGCTGTCTTGAGCCTGGCGGCGCCTGCCTTTGCCGCCGACCCGTCCCGCACCATCAGCCTGGAGACCCAGGATCTGACCGGCGGCAAGATGGCGCTTGAGGCCAACGTCCAGACCGTCAGCGCCGGCAAAGTGACTTTCCTTGCCCACAACGGCTCCAACCTTGGCCACGACCACGAAGTGCTGATGGTCAAGACCGACCTGGAGCCCAAGGACCTGCCGAAAACCGCCGACGGCAAGTCGATCGACGAGAAGAAGCTCAAGGGCATCGTCGAACTTGGCGATATGGGTCCCGACGGCAGCAAGACCACCAAGCTCGCGCTGAAGCCTGGATCCTATCTGCTGTTCTGCAACCTGCCAGGCCACACCGGCGCCGGCATGTGGTCGCGCCTGATCGTGACGCCGAAGGTGGCGGCGGTGGGTCTGTCCAAGGACGCCGCAGGGTTCGTCGCCGTCGATGCGGGCGCAGGTCCCGTATCAGTGACCGAGAAGCGCAAAGCCGTCAAAACCAACGACAATGACCACGACGGCGACATTGACATCACTGGCCAGCCCGACCGGGACTAGTGATACGACCGCCCTGGTGGCCCTGGCCAAAACCACGGGGCCACCAGACTACTGCCCCGCCGCCGTCGTCCGCTTCCGCTCCAGATACGCGTTCACGACCCGCAGCATCACGTCCTGTATCGACCCAGCCGAGTTCACATAGGCCACCACCGGCCAGGCCAGCCAGGAATTGACGCCGGTCACGTTGCCCATGCCCGGCGAGGCCTTTACGGCCTTGCCGCCCTTGATCTCGATTTTGGGCGCGAAGGTGAAGGCCACCGGCACATCGCCCCGGCTGGTCTTGACCTCGCAGGCGACCGGCTGCGGGGGCGTGACGAACGACAGATCCGGCGACTTCACCGCGTCATCGATGATCGCCCGCTCCAGCTTGATGGTGATCTGGCAGGAGGCGTCCTTGAACAGCTGGCGCGTCAGCTTGGCGATTTTGGCGCGGTCTTCTTCCTCCATCAGCGCGGGGAAACCGCAAGCGATCTCTTTGCTGTCGGACTCCATGAACTGGGCCCAGCAGTCGGCCTCCTGCTGCAGCGGCGTTTGCGCGCTGACGGCCGGCTTGACGTCTTCGGCCCATGCAGCAGCCATCGACGCCAAGCCGAATACGGACAGCAAAACAACCCTGCACCGCCAAACCATCGACCGTCCCTATTTCACCGCCTCGGGGCACCGTTTGCTCACGAAGCCATTGATCTCTTTCAGCATCTGCTTGTGGAACAGACCCACCGTATCCTCGATCTTGGCCGCGGACCAGATCACGGCTTTCACGGCCGCAGGCGCGTCAATCTCGCCCACGCCGAGCGACGCCGACGTTGCGACGCCACCTTTGAACGTGATCTTGGGCGCCAATGTGATCTTCACCGAGGTAATGCTGCCGCCGGTCTCGGCATCGCACGAGGCGGTGTGCGGCGGCATGTCGAGCACGTAATCGGCCTCCGTGAGCGCTTTGACCAGCACGTCGCGGCCGATATCGAGTTTTAGCGTACAGCGCGCGTCGCCCAGGCCCCATTTGAACGCCTTCTCCTTGATGCCGTCCTCGATGAACTGATGGCCCCAGGTTTTGGACACATCGCAGGTCATCTGCCCATCCGCGGGGGCCTTCTTGACGATCAGCTCGCAGACCGATTTTTCGCAGGCCTTCAGCTTGGCCGCCTCGTCGTCCGGCACTTTGAAATCGGCGCGGGCGGGCAGTGCGGCTAAGGTTGTAAACGCAAATATGGCAGCGAACAGACCTGCAGATTTCGACATGTAATGCCCCCGTGGATTGCGGCAGCCGGTTTGGCCGCACGCGGGAGAAGCGCAACATTCCAATTGTGGCGCCAATCTGCTTGGCCGAACATGGGACAACCGCAAGCTGTGGAGCTGTGGCCATCCCGCCGCGCGCAAAATCGTCGCCGACAGGCGCAAGACAATTGCGGCAAGGTCGCGAATGGGCTTATGACAGGCGGGATTTCGCGTCGGCCGCCGAATTTCAGCTGGGCCGATGCAGACATTCGAGGAGACCGCCATGCAGATCGACACCAGCAAGGGCCATCCGGCCATGGACTACCGCGCCCATTTCGACACGTATCGTTCTTTTATCAATGCAGCATTCTGGGGCTCGGTCCTGCTCGCCATCATACTGGTTTTGATGCGGATATTTCTAGTCTAGCCGCCCCTTCCCACAACGCCCCCCATTGTCCAGCGCTTAGCCCCACGCGGAGCCCGCGATGCTTACGATTGCCGCCACGGCCGAGGCTGCCAACGAGCCGCGCATCGGCCTCAGCCCGGAAACAGTGAAGAAGCTGGTGCAAAAGGGTTGCCGGGTTCTGATCGAGAGCGGGGCGGGGCTGAAATCGCGCTTTCTCGACGCGGATTACACAGCGGCGGGAGCGACGGTGTCGGCAAATGCCGGCGAGGTTCGCGGGGCGGCCGATGTGTTCCTGAAAGTGGGCCGGCCCAGCGCCGAAGACATCTCGGGCCTGAAGAAAGGCGCCGTGATCGCCGCCATGCTGGAGCCGTTCGGCGACCGCGCGGGGCTGGACGCCATCGCGGGGGCGGGGCTGACAAGTTTCGCCATGGAGCTGATGCCGCGCATTTCGCGCGCGCAGTCCATGGACGTGCTGTCGTCGCAGTCGAACCTCGCCGGCTACAAAGCCGTGGTCGACGCCGCCGCTATGTTCCAGCGCGCGCTGCCGATGATGATGACGGCGGCCGGCACAGTGCCTGCCGCAAAGCTCTTTGTCATGGGTGTGGGCGTCGCCGGATTGCAGGCCATCGCCACCGGCCGCCGCCTTGGTGCCGTTGTAACGGCGACCGACGTGCGCCCCGCCGCCAAAGAGCAGGTGGCCTCGCTGGGCGCAAAATTCATCGCGGTCGAGAACGAGGAATTCAAGCAGGCCGAGACGACGGCCGGCTACGCCAAGCCGATGTCGCCCGAGTATCAGAAGCTGCAGGCCGAGCTGACGACCAAGCATATCGCGACGCAGGACATCGTCATCACCACGGCGCTGATCCCCGGCCGCCCCGCCCCGCGCCTGATCACCCGCGCCATGGTCGAAAGCATGAAGCCGGGCTCCGTCATCATCGACATGGCGGTGGAGCGCGGCGGCAATTGCGAAATGGCCAAGCTCGGTGAGACGGTAGAGCACAACGGCGTGCGCATCCATGGGCCGGCGAACCTGGCGGGCGAGGTGGCGGTGAACGCCTCTAGCCTCTATGCCAAGAACCTTCTGAATTTTCTCGATCCCTTGATCGAGAAGGACGCCGACACGCTAAAGATCAACTGGGACGACGAGATCATCAAGGGCACGCTGGTGACGCAGGGCGGCAAGATCGTGCATCCGGCGTTGCAACCGAAGGGTGAGATATGAAGAAGAGTCGTGAAATCGTGAAGTCGCCAAGTCGTGAAATCGTAAAACGTCCCGCCTCCATCAGTTTTCGCCCGACTTGGCGATTTGGCGACTTCACGACTTCACGTCTTGTTAGCTTGGCAGCGCTCGCAGTCGTCGCCCTAGCCTCCCCCGCCTTCGCCTCCGAAGGCGCCGGCGGCGATGTCGACCCGCTGATCTACCGCCTCGCCGTCTTCGCCATGGCCATTTTCGTCGGCTACTACGTCGTCTGGTCGGTGACGCCCGCGCTGCATACCCCGCTGATGTCGGTCACCAACGCCATTTCCTCCGTGATCGTCGTCGGCGCGCTTTTGGCGGTCGGCGTGCCCCTGATCGCGTCGGGATCGATCCTGGCCAAGGTCTTCGGCGTACTCGCCGTGGCGCTGGCCTCCGTGAACATCTTCGGCGGCTTCCTGGTCACGGCGCGGATGCTGGCGATGTATAAGAAGAAAGAGAAGTAAGGCGTGAAATGGTGAAGTCGTGAAGTCGCCAAATCGGGCGGCCTTTTGCACATGCCTTCACGATTTCACGACTTGGCGATTTCACGACTTCACGACTTAGACTCCTCCGGAGCCCCCGCCCATGTCCCCCAATCTCGCCGCCCTGCTCTATCTGGTCTCCGGCATCCTGTTCATCCTTGCCTTGCGCGGACTTTCCAGTCCTGCGTCGAGCCAGGCCGGCAACCGCTACGGCATGATCGGCATGACCATCGCGGTGCTGACCACGCTGTCGCAGATGGGCGACCACGGCGTGCTCACCTGGTTCCTGATCCTGCTCGGCCTCGGCGCGGGCGGCGGCGTCGGCGCGTACATCGCGCGCCAAATCCCCATGACGGCGATGCCCGAGCTGGTCGCCGCTTTCCACTCGCTGGTGGGCCTCGCTGCCGTGTTCGTCGCCGCTGGCGCGGTGACAGCCCCCGACGCCTTTGGAATTTCGGTCCCCGGCGGTATCGCCACCCAGAGCCTCATAGAAATGTCGCTGGGCGTCGCCATCGGCGCCATCACCTTCACGGGATCGGTCATCGCCTTCCTGAAGCTCTCCGGCCGCATGTCAGGCAAACCGATCATCCTGCCGAACCGCCACCTGATCAACGCCGGCCTCGGCATCCTCCTCCTGCTGCTGATCACCTGGTTCGTGCAGTCCGGCGGCTCGTCGCTGCTGTTCTGGCTGATCGTCCTGGTGGCGCTGGCCTTCGGTGGCCTGATCATCATCCCGATTGGTGGCGCGGACATGCCCGTCGTGATCTCGATGCTGAACTCCTATTCCGGCTGGGCGGCCGCCGGCATCGGTTTTACGCTCGGCAATCTGGCGCTGATCGTGACGGGCGCCCTCGTGGGCTCGTCCGGCGCTATCCTCAGCTACATCATGTGCAAGGGCATGAACCGCAACTTCTTCGCGGTCATATTGGGTGGATTCGGCGGCGAGACGGCAGCAGCGGCTGGCGGAGCCGAGCAGAAACCGGTCAAGCAAGGCTCAGCCGACGACGCCGCCTTCATGATGAAAAACGCGTCCAAGGTCATCGTCGTGCCCGGCTACGGCATGGCTGTTGCCCAGGCCCAGCACGCCGTGCGTGAACTGGCCGACACGCTGAAAAAGGCAGGCGTAGAGGTCAAATACGCCATCCATCCGGTCGCCGGCCGCATGCCCGGCCACATGAACGTGCTCTTGGCCGAGGCCAATGTTCCGTATGATGAGGTGTTCGAGCTCGAGGACATCAACAGCGAGTTCAAGGGCGCTGACATCGTCTACGTCATCGGCGCCAACGACGTCACCAACCCGGCTGCGAAAGAGGACAAGACGTCGCCGATTTTCGGCATGCCGGTGCTCGAGGTGTGGAACGGCGGTACGGTGATGTTCGTGAAGCGCTCACTGGCGTCAGGCTACGCCGGCATCGACAACACGCTGTTCTACCGCGACAACACCATGATGCTGCTGGGCGACGCGAAGAAGATGACGGAGCAGATCGTTAAGGCGATGGGACACTAGCCTTGCGTGCCTTCACGAAACCGGTGGACGATTGTTGACCTGGACACAGCAAGGGCGCTACAGACCTCGGCAATCAGCCAAGACACTGACTGAAAACGACAGGACGGCGCGGCGAACCAAACCGGTGGCGCGGCTCCAGGAACGACGAACGGACTGAACACACGCGGGCGTGGTGGAATTGGCAGACACACCAGATTTAGGTTCTGGCGGCGAAAGCTTTGGGGGTTCGAGTCCCTCCGCCCGCACCATGGTTTTCTCGTGGGACCGCCCGTCCCCAATTGAAGGTTGCGCGGCCGCTTGGGCCCAATGGACAAGAAACGAAGGACGTCATGCAGGTCACCGAAACGAGCAACACCGGCTTGAAGCGCGCGCTGAAAGTCACCATTCCGGCCAGCGAACTCAACACCCGCTTCAACGACAAGCTCAATGAGGTCAAGGACACCGTCAACCTCAAGGGGTTCCGTCCGGGTAAAGTGCCGGTGGCGCACCTGAAGCGCATGTACGGCCGCTCGCTCATGGCCGAGGTGCTGCAGACGACGGTGACCGAGACGTCGCAGAAGGCGCTGGATAGCCGCAAGGAACGCGCCGCGCTGACGCCGGACATCAAGTTCACCGAGGATCAGGCCGAGATCGAGAAAGTCCTGTCGGGGCAGAGCGATCTGGCCTTTGACATGACCTATGAGATCGTACCGGCCATCACGGTCACGGATCTCGCCTCGATTTCGCTCGACAAGCCGACGACCGAAGTTTCCGAGGCCGACATCGACAAGAGCCTGGGCAATCTGGTCGACGGCAGCACGGCGTTCAAGCCGGCCGAGGGCCGCGCCGCCATCAAGGGCGACCGCGTCACCATCGATTTCGTCGGCTCTGTCGACGGCGTTGAGTTCGAGGGCGGCAAGGGCGAGGACGCGCAGGTCGTGATCGGCGGCGGCGGCTTCATCCCCGGCTTCGAGGATGGTCTTCTGGGCGCCAAGGCCGGCGACGAGCGCACCATTTCAGCGACCTTCCCGGACGTCTATTCCGAGTCCA
This sequence comes from Hyphomicrobiaceae bacterium, assembly GCA_031393505.1. GTDB lineage: Bacteria > Pseudomonadota > Alphaproteobacteria > Rhizobiales > Hyphomicrobiaceae > JANYHF01. The sequence continues at coordinate 69,029 of JANMVX010000102.1, read as the reverse complement.
AGCTAGCTGGCAAGAAGGCCTCATTCGCCACCAAGGTGAAGGAAGTCTCCGAGCCGGAGAAGCCGGAAGTGAATGAAGAGTTCGCCAAGCGCTTTGGCCTCGACAGCGTCGCCGATCTGCGCGACGCCCTGAAAACCCGCATGCAGCGCGAGTACGGTGATGCCGCCCGCCAGCACATGAAGCGCTCGCTGCTGGACGCGCTGGACGCCAAGCATTCGTTCGAACTGCCGCCCTCGCTGGTCGAGAGCGAATTCAACGGCATCTGGAGCAAGCTCACTCAGGACATGGCGAAGTCCGGCGGCACGTTCGAGAGCATGGGCAAGACCGAAGAGGCCGAGAAGGCCGAGTACCGCAAGCTGGCAGAGCGCCGCGTGCGGTTAGGCCTGGTGTTGTCGGAGATCGGCGAGAAGAACGAGATCAAGGTCACGGATGACGAACTCGCCCGCGCATTGTCGGCGCAGGCGTCTCGCTTCCCTGGCCAGGAACAGCACGTCTACCGCTACTTCCGCGAGAACCCGCAGCAGCTGCTCGGCATCCGCGCGCCGATCTATGAGGAAAAGGTCGTCACGCACGTTCTGGAGAAGGTGAAGCTGACCGATAAGCCGATGAACGTGGTGGATCTGATGGCGGCGCTGAACGCCGACGACGCGGATGATCACGTGCACTTCCCGGGCGACGGGCATGATCATTCGCATGAGGGTCATGACCACGATCATGCGGGACACGATCACAGCCACCACGACCACAAGCACGACTGATGACGTACCGCTCCTCTTCTCCCCCTTTTTAGGGGGAGAAGGTGGCCGCCGACCCGCAGTCGCGGGGAGGATGACGGCCGGATGAGGGCAGGCGCTCGCTCCGTGCACGTGGCGAGAGGGTCCGAGCAAGTTCCTGCCCCTCACCGACCGCGTGGCTCTTGCCTCCCAAAGGTCGGCTGCGAGACGCGGTCTCCTCTCCGCCTAAAAAGGGGGAGAGGAAAGTCCGTGGCCGCCCCTGTTCCCTGTTCCCTGTTCCCTGTTCCCTAATCCCTAATCCCTAATCCCTTCTCAATCACCAACCGCTCCTCCGCCAACCGAATATCCGCAATGATCTTGTCCAGGATCAGACAGGTCCGCTTGAACAGTTGCGATGAGCGCCGGTAATCTGCGGCGGCGAAGAAATCGACCCGTCCCGCCCGGTACAGGTCGGCGCATTTGGCCACCCCGCCGCCCGGCGGATGCACGGCCACGGCATAGCCCCCATTCTTCCGCATCACGGCCATGGAGGGCACGTCTGTGTCGCCATCGCCGAAATACACCATCTGGGAGAACGGGATCGGCCGCTTGGCTTCGGGCATATGGCTGTTGATCGACTGGCCCAGGTCCTCGACGCCCTTGTTGATGCGGAACAGATATTGCGTCTTGCCGGTGTCGGTGATGACGCGCTTGGGGTACGGCACATCATAGGCTTCGAAGAAGTATTCGGACGCGAACACCGCTTCGAATTCGGGATAGATGCTCGTCCCCTCGATGATCTCCTGCAGGCCGGACGACACCAGATAATGCTTGATGGCGACCGGTTTGGCGGCCGCGATCTTCACATACTCGCCGATGGCCTTGAACCATTCGCGCACGCCTTCGAACAGTTCCACGGCGCGCCCTTGCGCCACCAAGTCGGCGCGGTCGATGCGCACGCCCTTGGCTTTCGCCTTCTTGTACATAAGATGCATGTAGGTGATGAGATTGTCAGCGTGATGCTGTTTGGCGAAGGCGTTCACTTCGGCCCAGAATGTCGCCGGGTCTTCGCCGATCTGGGGCAGGAAGGTGTATTCCTGCATCGGGCGTGGGCTGAGCGTGCCATCGAAGTCGTAGATCAACGCAATGGTGTTTTTCAGCGCGGGGTCTGGCTTGGCAGCGGCTGGCTTGGGCTTGGCGTTCGGTTTGCGGGGCGCCATCACGAAAAGCTCAAGCTGACGCGGCCGAGCACGCCGAAATCAGCGATGGCGATATCGCCCTCGTGCAACGGCACTGGCATGACGCACGTGCCGGTGGTGATGACTTCGTCCGCCTTGATGCCAACGCCCAGGCGCGACAGTTCGTTGGCGATCCAGGTCAAGGCGATCAACGGGCCGCCCAGCACATTGGCGCCGCTGCCTTCGTGTTTGAGCGCACGGCCGCGACGTCCCGAAATGGTCGCGACCACCTTGTGCGCAGCGAGATCCAGGGTGCGCCAATCAACCGTCGCCGCCGGCCCTTTCATGAACAGATGCGCGCAGGCGTTGTCGGCGATGAGCTGCGCTGCGCCCACTTTGGTGAAATCGGCGTAGCGCGAATCCGGTATCTCGATTGAGGGATGCAGCGTGCCGATTGCGGCCAAAACCTCGGCTTGCGTGTAGCTGGCGTCGCGCGGCGGCAGATCCTGCGCCATCTTGAAGGCGAACTCGGCCTCGGCGACGCGCATGCGGTTGGAACCCAGATGCACCTCGCAGCCTTTGGCCACCACCCGCTCGGCCAGGATGCGCCCGGCCATCGGGCCATCGACATTGATGTGCTTCTGCCCCGCCGTGCTGGTCGCGGCGATCTTCCAGCCAAACAACGGTTTGGCCGTGTGCGCCATAAGCTGCGCCTGGATGGCGTAGCCGTCCGCCCGGCTCTCGGGCCACATCGGCGCGGCGAGACCGTCGATGACGGTTCCCGCCTGCCAGCATTCCCATAGTTTGCCGGACGCGGACTTGATGTCGAACGCGCTCATCATGGTCAGCGCACCATCGCCTGATGCACCAGCGCGCGCAGTTCCTTGCGCAGCGGCAGGGCGCTGGAGGGGGCGAGTTGCGTGAAGAAGACTACGGCCAGATCATCCCTCGGGCTGACCCAATAAAACGTGCTGGCCATGCCGCCCCAGCCGTAGTCGCCAACGCTCGCGGACGCCTGCGCTCGGGCGGGATCGAGGATCATCGAGCCCATCAGGCCGAAGCCGACGCCGTAGAACGACGTTTCGGCCCAGGACGACGGGCCCATGGAGGCGATTTCACCGGGGAGATGGTTTGAGGTCATCAGCTGTATGGTCTTTGGGCTGATGATGCGCTGCCCGCGCGACAAGCCGCCCGACCGCAGCATCTCGGCGAAACGCCAGTAGTCGTCGATGGTGCTGACGAGGCCCGCCCCGCTTAGGAACGTGTCAACCTTGCCTTGCCGCTGCGCCGCGCCTTGAGCCGTCTCGGCCAGCGTCATGCCGCCGCCAGCTTTGGCCGTATACAGAGAGCCGAACCGGCCGAGCAGCGGATCGGGCACGTGAAAACCGGTTTCCAGCATGCCGAGTGGTTCGAAAATGCGCGCGTTCAGGACGCGGTCGAGGCGCTGCCCCGTAACCACCTCGATGATGCGGCCGAGCACATCGATGCCGACGCTGTAGTGCCAGCGCGTACCCGGCTCATATTCCAGCGGCAGCTCGGCGATTCGCTGCACCATCTTTTCAAGCCCGCCAAAATTGAACTTTGTGCCCAGCCCTTCGGCCGCATAGGCCTCGGCGACCGGCCCGGTCTGCATGCCGTAGCTGAGGCCGGACGTATGCGTCAGCAAATGGCGAAGTGTCGGCGGCGTCTTGTTCGGGACCACATCGGCGATCGACTTCGCCCCCGGCGCCAACACCGTCAGCCCCTTGAACTCCGGCAGGAACGCCTCGACCGGATCGTCGAGATGGACCAGCGCCTCTTCATAGAGCAGCATCAGCGCGATGGCCGTGATCGGCTTGGTGTTGGAATAGATGCGGGCAAGGGTGTCGCGCTGCCAAGGGGCGTGGGCTTCGGCATCGCGATAGCCGGCGCAATCAAAATAGGCCAATTCGCCGCCGCGCGCGATCAGGGTCGCGGCGCCTGGAATGAGGCCACGGTCCACATAGCGCTGCATCCAGGGTTTTAGGCGCGTGAGGCGGGCGGCATCGAACCCGAGCTTGGCGGGATCGCGAACGCGTTGCATAGGCAGGCCTTTCGTGGGCAGGGGAATTGATATGGCATCGCATGGCGTGCAGGCGCTGCCAAGCCTATGCAATCGGGGTGCGATTTCATAAGAATTAGGAAAACTGGGTAAAACGGAGCGGTAAAATGGCGAAAATTGCAAAAACGAACAAAACCGGCGCGTCCACCAAGCCCGTCCCTTTGCGCGCCCGGCTTGAAGGCGGCGGCACTCCCGAATTGACCGATTGGGCCATCGGCCAGGAGGCCGACACCCTCACCGATGTGCTGCTCGGGCCCGCCGAAGGGTTCCGCTGGATGGGCGAGGAGAACGCGGCCTGGTCCTCGCTGGTGCGCGACACCATGCGCAAGGGCTATGTGTTCGACAAGCAGCTGGCCATGCGCCAACACCGCGAGATGGTGGAGGCCTATCAGGGGGCGGGCGTCACAACGCACTTTCTCCCCTTGGACGAATTCAATCCGTATCAGGTGTATGCCCGCGATAGCTCCTTCATGACGCCCTATGGCGCGGTGCTGTGCCAGATGGCCAACCCTCGCCGTCGTGGAGAATATGCGGCCTGCCTGCGCTTCTATCTGGAGCAGGGCATCCCCATTTACGACATGGTCTCGTCGGGCAACTTCGAGGGTGGCGACTTCAACATCATCGCTCATAAGGCGGCGCTTATCGGATACACGGATCATCGCTCGGAATATGTCGCCGCCAAGCAGATCGCCGACTGGTTCGTGGCCGAAGGCTGGGACATCAAGTGGGCGCCGATTGACCAGTTTTATGTCCACATTGACCTGATGGTGTGCATGCTGAACGAGCGCTGCGCGGCGGTGTGCTTGGAGACGACCGAGGATGATGTGGTGGAGTGGCTGAAGAGCAAAAAGATCGAGATCATCCCCGCGACCTTCAAGGAGACGATGGCGCTTGGCTGCAATGTCGTCGCTTTGGGTAAGGATCGTGTGCTCTCGACCCTGGGCGCCAAGGACCTCAATGCGAAAATGCGCGCGGCGGGGTTCACGGTCTACGACCCAGACATGACCATGTTCACCTGGGCCGGCGGCGGCGTGCACTGCATGTGCCAGCCGTTGCGGCGCAGCGCATAACCGCTGTTTTCTCCTCTCCCCCTTTCTTCAAGGGGGAGAGGAGACCGCGTCTCGCAGCGCGTTTCAGCGCAAGAGCCACGCGGTCGGTGAGGGGCAGGAGCTTGCTCGGAACTTGTTGATACCTGTACGGAGCAAGCGCCTGCCCCTCACCTGTCGCTGATTCCTCGCCTTCGGCTCGGGCGACATCCTCTCCCCCGCGAAGAGGCGGGGGAGAGGAAAGATCACCCCTTCGCCAGTCTGAAATCCCAAGTCAGCGACCAGTACGGATTGCTGAACCCGAGCGACCCCGCCGCCGCCGGCGCATCGACCTGCTCGAAATTGCCGATCAGGCTCTCCTTCACGCCGAACACGGCGTCCTCCTCCAGATACGGGCAGTCCGGCGGGAACACATGCGTCACCACCTTCTGGTGCCCCGGCGCGCTGACGATGAAATGGATGTGCGCGGCCCGGATGTGATTGCGATCAACCGCCTTCAGCAAATCACCCACTGGGCCATCGGCTGGAATGGGATAGTGGCGCGGCTTGACGCTCTTGAACCAATAGCCGCCGGTCGAATCGGTCGTGAACACGCCGCGCAGGTTCATGTCGGGCTGCACGCCCTTTTGCTGCACGTCGTAGAAGCCGTCGTTGTTGGTTTGCCAGGCGTCCACGGTGGCGCCGGCGATCGGCCTGCCCTCGCTGTCCAGCACGCGGCCGATCACCAGCAGCGGCTCGCCCTTACCATCGAGGCAGATGTTGGCGCCGTTGGCGTATTTCGGCGGGTTCTCGACATAGAACGGTCCGAGCACGGTGCTCTCGGTCGCCGCCGAGCCGTGGTCGTTGTTGATGGTGTCGACCAGCATGCTGATGCCCAAAACGTCAGACAGCAGAATAAATTCTTGCCGCCAGTCGTTGCACCTATGGCCGGTGCGCGTAAGATACTGGATGCCGGCCATCCATTCGTCCGTGGTCAGCCGGACGTCCTTCACGGCGGCGTGCGAGTGCTTGACCACGGCGTTCAGGATTTCACGCAGGCGCGGATTGGTCTCCTTGCCCATGCGGGCGAGAACGACGTCCACGGAGGTTGCTTCCTCGAAGTACGGGTACTTCGTCCACTGACGTTTACCGGACGCTGCGGCCAGCGATGGGACGGGTGCGGATGCCGCGATAACGGCAGCTGCCGGGGCTGCAACGGCGACGGCCGCAGCAATGGGTTGAGCAGGAGCCGCGTCAGCAACAACAGTCTTGGGCGTGCCCAAAATCCTCCCGAACGCATCGGCCAATTGCCGCCGCGCATCTGGCGCCGCCGTCATGGCCCGGAACGCGACATGCTGATCCGGACGCACCAGCAGGCAGCCGGAATCGCTGATTTCACGCACCTTGTGCCAGTTGCCATAAACGTCGTCGATATCGCGGCCAGGGCCGATCACCACCGTGGCGATCTCGATCCCGCGCTCGGCCGAGATGGCCTTGGCCGCCTCCACCCAAAGCTCGCCGCCGATACCGGTCAGCAGTGTGAACTTTCCCTTGCCGCACAAGTCCAGCGTCGAAACCTTTTTGGCGTCCTTCTCCAACCACGCATGGGGCAGCCGCGCTCCCGGCCAGGACGTCGCCTGGTAGTACAGCTCCTTGTCGCGTGAAAAAACCGGCTCGAACGTACCGTCGCCCACCACCGCCGAGGACGCATAGCGCTGGTTCAATTCTACGCCGTGGCAGTTGAATTCGTAGGACTTGAAGTCGATGGCCTTGCGCAACTTCTCACGCTGCTCATTGGCCGCCGGCGTGTTGTCCTTGAGCCTGGCCATATTGGCCTTCATCTCACCGGGATCCTGCGTCGAAAGCAGCCCCAGCGACTCAAAGATCGGTCCGAACTCGCCGATCGACTTATTGGCGCGCGTGACAATCTGCTTGGCGATCGGCGAGCGCTCGGAATTGTACGTTGACAGAAGGTCCGGCCCCGCCTTGCCTTTCAGCACATGCGCGATCTTCCACGCCAGATTATACGCATCCTGAATGCTTGTGTTCGACCCAAGCCCGTTCGACGGCGGATGGCGGTGCACGGCGTCGCCCAGGCAAAAGACTCTTCCACGTGTGTTTTCCAACGCATACATATCGTTCACGGTCCACACGCTGGTGGACTTGATCTTGATCGGGATGGTCTGGTCGCCGATCAGGTTGTGCGCGATCTGGATCGCCGCCTCATCCGTCAGGACCGGCGGCGGCTGATTGATATCGTAGCCCCAGATCAGCAGCCACTCGTTCCACGGCCTGACCATGCGCACCACGCCCATGCCGATGCCGCCGACGTCGGAGCCGGGCTGCAGCACCCAGTAGAGCACGCTCGGACGGTGCGCGACGTACTTCGACAGGTCCGCTTCGATGACGATGTTGAGCGAGCCGGCCACGCCCATCTTGCCTTCCATCGGCAAAGCAATGTCTTCGGCGACCTTGGAGCGGCCGCCATCGCAGCCGAGCAGATATTTAGCTCGCACGTCGTGCACGATGCCGGAGACGTGATCCTTGACTTTGGCGGTGACGCCGCCGGCGTCCTGCGTAAGGGAGAGATATTCCCAGTTGAAACAAAGGGTTGCGCCGTTCTTGCCGGCCGCGCCGATGAGGATCGGCTCCATCAGATTCTGCGGCATGTCGCACATCTTGGCCGGGCTGGCGAGATCCCAGTCGGCTTGGCGCGCGGGATGCGTGCCCCAGGTCTGCAGGCGCCCCAGCTCTTCGCCGGCCAGCGAGGTGCAGAACACGTTGTTGCCCATGATGTGTTGGGGCGCGGCCTTCTCCACCACATCGGCCTCGACGCCGAGGTCGCGCAGCACCTCCATGGTGCGCTGATTGGTGATGTGCGCGCGCGGCGTGCGGCAGGTCCAATTCCACTTGGTGACCAGCATGGTTTTGACGCCATACATGGCCAGCAGCGCCGCTGCAGAAGACCCAGCCGGTCCACTGCCGACGATCAATACGTCGGTCTCGATCATATCATCCTCCCCCAGAGTGTTTTTTTGTATTGGGGGTCAGACCCCTTCGCTGAAGGGGTCTGACCCAATAATCTCAACGGCCGAAATGCTCGCGTTTCAATCGCACCGGCGCCGCCGCCAGCTGCAGTATGAGAGACCGCCATTGTTGAAGCAATAGGGTCAGACCCCTTCAGCGAAGGGGTCTGACCCTAATCCGGCCGATCCCCCGCCCAGGCGCGCGCGATCAGGGAGCGGATGCCATCACGCTCAAGGGGACGCGGGTTCCAATAGGGGTTGGCCATGGCGATATCCGTCGCCTTGTCGATGCCCGCCTCCGGCATGCCAAGTTCGCGCAGCGCGCGCTTGGCTCCAATGCGGCCCGCCAGATCATACAGGCCGGACGCCGCCGATGCCGCACCGAGCACTGCAGCCACCTTGCCCATCGCCGCCCCTGCGGCTGGCGTGTTGTAGGCCACGGCATGCGGCAGCACGATGGTGTGGGTTTCGGCATGGGGAAGATCGAACGTGCCGCCGAGGGTGTGGCAGAGCTTGTGATGCAGCGCCATCCCCGCCGACCCCAGACAGATGCCGCAGAGCCATGCTCCGTAAAGCGCGTCCGAGCGCGCCTCGCGATCAGACGTGTTCACCGCAATCTTCGGCAGCGCTCGGTTCAGCGCCGAAATCCCCTCCAGCGCCATCAGGTCCATGATCGGGTTGGCGTCCTGCGCATAAAGCGCCTCCACCGCATGAGCGATGGCGTTCATGCCGCTGACGCCCGACAGGCCAGCGGGCAGCGTCAGCGTCAAATCCACGTCGTAAATGACCACCTCCGGCAGCACCTTCAGGCTCTTCTGCGTCACCTTCCGGCCGTCCTTGGTCTCACCGATTATGGTGGTCATCTCCGAGCCGGCATAGGTCGTCGGCGCCACGATCTGCGGCAGATCGGTACGCAGCGCGATAGCCTTGGCGAGGCCCGTGGTGGACCCGCCACCGACGGCAATCAGTCCGTCCACAGCTCGTTCGGCGACCACCCGCATGGCGTCTTCGGTCACCTCAACCGGCGTGTGCATGGTGGCGTTGGCGTAGACGCCCGCTGATCTGGCGCCGAGCGTGGCCGCAATCGCCTCGGCCTGCCCCACCTGTTGTGGCGTGGACAGCACCAGCGCGCGGGTCAACCCGAGCCGCTCCACTTCGGCCGGCAATTGCGACAGCGTGCCAGACCCGAAGATCACGCGCGCGGGCAGCCCCTGGTATAGAAACGAACGCATGGTTCTCTCTCATTGCATGCGCTCAACGGCGCTTGCCAGAACTTTGGGCCAGCATGGCGACCAATTCTTCTCTCCGCAAGACGCTGATCGGGCCATCTTGGACTGGCGCTTGCGTCGCGCGTTGGGACGGGCGAAGGTACGACCCGGCGTGTCCGATGACTCGGGCCGCGACGGCGCATCTTGCGACCGTAGGACGAGAGCGAGGCAAACCTCGCCGGCATCAGGGGACGGACGACGTGGAGCAGGGGCTGATCGCCTTCGAGGGCGTTACCAAACGGTTTGGCGGCACCCAGGCGCTCAGCGACGTTTCGTTCGGCCTCGGCAGCGGCGAAATCCTGGCCCTGCTCGGCGAAAACGGCGCCGGTAAATCCACGCTCATCAAGTCGCTCGCCGGCATTCACCAGCCTGACGCCGGGCGTATCCTGTTCAAGGGCGAGCCTTACACGCATCGTCCGCCCAAGCCGAACCAGAAACAGCAGGTCGCCTTCATCCACCAGGATCTGGGTCTGGTCGAATGGATGACGGTGGCCGAAAATGTGGCGCTCGCCAGCGGCTATTCCATGCGGGGACGGCTGATCGACTGGCCGGCGACGGAAGCGCGCGCGGCCGAAGCGTTGAAACTGGTTGGCTGCGATTTCGATCCGACGCGCCGCACGCACGATCTCAGCCGTACCGAAAAATCGCTGGTCGCCATCGCCCGCGCGCTGACCGTCGAGGCCGATGTGCTGGTCCTTGACGAGCCCACCGCCAGCCTGCCCGCCAACGAGGTCGAGCGGCTGTTCGTGGTGCTGCGCCGGTTGAAGGCGCGCGGCGTCGGCATGATCTATGTCTCGCACCGGCTGGACGAAGTGTTCCGGATTGCCGACCGGGTTGTCGTGCTTCGCGACGGCCGCAAGGTCGGCGATGTCGGCGTGGCCGAGACGACTCCGGCGAAACTGGTCGAGTTGATCGTCGGCCGGCCGGTGGAAAATCTTTACGTGCGGGCGCAACGCCAGGACGGCGCGCCGACGCTGGTGGTCGACGCCGTATCGACGCATGGCGCAGGACCAGTATCATTTGAAGCGCGGTCGGGTGAAATTCTGGGGCTGGTCGGCCTGCGCGGGGCCGGACAGGAGGCGGTGGGCCGGCTGCTGTTCGGCACGGAGCCGTTCGATGGCGTTGTTACGCTCGCTGGGAAACGATTGGACTTGGCCTCGCCCGAAGCGGCGTTGGCGGATGGCGTCGGCCTGATCGCCCGCGACCGCGCTGAAGAGTCCATCGTGCCGGGCCTGTCGATTCGGGAAAATACCTTCCTCAATCCGTGGGCCGTTGGCCGGACGCTGATGTCGTTTCTGGCTCCTTCCGCCGAAGCGCTGCAGGCGCTAGGCATCGGCAATGAGGTGGGCCTCAGGCCAAACGATCCCTATCTGCCGGCCGAGGCGCTGTCCGGCGGCAACCAGCAAAAGGTGGTGGTCGGACGCTGGCTTGCGACGGGTCGAAAAATTCTGATCGCCGAGGATCCGACGGCCGGCGTGGACGTTGGCGCCAAAGCCGAAATCTATCGCCTGCTAGCCAAAGCCCTGGAAAGTGGCCTGACGGTCATCGTCGTTTCGACCGACTTTGAGGAGGTGGCGCACATCTGCCATCGGGCGCTGGTGTTCTCGCAAGGCCGGATTGTCGCCGAAATCAGCGGCGCGGGCCTAACCACAAACGCACTGCTCACTGCAGCCAGCGCACAAGAGGCGGCTTAGTATGAACTCGATCCGTTCAACCGCCCTGGAGCCGACCCGGCATGAGCTGGCGCAGGTCTCATTGCTTGGGCGGATCGGCCGCCTGGTGCCAGTATACGGGCTGGTTATCCTGACGATGTTTCTGATCGTCCTGTTTTCGATCTTGCTGCCGCGCTCCTTTCCAACCCTGCTGAATGTTCGTTCGATTATTTCCGACAAGGCCATCATCGCGTTGCTTTCGCTCGGCGTCATGATCCCCATGGCGGCAGGGCGCATCGATCTGACCGTCGGCTACGGCATCGTGCTGTGGCACATTCTCGCCATCAGCCTGCAGACCGTCTACGGCGTGCCTTGGCCGCTCGCCGTGCTGATCGTTCTGGCGCTTGGCGGATTGATGGGCGTGCTGAATGGGATTCTGGTTGAAGTCGCCAAAATCGATTCGTTCATTGCAACGCTTGGCACCGGCACAGTTTTGTATGCCCTCGCCCTCTGGCATACCGGCGGCCGGCAGGTGGTCGGCGTGCTGCCAGACGCGTTCTATGCGCTCAACGCCACCATGCTGTTTGGTCTGCCGATCACCGGCTATTACGTCCTGATCATTTCCATTCTGATGTGGATCGCGCTCGAGTATACGCCCATCGGCCGCTATCTCTATGCCATCGGCGCCAGCCCCAAGGCCGCCGAGTTGAATGGCATTCCGGTCAGCCGTTTCGTCATGGGGGCGTTCATTGGGTCGGGTCTCATGACGGCGCTGACGGGCGTGCTGCTGGCGTCGAAACTGCGCATCGGCCAGGCCAGCGTCGGCCTTGAGTATCTGCTGCCCGCGCTGGTCGGGGCGTTCCTGGGCTCGACCACCATCAAACCTGGCCGCGTCAATGTCTGGGGCACGCTGATCGGCGTCGCCATACTTGCGGTCGGAATATCAGGCATCCAGCAATTCGGCGGCTCGTTCTGGGTCGAACCGATGTTCAACGGCCTTACGTTGCTCGTCGCCATCGGCATTGCCGGCTACGCGCAACGCAAACGGGGCGCGGTCCAGAAGATCGCGTCAAAACCAGCTGCACCGCCATCAGCATGACGGCGGGCAAAACCGGGAGGACTAGCCTTGATGAATCGCCGCCAACTGATGATGAGCGCCGCCGCAACCGGCCTCAGCCTGCCGTTCCTGACCGAGCTGGCCCATGCCGACGCCATGGGCGACGCCAAAGCCATCGTCGACAAATACGCCATGAAAGCCGACAAGTGGGACGGCCCGACCACGGGTCCGAAGGCCCAGGCTGGCAAGACCATCGTTATCCTCGCCGGCGACATGAAGAACGGCGGCATTCTCGGCGCCAACAAGGGCGTTGAAGAAGCCGCCGCCGCCATCGGCTGGACCGTCAAGACCATCGACGGCGCCGGCTCGGTCGCTGGCCGCACCGCCGCCATGGGTCAGGCCATGGCGCTCAATCCCAACGGCATCATCATCAACGGTTTTGACGCCGTCGAGCAGGCTCCGGCCATGAAGGCCGCTGCCGACGCCAAGATCCCGTTCGTCTCCTGGCATGCCGGCCCCGTGATCGGCCCGATGCCGGATGCTGGCGTGTTCGCCAACGTCACCACCGACCCGATGCAGGTTTCGACCGCGGCCGCCATGTGGGCCTACATCGATGCCGGCGGAAAACCCGGCTGCATCTATTTCACCGACTCGACCTACGCGATCGCCATCGCCAAGGCCAAGAAGATGAAGGAAGTCATCGAAAGCCTAGGCGGCACGTCGGTCGAATGGGTCGACACGCCCATCGCCGAGACCAGTCAGCGCATGCCGCAACTGACCACGACGCTGCTGCAGAAACACGGCGACAAGTGGACCCACTCGCTCGCCATCAACGACCTCTACTTCGACTTCATGGGCCCCTCGCTCACCGCCGCCGGCATCAAGGGCGACGGCCGTCCGACCAACGTGTCGGCGGGCGACGGCTCGGAATCGGCCTATCAGCGCATCCGGTCGGGCCAATACCAGGCCGCCACGGTCGCCGAGCCGCTGAACCTGCAAGGCTGGCAGCTGGTGGACGAACTGAACCGCGCCATCGCCGGTGAGAAGTGGTCAGGCTACGTCAGCCCGCTGCATGTGGTCACCAAGCCCAACGTCGAGTTCGACGGCGGACCGAAGAACAGTTTTGACCCAGGTAACGGCTATCAGGCCGCCTACAAGAAGATCTGGACCGGCGCCTGAGTCTAAGGTCAAGGACGGGGCGTGGCGCCATGGTGCGCCACGCCTATTTGATTGACGCGTTCGGAGGGTTCAAAGAATGTCAGCCAACGCCCTGATCGAGGCGATCCAGGCCCAAGAGAGCGCTCTGGTGTTCGCGACGTTCGACGAGTTGACCGCTTACGAAACAGGCGAAGCCCTGCGCGCCGAAGCCCTCGCCCGCAAAGCGCCCGTGATTGTCGAAATCCGCAGCGCCACGCGCCGGCTCTACTTCGCCGCGCTGCCGGGCTCCTGCGGCGACAATGACGAATGGGCGCGCCGTAAGGGCAACACGGTGCTGCGCTGCCACGCCTCGTCGTTTCGCGTCGGCCTGCAGCTGATTGACAAGGGCCGGCCCGCCTGGCCCGACGCCGGGCTCGACCCTAAGGACTTTTCCGAGCATGGCGGCGGCTTTCCCGTGACCGTGCGCGGGACGGGCGTGGTCGCGGTGATCGCCGTCAGTGGCCTGCCCTCGCGCGAGGATCACGAGCTGATCACGTCCGTGCTGGCCAAGCGCCTAGGCGTGAAAGGCGTCACGCTGCCGGCGTAGGGGCCAGACTTGTCTCGCCCTTCATACAGTGTGCCTGCGGATAGCAGGCGAGACAAGTCTCGCCCTACGCCAGCAAGTTGTTTGCCCGAAATGGCAAATGGAAACAGCTACAGATTGAACCACTCGGTCCACGGAAGCCGCCCATGTGCCGCAACATAAAAACCCTCTCCAACTTCGAGCCGCCCGCCACCGACGACGAGATCCGCGCCTCGGCGCTGCAATTCGTGCGCAAGCTGAGCGGTTGCGCGCACCCGTCGCGGGTGAACGAAGCCGTGTTCGACCTGGCCGTGGAGAAGGTGACGCTCGCGGCGCGCGAACTGCTGCTCAATTTCGCAACGACCGCCCCGCCGCGGGATCGCGCCGTGGAAGCGGCCAAGGCGCGGGTGCGCTCGATGGAGCGGTTCGGCGGCTGAGGCTACTGGTAGAGCTTCGGCCGCTCGACCTGTTGCACCACAACGGCGGCGCCGCGCGCCAGCGATTGCACGCCGGCCTCGGCGACGGCGCTCGCTGCATAGCCGTCCCAAGCGCTGGCGCCACCCGCCGGCTTGCCGGCCGCGATGGCCTTGATCCAGGCCTGGTTCTGCAGTCGGTAGGCGTCGGCAAAGCGCGGGCGCCAATCGGCCGGATACGGAATGTTCTGACTAAGCGCCAGGCTGGTCTCGGAGTGGACCGGCGAGCGCAACGACACCGTGCCTTTCTCGCACACCAATTCTCCGCGCACGTCGTAGCCATAGGTGGCGTTGTTGAAGATCTCGATGTTCACCAGCTGCCCCGTGGCGCTGGTCAGCACCAGGAACACCGGCGTAACGATGACGCCGGGCGTTTTGGCCGCGGGCGCGAACACATGAACGCTCGTCAAGTCCGCATCCAGCACCCAGCGGGCGATATCGAATTCGTGTACGGCCGAATTTGCGATGGCCATGTCGGCGGTGAACCAGTCGGGTACGGACACATTGCGGTGAACGCAATGGAACATCAGCGGCTGGCCGAGCGCGCCCGATTTCCAGGTGGCTTTCATCTCAACATAGGCGGGATCGAAGCGGCGCATATAGCCGATCTGCACCAGCTGTTTGCCGGCCTTGGTTTCAGCCGCGATGACGTCGAGGCATTCCTTGGTGGTCGGGGCCAAGGGCTTTTCGCACAACACTGGCTTGCGCGCCGCAATGCAGGCCATGGTCAGCGCGCCGTGCGTGGCGTCTGGCGTAGCGATCAACACCGCGTCGATGGACGTGTCGTTGATCAGCGCCTCGGGGCTGGCTGCGATGGTCTCGGTGCCGGTCTCTGCCGCGACGACCTTGGCGCGTGTGGGGTCGGCATCGTAGATCGCCTGCAAGTGTGCGCCGGGCACATGCGCAACAATTGTCCTGGCGTGGTCAGCACCCATGATGCCGACGCCGATGATTCCCACTCTCACGGTCATTTTGTGCTCCGGGTTGCTTTTTGCGTTGCTAGTCGGTTTTCCGCGGCAGGGCAATCTTAATGGCCCCTTTTGTTCCACCCGCCGCATGCAAGTGTCTACGGCGCAGACTGCGGAGCCGTCAGACACTGCTTTCGCGAACCAGGATCTTCAGCACCCGCCGCCAGGCGCCGGCGAGCCAGCTTTCCGCTTTGGCGTCCAGGATCACGGCGCCTCTGATCCGCACTGGAGGTGGAGCGACCCTGTCATCGACACTCATGCCGACTTTGAATTGCGCCGACAACGGAACAAGTTTCTGGCGGCCATCTGGATGAACCTCGATCCGTCCGCCGTTGGTCGATGCAAGATCGATGAGGTCAAGCTGAGCGACGCTGGTCGCGGCGAGTTCGGTCAGCGTCACGCCTACGGTTTTTCCCAAAGGGTTGTCCGGAATGAAGCGACCCTTGCTGCCAAGTTGGACGCGCCAGAGATCGTCTTCCGTCAGGTAACCCGATACTTGCGCACGCAACGATGCATCGAGCAGCGCAATCTGCTGCTTGGCGCCAATCCATTGCCCCACGTGCAAGCCGGGGGTGAATTCGGCGACCAGCGCAGCCTTCGGCGCCCGAACCTCAAGTTCGCGGGTTTGCTGTGCGATGCCGTCCAGCTTGGCTGTCAGGGCCAACTGCTGCCCCTCCAGAATCTGCCGTAGGCTGAGGTCTTCCCGATCCGCAGAACCGCGGTTGAGCCTGATCGCAATAGCCGTCAACTCGGCCAACGCGATGGCGCGTTCGTGATCCAGGTCCGGGGACTGCAGTTTGAGCAGCAGCGCACCGCCCGGCACCCGTTGCCCCGCAGCCGCCTCGATGCTGGCGATGCGCCCCGCGCGCGGCGGATAGGCATGAATTGGATCGTTGCCCTCCATCACCACAGGGATCTGCACCTGGGTTGACCAAGGCACAACCGCTAGCGCAGCGAGGGCCGCAAGACCTGCTGCTGGTGCGAGGTAACGGCGCTTCGCCACGATCTGCCTCCGAAGGGTCCACCACACAGCCAGTTCGCCCAGGACCGGTTTGGCGATAAAGTAGACAATCTCGAACAGGAATAGGATGACGCCAAGCGCCTTGAAAAAGTGTCCATAGACCAACACCGCGATGCCCGTGAACAACACCAGCCGATAGATCCAAATACTATAGGCATAGGCAATCAGCGTGCCCCTCAAATTGGCCTGCATGACTTCGGGGCAGGCAGCGCGCAACCCGAACAGCACGTCGCGCAAGAACCAGACGCCGAGCGCGAAGGAGCGAGATTGCAAGTTCTCGACCCGCAGGAGATCGGAGGCAATGTAGTATCCGTCAAACCGCATGAAGGGATTGAGATTGATGGCGACGCTCATCACCCAGCTGGTGGTTGCGATGAGAAACGCCAGATGCCTTGGCAAGCCATCAGCCAGAAAGGCCCAGGCGGCCGTGGCGAAACAGGCAAGTCCAATCTCGACGGCAATGCCGGAAACATCTATGGCAAGCCGCTGTTTCCGGTTCTGCAGACGCCAGGCGTCGGTCACATCCGTATAGAGCAAGGGCGCCATCATCATGAAGGCGATGCCCATGCTGGGGACGCGGCAACCGTAGCGGATGGCGGTGAAGGCATGCCCCAGTTCGTGCAGTCCCTTGACCAGAAAGAGGACAACTGCGATCTCAGCAAGCCCGCCCAAGGACGCCAGATCGCGCGCCTCGGCGATAAATCTGTCCCACTCGCGCGACACCAGATAGAGGCCGGCCAGTCCTATGGCAAGAATTGCGCCCTGTATGCTTTTGCGATAAAAAATTGCCACCGTATCCGCTGTCGCGCGGAGAAACGGTTCCGGCGACACCAAAGGAATCTTCAAGAACAGATAATTGTGAACCGCCCACATAACAGCGCTGTGATGTTTGCCGTGCGATGCGGAAGCTTGGGCTCGCCAAGAGCTGGTCGCCCCATTGTCCGTTAGCTGATTGGTCTCCAGAAAGCGCGTGAGTTCGGCGATTTCCTGCGGGCTGACCGTCGCGCCTTGCTGCTGGCTGACGGCTTGGCTCAGACTCTCGATCGTGCGATGCTGGCGCCAGATCGAGAGCACCGAAAAGGTCGCGCCGTCGATCTGGATATAGCGATGGCGCAACGGGTCGTAGATCAACCAGAACGGACCTTGCGGCCCTGAAGCGGCGCCCATCCGCAGTTCAAGATCTTCGCGCAACGAGGCAAGCGGGCGGGGTTTGGGCGCAGGATTGAGCGGCGATACGCCCGGCGTCATTGTCCGATCCATTGCCGCAGCGACGACATTGGCCGCCGGAATAGGACATAAAACAGGGGTACGGTGTCACCAAACAATTGCGCAGTGCCGCGGATGCCCAGTCTTGGCGGGGCGCCTGCGTGCTCATCGAGGCCGGCCACAACCCGAAAGGCTGATGTGCCATTCTCCTGGACCCGAGCCTGATAATCTGTACGCAGCACATGCGCATCGCGCGGGTGTAGCGGATCGGAATCAAGAAACGCCTTTACGCGCGCGCCGGGTTGCAGAATGTTCGCATCGCCGACCGGCACATCGATAATGAGTTCGACGCGGCCGGGATCGGCCAGCTCCAGGATTTTTTCCCCAACCGATACCGGCTTGCCGACCAGATCGCGCTTGTCGCCCATGATGACGACGCCGGCTTGGTCGGCCATGACCGCGGTTCGGTTCAACACATCCTGGGCGAAGTCGCGTTCGGCGCGTTTCACATCGAGTTCCGCCCGGTCGATCGCCATCTCGTGACGCCCGCCAAGATCATAAACAGCCAGTAGGCTCGACTTCTTGACCCGCGCTTCAGCGACGTCGACATCGCGGGCCGCGATCGCCAATCGATTGCGCAGCGCAGTATCGTTGAATTTGACCAGAAGTTGCCCGACCTCGACGGCCTTGTTGCCATCAACCGCAATATCTTGAATGACGCCATCCAGCGGCGAGGTGACAACCAGCGGATTTTGCGGGGCGACAGACAGTGGCGCGAGCGTTGTCATGGGTACGGGGATGAACCCTGCGGCGACGGCGAGGCCAGCGATGATCACAGTCAGCGTTTTTGGGGCGAATGCCGCAAGAGACGCAGTCTTTTTCGTTGTCGCGAGCCAATACCAGCTCTGCGAAAATGTCAGCGCCAGGCGATCCACGATGGAGCGGTCGTTCGCCGTCCAGGCTTCGTCGCGCGCCATAAAAACGCCAGCAACGACGGCGCCGGATCGATAGGTGATTGGGAACCAGAGCGCATACTGCAGAGGATAGGATTGAGCGGTTGTGTCATCCGCTGCGCTATAAGCCCCGATCTTGAAATCCCTCACCAGCTCCAATCCGCAGTGGTCCTGCAGCCGGCCGATGGTGCGCTCGATGCATTGCATCAGTGGCACTGTCCGGTCGATGACAGGCAATCCGGTGACGGCGAGCAGGCTCATGCGGCCATTGGCTTGCGGGGTGCAGACAAACGTCTGGCGGGTACGGACGATCTTGCGCGCTTCATTGGCGATCAGGATGGCCAATTCGTGGGTGCTGGCGACCGAACGCGCTTCGCCCTCAATGCGCAACAGCTCGATCATCGCGACCGGTTGATCCGACGGTAGCGGCGCCATGGGCGTAGTGGGAGCTACACGGACGTTTTCCTTGACCGCCAACTGGACCATGGACTAGCCCCCCACCCGCTCGAAACGCCCCGTCCCGCTCATACCAGGACGCACGCCTTTGGCGGCGCTCTTGAACGCCGCGACAATCTTGATGGTCTGGCTGATCGGATCGACGGCGGCGCCGATGCGCCGGACCTCGACCGGCTCCATGCCTTGGGTTTCCTCGACCAGGAAGGAAAACGCAGCGCCCGGCCGCAGCCAAGGCATCCATTTTGACGGCACGATCAGATCGATTTCGAGATCGCCATCGCCGATCAGGCCGACGAACGGTTTCCCCGGAGTCGGCGCCTCGTGTTCGTGGATAGACTGCTCCAGAATGCTGCCGTCGAAGGGAGCAAGCACCGAGCACTCGTCGATGCGGGCCCGCAAGATATCGGCTTCGGCCGACGCCTTGATGACGCGCACCTCGGAAATCTCCAGGTCATGCTTGCCCGCCGCTTGCACTTTCTGCAGCATACGGAAATTATCGAGGTTGAGCGTCATCTCGTGCTGCTGCGCCTCGGCCGAGGCCAATTCCGCGCGCTGCTTGCGGCAGTCGAACTCGACGATGACATCGCCCTTGTGGAAGTGCTCGCCCTCGCGGAACCCCAGATGCGAGACGCGCGCCTGCAGGTCGGTCGAGATCATGGCGACGTCGACGGCGCGCACAATGCCGCGGACGGTTTCAGGAGCGTTCTCGGCCGAAAAGGACGCTAGCGGATGACCCGCGATGGCGACGCAGGTTGTCATCCTGACGGCGAAACGCAGGTAGCCCCTAGCGCCAGGCGAGATTGATCTTCCGGTGGCCACCGAAGTCTCCTCTCTCGATCCAGACCGCTTTCAGTTCGCTCGACAGGGTCGCCACGGTCATCGATGTGTCGGTGGTGCTGGCATAGGGGTCCAGGCCGACCGACGCGAACACGTTGGCATAGGCATTCTGGGCGTCCGAGAAGGCGATGTCGCGTTGCGCCTCGGCGACCAACGTGTTCAGCTCTTCGCGGATCAGCGTCTGCTCGCTGATCCGGTCGGCGGCCGATTCCTTGCGCATCTGGGTCAGCAGGCGCGACTGCACATCGTAGTAGTCGCGCGCCGTCTTTAACTCTTTGGCGCTGTTCAGGTAGCGAATGCGGCTCACATGAACCTGGGTCATCACGGCCATCGTCAAGGCCAGTGCGCGCGCATCGAGCAGCTTATCCTGCGCCTCGATGACATCTTCCTTGGCCGGATATTGGAACACCTTGATCGCATTCCAGCTCGCCTTGGCGCCCCAGCTGATCCATTCATTGTTGTCGAGATACTTGTTGCTGTCGTAATTCTTGCCCGCATAGAGCTGGATGCCGGGCAGCAACTCGAGTAGCGCGGCGCGCGCCTCTTTGTCATTGATCCGCTTTTGATATTGGATGTCGCGCAGCTCGGCCCGGTTCAACAGCGCCGCCTCCAGCATATCCTCGGCGTCGACATCCAGCAGCGGCGGCCTGCTATTGATTTGGTCCGCCGCCAGATCGAAATCGGATCCTGGCGCCAGGTTCATCAAGGCCGACAACTGCGTCTTGGCCACGCTCAGCTCACGTTGCAGTTTCTGCGAGGCGCGCACGATCTCGATCAACTCGCGCTGATAGGTGAGCGCGTTCATTGGCGAGTCCGCGTCGCTCTTCAGCAAGGCATGGGAATTGGCCAATGCCGCCTTGGTGCGCGCCTCAAGCGCCGCCAGCTTCCGGATCATGCGATCGGAGCTGACCGCGCGCCAATAGGCCGTGCGCGTATCTTCGATGATGCGCTGGATGACTTTTCGCTTGGCCTCCTCGGCGATCAGCACCTTGTCGGCCGACTGCTGGGCGCGAATGTAGGACAGGCCGAAATCCAGGATGTTCCAGCTGAAGGTGATGTCGGACGTCTGCATGCGCAGTTCCTGGGACGTGGTGCGCGGGGGAAGCGTCGCGCCCGTGGCCAGGTTCATATCGCCCGTAGACAGATAATTGTTGCGCGATGCGAAGCCGGAATTGGCGACGGCAGCGGGCAGAAAGTTGTAGTGGGCGAGATTGAGTTCGGTTGCGCGCAGGGATTTCTGCATGATCTCGACCTTGAAATCGAGATTGTATTTGAGCGCGCGCGCCATCGCCTCGTAGAGCGTCACCGCCCCCGCGATCGGCTCCTGGTTCGCCGTCACACGCGAGAGGTTCTTGTCGGAAATGGCTTGCAGCTGCGGGAATGTCAGCGGCTCGGGCTTCACCGCACAGCCGGCCAGCGCCAAGCTGACGGCCAAAGCCGAGAGGACCGCGAAGGATGGGGATGCTGACATGATATCCTGCTGCGAAGAAGAGAAGACCGGACGCGGCAACGCAACGTATGCAGTTTAATTGGCTTGGCGCGATTCTATGGTTTGCGGCGGCGCGATTGCGGTTTCGCTGATGGGTTATCCTGCCAGGGCCAAACCCACTCCGAATCCTCCCACGGCCACTCCCAATGAGCGTCGGCCGGCGCACTCTTGACGCCCTTGCGAGTCTGCAGGGCATCCTTGCGCATGCGTTTGGCGTCCTCGCGGGCGGCCTTGGCCTCGGCGCGCAGACGAACGGTCTCCGCTTTAGCGGTACGCTTAGCTTCCAGGACAGCCAGATGCGCTTCTTTCTGAGCCAGCGCCACCTCAGCCAGGTGCTGACGAACCTCCTCTGTGTGCGCGCGCTGCGCGTCCGCCTTGATGCGGCGCGCCTCGGATGCCGCAGCCAGCACCTCCTGGCGCGCTTTCCAGGCCTCTTGCTTGGCGATCTGCGCCTGTTCAAGTTTGGCTCTCGCCGCTTCGTCGCGCGCCAGCTGAATCTCGTGCTTTACACGGGCAATCTCTTCGTCCTTCACGCGCTGCGCCTCGGCGGCGATACGGCGCGCGTCCTCGATGCGGCGGCGCTCTTCTTCCTCTTTCTTTCGGATTGCGTCCAGCCTGGCCTTCTCAAGCTCCATCAGATACTTGCCGCGATCCGACAGCGCCACGCGATCGGCCGACCGGGCTTTCAGTTCGCCCGTGAGCTCGCGCACGCCGAGCTTGAAATCCACATCCTTAGGCTGCACATCCAGCCCCATCGACACCATCATGTTGGCCGCTGCATTCTCCAGATTGGCGACGGCAACATCGCGCTCAACCTCGGCCACCAGAAGGTTCATCTCTTCACGGATCAACGTCTGCGTCCCGATGGCGCCGGCATTGGCTTCGGCGCGCAGATTGTCGACCAGCCCGTTCTGGGTCTCGACATACTGCGTGGACGTCTCAAGTTCATCCGTAAAGTGACGATACCGCGTCCGGCTGACGAACACCTGCGTCATTACCACCATGGTGGTGGCCAGCGCCCGCTTGTCGATGGTCGCCGCCGAACTCTCGATCGCTTCCTGGCGTTCGGGCAGCTGCACCAACTTGACCAGATTGCCGCCGACGCTGGCGCCCCAGCCCAGCCAATTGTTGTTCAGGAGGAAGCGGTTATCGTTGAACGCATCCATGCCGTAGTCTTTGATGTTCGGCAGCAGTTCGAGCAGGGCGGCCGTAGCCTCGTGCTCGGTGATGCGCCCCTGGTAGGCGACCTCGCGAATCTCGGGACGGTTGAACACGGCCTCGGCCACCATGTCCTTGGCGCTCATGTCGATGATGTCGGGCGCTTCGGCGGGCGCCTGGTCGGCGAGCAGAAACTTCGTACCCGGAGCGACGTTCATGAGACTGGCGAGCTGTGATTTGGCCAGGTTGAGCTCGTGCTGCAGGTCTTCCGCAGTGCGCCGGATCTGCACCAGCTCGCGCTCCGATGTCAACGCTGTCATAGGCGAATCCGCGCCATCCTGCTGCAGCGTGCGCCATCCGGAGATCGCAACGGCAACGCGCCCATTGAGATGCGCCAGCTTGCGCGACATGCGATCAGCGCTGACCGCGCGCCAATAGGCGGTGCGCGTATCTTCGATAATCTGCTGGATGACCTTGCGCCGCGCTTCCTGCTCGATCAGGTAGGAGTCGGACGCCTGCTTGGCGCGCTCGTAGGACAACGCGAAATCCAGAATATCCCAGCTGAACGTGACGTCGCCGGAGTTGTAGGCGCGCTCTTGCGAGATGGTGTTCGGGCTGACTTCAGTACCCGTTGGAATGTCGAGCGTACTGGTGATCAGATCGTTGTTGCGCGCGGTATAACCTGCATTTGCCGCCAGTTTTGGCAACATCTCGGCCCTGGCCTGCTGCACTTCGGCGTCGCGCAAGGACTGTTTGCGCATCTCCAGCCGGTAGTCGAGGTTGTATTTTATGGCCCGCGCCATGGCTTCGTAGAGCGTGATCGGGCCGTAGATCGGCTCCTGCAGCTGCGTGACGCGCTGCGCATTGACGGTGTTGGTGGCCAGGACCTCTTTCAGGCTCAGGGGCTGCGGGACGACAGCGCAACCAGCCAAAGCCAGGCAAGCAGTCGTCGAGCACAAAAAGGCCGTCAAGCGAGATGCGCGCATTGTAACCTGAGCGTTGAGTGAGCCAGTTCCACCAAACGCAACAGGTCAAAATTGGGCTCGCGACAGCGGTTTCCGCCACCAAGGTCAGCTCAGATCAACCACGCAAATGCATCCACTGGTTGCGCTTATAGGTGCGCAAAACGATTCGCACAGTAATTTTTTTATCCCCAGGCGTTAACGTTTTGCCGCAGCCTCAGCGCGAGTCGTCAAATGACCCATTTGAGAGATGGCTGCAGTATTTTTCTTCAGCACTATCAGGAATATAATTGCGGTACTCTGACCGTCATCCCTTGGTCGAATGTAACTAAAATGCATCGCAATTTAACAATCCGAAGAGGTCTCGTTAACCCGTAGATGCGACTGTCGTGCCGTTGGAGCCCTGGCAACCGGGGTTCACTTTTTCTCGGGGCCTGACGGATTATGACAGTCTTGCAGCCGTTCAATGGCGAGGCCATTGCAACGCATGACAGCGCCCGGGCAGCCGTTGCCGCTCTCCCCTCCCTCCGCCTCGTTTACCGCACGCTGGAACCGCGCATGGTGTTCGACGCCGCGCTGGTGGCGACGGCGCTGGACGCAGCCGATCATGGCGTTGCGGCACATGCCAACCACGCAGATAATCTTTCTACAGACGACCATTCCACCCTCATCGATGCTCTGCACGCGCTCCCCACCGTGCCGCCGGCCGAGACTATCGTATTCGTCGATGCGCGGGTGCAGGACTATCAACGCATCGTCGCCGATCTGGCGCCGGGCGCCAGAGTCGTCTTGCTCTCTGGCGATACTGGTGGTCTTGAACAGATCGCCACCTATCTGACGGGGCATGACAACGTTGACAGCATTCACATCATCTCGCACGGCGCTTCGGGGGAGTTGGACCTCGGCGGCGACGTTCTCACCAACGCCAATCTGTCCGCACACAGCGCAGCGCTCACCAGCATCGGCCAGGCGTTGCGCTCCGGCGGCGACATTCTCATCTACGGTTGCAATGTCGCGTCCGGCGCCGAGGGCGACAAGTTCATCTCGACCGTAGCCAGATTGACTGGCGATGACGTGGCCGCGTCCACGACCCTCACGGGCTCGGCAAAGCGCGGCGGCGACTGGGTGCTGGAGACGCATACCGGCCACATCGAGGCCACCGCCATAGACGCCGGCAACTGGGACGGCACGCTGGCGGCCTTCAGCATCAATGCGGCATCGGCGCCGTCGGTCGTGCCCGGCGCTGGCGGCGCGCTGACCGGCACCGTAGTCACCTATGCCAACGTCGGCACGGCGACCGTGGGCGGAGCGCTTGTCAACATTAATCTGGTCGGCACGGTCACGAGTTCAACGGCCGGCGACACGATTGCCTGGGGCGCGGCCGGCGGCGCTCCCAACATGGTCATGGGTGGCGGCACTGACGCCGGACAGGTCTCGGTCCATTGGGCGCTGGTCGTCAGCAGCGCCGGCCCGAGCCTTGGCCTGCCGTTTGCCGGCGACATCAAGATCGCCGTCACCGACCTGGACGGCGCCAAGCCGGCGCTGATCGAATCGGTCGCGGCCAGCCAATCGGGCCTCACCTCCTACGCCGTCGGCACCCCCACCAACATCTCGGTGTCGGCCACCGGCGGCTTCATCCGTGCCGACGGCACCGCCAACGAAAGTGGCGGGCCGACCTCGATCATCCAGTTTTCCTGGAGCAATGTGTCGACATGGGATCTGACCTACTACACCGCGTCGGGGCAAAACGGCCGCCAGTTCAACATGATGGGCAGCAGCGCTTATGTCATTCCGGGGGCCGTCACCATCGGCAGCCTGCTTGATCTTGATACCAACAATTCGACCACGCCGGGTCTCAACTACCAGAACACCTTCGTTGAAAATGGCGCTGGCGTCACAGTCGTCGACAGCGACGTCGCGATCACCAACCTGGATGGTTCGGCGCTGAGCCCAGCCGCCACGTTCTCGGGCGCGACCCTGGTGCTGACGAATGCTCAGCTAAATGATCAACTGCTGGTAGGCTTGTTGCCGTCGAACATTGCAGCCGCGATTACCTCGAGCGCCGGCACGATCACCGTGACGTTGACGGGCACCGACACCGCCGCCAACTACTACGCCGCCATGCAGGCCGTCCTGTTCAAGAACACGTCGGATACGCCGATCACGATCGACCGCTCGCTGACCGTCACGGTCATGAACGGCGCTGTCGCCAGCAATCCGACCATATCGACAATCCATATCACCCCGGTGGACGATGCGCCGGTCACGGCCGTTCCGCCGGCGCAGACCACGCTGGAAGACACCGCCGTCGTGTTCTCGTCCGCCAAGGGCAACGCACTCACCATTGGCGATGTTGACGCTGGCGGGGCTGGGCTTGAGACCGTCACGCTGTCGGTCGCCAATGGCACGCTGACGCTTGGCTCGCTCACCAGCCTCACGGGCGTCACCGGAAACGGCACGGGCGTCGTCAAGTTTACGGGCACGGTCGCGCAGGTGAACGCGGCCATGAACGGCCTCACCTATCTCAACACGCCCGACTACAACGGGACGGGACCGGGCTCGGCGGGGCCGGACAAGCTGACAATATCGGTCACCGACGACGGCAAGGATTCCGGCGTACTCGCCTCAAATGGTGCACAGACGTCGGTTGTGCAGACGATCGACATCAACATCACGGCCGTCGCCGATATCACCAATGACGCCGTGACGACGCGCGAAGACACCGCCGTGGTGTTCAATGCCGTGACGGGAACGATCGGCGCCACTGCCGACACGTTCGAGAACGCAACCCATCCGATCACGTCGGTGACCAACGGCGCCAATGGATCGGTCACATTCCTTGCCAACGGCCAGATCACGTACACGCCCAATCCAAACTTCAATGGTATGGATTCCTTCACCTATACCGTCACGTCCGGCGGCGTGACCGAGACAGCGACCGTCACTGTGACGGTCACTCCGGTCAACGACGCGCCGGCCGGCGCCGATACCGTGCGCGGCATCATCGAGGATACGCCGTATACGCTCACCGCCGCCGACTTCGGCTTCACCGATCCCAACGATTCGCCGGCCGACGCCTTAAAATCCGTCATCATCACGTCCTTGCCGCTGGCGACCGACGGCGTGCTGAAAGTCGGCGGCGTCGCCGTTCTGGCCGGGCAGGAGTTGACCGCCGCCCAGCTTGCCACGCTCACCTTTACGCCCGCGAGCAACGTCAACGGCAATGGTCTCGGCACCTTCACCTTCCAGGTGCGAGACACAGGCGGCACGGCCAATGGCGGCGTAGATCTCGACGCCTCGCCCAATACGCTAAAATTCAACATCACGCCCGTTAACGACGCGCCAGCAAGCGCGGTTCCGGGCGCGCAGTCCGTTGCCGAGGATACCGTGCTGGTGTTTTCGGGCTCCAACGCTCTCACGATTTCGGATGTCGATGCCGGGGCTGGCGGTCTCGAAACGGTGACGCTGTCGGTCGCCCACGGCACGCTGACCCTCGGGTCGACCGCGAGCATCATGGGCCTTGCCGGTGATGGGACGGGCACGGTCACATTCACGGGAACGTTGGCGCAGGTGAATGCAGCGATTGCGGGGTTAAAATATCAGGGTACGCTCAATTACAATGGACCGGATCTGTTGACGATCCAAGTCCTCGACGACGGCATGGACAAGGGCGTCCTGGCCTCGAACGGGGCGCTGCCGGCGGTCATCAAGACCGTTGCAATCAATGTCACGCCCGTGAATGACCCGCCGGTCGCGGTCGATGATGGGTATACGACGGGTGAAAAGATCACCCTCCTCGTCCCGGTCGCGACGGGCCTGCTCGGCAACGACACAGACGTCGATACGGCGCATACGGCGCTGGTCGTCAACCAGATCAACGGCGCCGCAGCGACATCCGGCACAGCCATCACGCTGCCGTCGGGAGCGATCCTGACGCCGAATGCGGACGGAACGTTTGCTTACAATCCGAACGGAAAATTCAACACCTTGGCGGCTGGCGCCACGGCGACGGACACGTTCACCTACCAGGTCAGCGACGGCCAGGGCGGCGTCGCTACCGCCTCGGCGACTATCACGATCACCGGCGTCAACGACGCGCCGGCTGCCGTGAATGACACCTATGCCACCGGCGAAAAGAGCGTACTCACCGTTCCGCTGGCCACCGGCCTGCTCGCCAACGACACCGACGCCGACACCGCCCACACAGCGCTCGTCGTCAGCCAGATCAACGGCAACGCCATGTCGCCGGGGGCGCCGATCACCTTGGCCTCCGGCGCCATCCTGACGCCCAACGCCGATGGGACGTTCTCGTATGATCCCAATGGCGCCTACAACAGCCTCGCCGCCGGCGCGACAGCCACCGACAGCTTCACCTATCAGGTCAGCGACGGCCAGGGTGGCTTCGCCACCGCGACGGCAAGCGTAAAAGTCACCGGCGTCAACGATGCGCCGGTCGCCAAGGCTGATTTCAATTCGACCAATCCGGATACGGCAATCACCGTCACAGCCGCCAACGGCGTGCTGGTCAACGACACCGATCCCGATACCGCGCACAACCTGCTCAGCGTGACGACCATCTCCAACGGCGCGACGTCAGTTGCTCCGGGCACGATCATTACCGGCAGCAATGGCGGCAACTTCATCGTCAATGCCAACGGCTCCTACAGCTTCGACCCGGCCCATGCCTTCGACTCACTGCCGCCGAACGCCAGCGCCACCACCAGCATCACCTACACAGTCAGCGATGGAAAGGGCGGCGCGTCCACCACCACGCTGACCATCCAGGTGCCCTACGTAAACCTGCCGCCGTTCGTTGCACAACCACTGCCGGCCCAATCGTCGTTGGATGGCAACGCGATCAATATCTCTCTTGCCGGCGTGTTCTCCGATCCCAACCCGAACGACCTGGGCCATCTCACCATCACGGCCTCTGGCCTGCCGCCGGGGCTCAGCGTTGACGCGACCGGCCATATCGTTGGCACGCTGACGGCCGACGCGTCGCAGCACGCGGGACCCTATCAGGTCACGCTGACGGCGACGGACCTGGCGGGCAGCACCATCACCTCGACCTTCACGTTCAATGTCGGCAACCCGCCGCCGGCGGCCACTGCCGACGTCAACGCCGTCACCGAACATGGCACCACGACGGGCGCGGTTCTCGCCAACGACCACGATGGCGGCACGGACACCGATGTGCTCGCCGTCACGCAGATCAATGGCGCCAATTTCAC
Source organism: Hyphomicrobiaceae bacterium (assembly GCA_031393505.1). GTDB lineage: Bacteria > Pseudomonadota > Alphaproteobacteria > Rhizobiales > Hyphomicrobiaceae > JANYHF01. The sequence goes on along the minus strand of JANMVX010000102.1, from coordinate 40,556 downwards.
GCCCGGCTCGACCATCACCTTGCCGTCCGGCGGCCAGTTGGTCATGACAGCGTCGGGCTCCTACAGCTACGACCCCAACGGCGCCTTCAATGGTCTCGGCGTCGGTCAGACGGCCACTGACAAGTTCACCTATCAGGTCAGCGACGGCCAGGGCGGAACCGCCAACACCACCGTCACGATCACCATCAATGGCCAAAATGATGCGCCGGTCATTGTTGATCCGTCCAATCCCGGAACGCCGCCGGCCGATCCCAACAACGTCATCCCGGCCCAAACGGGCGCCGACGGAACAGCCATTACGCCGCTCAATGTCGCGGGCTTCTTCAAGGACCCTGACAAGACTGATACGCTGACATTGTCCGTCATCGGCACATTGCCGACTGGCGTCACGTTCGACCCCGTCAAGGGCGTGTTCTCAGGCACGCCATCCTCTACCGCGTCGCAGGGCGGTCCTGCCAACAATGGCGTCTACACCGTCATGGTGGTGGCCAAGGATGGGCACGGCGGCGTGGTCTCGACGGCCGTGACATTTACCATCGGCAATCCGGCGCCGATCGCCAACAATGACAGCAACTCCGTGCTGGAGCACGCGACAACGACGGGCAATGTCGTCACCAACGATCACGATGGCGGTGGCGATACCGATCCGCTGAGCGTCACTTTGGTCAACGGAGCGACGCTGATCCCAGGCAGCACGATTACGCTCCCCTCGGGCGCGCAACTCGTGATGGCGGCCAATGGCGCGTACACCTACAATCCGAATGGCGCGTTCGCTTCGCTCAGCACCACGCAGACCGCCACGGACACCTTCACGTACCAGGTCAGCGACGGCCAGGGCGGCATCGCCACGGCTACCGCGACCATCATCATCCAGGGTCAGAACGACGCTCCAGTCGCCAATCCCGACGCCGCATCGACCAATCCGCAAGTGGCCATCACGGTCACCATGGCGGCCGGCGTGCTCGCCAACGATACCGACGCAGAGGGTGATGTTCTCTCCGTCTCGGCCATCAACGGATCGTCCACCAACATCGGCGCAGCCGTCACCGGCACCAATGGCGGCGTCTTCAAGGTTGCAGCCGATGGATCGTACACGTTCGATCCCGGCCACGCCTTCGACAGCCTGGCGCCCGGCGCATCAGCCTCGACCAGCGTCAGCTATACCGTCAGCGACGGGCATGGCGGCACGTCCACCACGACACTTACCATTTCCGTGCCGTACACAAATCTGCCGCCGGTCGTCATGCAACCGGTGCCGGTCCAGAATTCGATGGACGGCAACCCGGTCTCCATTCCTGTCACAGGTGTGTTCGCCGATCCCAATCCCGGCGATGTGGTCACGATCTCGGCGGCCGGTCTGCCACCGGGGCTGTCGTACAATCCTTTGAGCGGCGCTATCGAAGGCACACTGGCGGCCAATGCCTCACAGCACTATGGTCCCTGGATCGTCACCCTGACGGCGACCGACGTCAGCGGCAGCACAACCACGTCCACGTTCAATTTCAATGTCGGCAATCCGCCGCCCGTGGCCATCAATGACGTGAACAGCGTCTTGGAACACGGCGCAACCACCGGCGACGTCATCACTGGCAGCGACCATGACGGCGGCACCGACAGCGATCCACTGACGGTCACGCTGGTCAATGGCGCGGGCTTCACCACGGGCGGGACGATCACGCTGCCGTCGGGCGCGCTTCTGGTCATGAACGACAATGGAACGTATAGCTACGACCCCAACGGCGCCTTCAATGGCCTGGCGCTGAACAAAACGGCGACCGACACTTTCAGCTATCAGATTTCCGACGGTCAGGGCGGCGTGGCCACGGCCAAGGTCACCATCACCATCAATGGCCAGAACGAGGCGCCGATAATTGTCGATCCGGCGCATCCGGGAACGCCGATTGATCCCAACACCGTCGTTCCCGCACAATCGGGTTCGGATGGCGCGCTCATTACGCCGTTGTCAGTAAAGTCCTTCTTCGCAGATCCCGATAAGACGGACACACTCACGCTCTCAGTCGATCCGTTGGCGCTGCCACCGGGGATCACGTTCGACCCCTCAACCGGTACCTTCAAAGGCACGCCAAGCTCCGGCGCATCGCAGGGCGGCCCCTTGGGGAATGGCGTCTACAACGTTGTTGTCACGGCCGACGACGGCAATGGCGGGCAGGTGACGACCACGGTAACTTTCACCATTGGCAACCAGGCGCCCGTTGCGGCCGCCGACAGCAACGCCGTCGCAGAACACGCCACCACCACGGGTAATGTTCTGACCAATGACAAGGACGGCGGCGGCGATAGCGATCCGCTCAGCGTCACGCAAGTCAACGGCTCGGCCCTGCCGGCCACCGGGGCCATTGTGCTGCCGTCGGGCGCGCTGCTGACGATGGATGCCTCTGGCAACTATCAATACGATCCGCACGGAGCGTTTGCCTACCTGAAGGCCGGTCAGACCGTCGCTGACAAGTTCACCTATCAGATCAGCGACGGCCAAGGCGGCTTTTCGACTGCGACAGTGACAGTCGTCATCACCGGCGAGAATGACAATCCGGTCGCCAACGCCGACGTCAATGCGGTACCGGAAGGTGCCTCCATCTCGGTGGTCGCCCCGCTCGGCGTCCTTCGCAACGATACCGACGCCGAGCACGATGCGCTGACAGTTTCGGAGGTCAATGGCGTCGCAACGAACGTTGGACTGCCGATCACAGGCTCCAACGGCGGCTCGTTCGTCATCCAGGCCGATGGATCGTACACGTTTGATACCCAACATGCGTTCGATGGTTTGTTGGCAGGCACCAAGGCCACGACCAGCGTCACCTATTCGATCAGCGACGGCCATGGCGGAACGTCCTCGACGACGCTGACCATCACGGTGCCGTTCTCCGACTTGCCGCCCGTGGTCAATGCGCCGGTTCCCGCTCAGTCCTCACTCGATGGAAGCGCCGTTTCCATCAATCTCAAAAACGTCTTCAAGGACCCTAACCCGGACGATACTCTGAGCATCGTGGCGTCGGGCCTGCCTGATGGGCTCAGCTACAATTCTGCGACGGGCGCGATTGAAGGCGTCATCGGCCCGAATGCCTCGCAGCATACCGGCCCCTGGGTGGTCAAACTCACAGCCACCGACAATGGCGGCAACACAGTTTCCACCACGTTCAACTTCACTGTCAGCAATCCACCGCCGTTGGCCGTCGATGACAAGGCCTCGGTGCTGGAACACGGCACGACCGCGGGCAACGTCGTGACGCCCAATGACCACGACAGCGGCGGCGACGCCGACGTGCTCAGCGTCACGCTCGTCAATGGCTTCGCGCTGCCAGCGGTTGGCACACCGATCGCCTTGCCATCTGGCGCCCTGCTGACCATGCAGGCCAACGGCGACTACACTTACAATCCCAACGGCGCCTTCGACGGCCTCGCGCTCAATCAGAAGACCACGGACAGTTTCACCTACCAGATTTCCGACGGCCAGGGCGGCTTCTCGACGGCGACTGTGGCGATTACCATCACCGGCCAGAACGACGCGCCCGTGGTGGTCGATCCAGCCAACCCGGGGGTACCCGTTGGCCCCACGGATCAGGTCGTCCCGGTCCAGCCCGGCAACGATGGCAGCGCCATCGTCTCGCTCACGGTCGGCCAATTCTTCGCCGATCCCGACGCCAACGACAAACTCAGTTTTACGGCCGCCACCGCCTCGCTGCCGCCCGGCATAACTTTCGATACCACCACCGGCACGTTCTTCGGCACGCTCGGGCCGTCGGCCTCGCGAGGCGGTCCCAATCATGACGGCATCTACCTCGTCAAGGTCACGGCGACTGACTTGAACGGCTTGAAGGTGACGACCATCGTGACGTTCGATGTATCGAACCCTGCGCCGGTCGCGAAAGATGACGCCAATTCCGTGCAGGAGCACGGCACCGCGTCCGGCAACGCCCTGACCAACGACAAAGACGGCGGCGCCGATGCCGATACGCTGCATGTGACGCAAGTCAACGGCGTGACCATCCCCGCTGCGGGCACGATCACGCTGCCGTCCGGCGCGCTGATCACGATGGCGAGCAACGGAACGTACACCTACAATCCAAACGGCAAATTCCTGAACTTGGCCGTGGGCCAAACCGCCGTCGACAGTTTCACCTATCAGGTCAGCGACGGCCAGGGCGGGTTCGACACCGCCATAGTCTCCATCGTCGTGAAAGGCCAGAACGACACGCCCTTCGTCGTCGATCCCGCCACCGGCCTGCCGCCGGCCAATCCAAACGCAATCATTCCAGCGCAATCGGGCAGCGATGGCGCGCCGGTTACGCCAATCGACGTCAGTTCCTACTTCAAGGATCCTGATACGGGCGACGTAGTTGCTCTCTCAGTTCCCGCGGCCTCGCTGCCGCCCGGCGTCACTTTCGATCCGCAGACCGGCACGTTTGGCGGAGCGCCCCTCGCAGGCGCCTCGCAAGGCGGCCCGCTGGGCAATGGCATCTATCCCGTCGTCATCACCGCCAATGATGGCCACGGCGGAACCATCACGACCACGGTCGTCTTCACGATCAAGAACGTGCCGCCAGTCGCGGTCGACGACATCGGCGCAGCCAACGAGCATGATACGGCGGCCCCCGGCAGCGTCATCGCCAACGATCACGACGGCGGCGGCGACAAAGATCCGCTGTCGGTGACGAAAGTTAACAGCACGGCCATTGTCTCTGGCGGCACGATCCTGCTGCCGTCCGGCGCCAAGCTGGTCATGAACTCTGATGGCACGTATACCTATAATCCGAACGGAAAATTCGTCAACCTGGGCTTGGGCCAGACGGCTACCGACAGTTTCACCTATCAGATCACGGACGGCCAGGGCGGCTTCGCCGACGCCACGGCGACCATCACCATCACGGGCCAGAATGACTCCCCGCTCGTCGTCGATCCGGCCCATCCCGGCACGCTGCCGGCCGATCCGAACCATATCGTTCCGGTTCAGACGGCCGCCGACGGTACGCCGATCACCGACGTCAGTGTCGCCCAACTGTTCAAGGATCCCGATGGCGGCGATACGCTGACGCTGTCGATCCCGTCAGGCGTCCTGCCGCCCGGGATCAGATTCGATCCCGCCACCGGCATATTCTCCGGAACCCCTACGGCCGGCGCATCGCAGGGCGGACCGCTTGGCAACGGCGTATACAATATCCTGGTCACGGCCAGCGATGGCCACGGCGGCGTCGCCACAACAATCGTGACGTTCAAGATCGCCAATCCCCCGCCGGAGGCCGTCAACGACGTGCTGGTGGCCAACGAACATGACGCCTTGGTGTCCGGTGCTGTTCTCGCCAACGACCACGACGGCGGCCTCGATACCGATCCGATTACCGTCAGCCAGGTGAACGGCAAGCCGTTGGTGTCTAACGCCACCGTCACATTGCCCTCCGGCGCGCTGCTCGTCATGCACAGCGACGGCACCTACGACTATAAGCCCAACGGGGCATTCCTAAAACTCGCCGCCGGAGAGATCGGCGCCGACAGCTTCACCTATCAGATCACGGACGGTCAGGGCGGCTTCGCCACCGCCAAGGTGGTCATCACCATCACGGGCCAGAACGACGCCCCTGTCGTCATTGACCCCGCGCATCCCGGCACGCCGCCCGCCGATCCCAATCACGTGATCCCGACCGTGAGCGGCCAGGACGGCACGCCGATTGCGCCGGTCAACGTCGCCGCAGTGTTCGATGATCCGGACACCACCGACAAGCTGACGTTCAGCGTGCCGGCCGGCTCGCTGCCGCCGGGCATCGTGTTCAATCCCGTTACAGGCGTGTTCTCGGGCGCGCCGGGCGCCAACGCATCGCCGGGTGGGCCGAACCACGATGGCGTCTATCCCATCAAAGTCACGGCTGACGATGGCCATGGCGGCAAAGTCACGACCATCGTCACTTTCACCTTCACCAACCCGCCCCCGGTTGCTGCCGACGACACGGCTTTCACCGAGCCGGACAAGCCAGTCGTCATTGCGGTGCTTGCCAACGATCACGATGGCGGCAGCGATTCTGACCCGCTCACGGTGACTTCCGCGACGACCAACAGCGGGACGGTGGCCATCAATCCGAACGGCACGCTGACCTTCGTTCCCGCGCCAGGCTTTGTCGGCGTCGCCACCATCACCTACACCATCAGCGACGGCCAAGGCGGCACCTCGACCGCCACGGCGCGCGTGCTGGTCACCGAAAACATTCATGTCACGGCCCCCGCGCCAATCGTTCCGCCGTCGCCGGATGCAGTCCCACCGGCCAATATCGGGCTCAAGGCCGATCCAGCTGTGGTCGCCGCCGTCAATGACGCCGGCTCCCTCAACAGCCTCGCCGGCGACCTCAACTCGCAAGGCATCGTGGTTGCGGTGGCCAATCAGATCAGTGGTCTCGGCGGCATCGACCGCGGTGGCCTGACAACCCGCGAGGTGCATCCGCTCTGGCGTACCGGTTTCGCCACCGAGGACCGCGACACCCGCAGTTCCGTGCTGTGGCAGCCGGAGGGGCTGACCGGGTTCTCGTTGCGCTCCACATTCGCTATGGACCAAACGTCCGGCCGCGAAGCCCAGGTGGTGATCGAGAGCCTGGTTCGCGAACGAACGCTCATCTTGCGCCTATCCAGCACGGACGTTCGCAACCAGGCCCATGTCGTCGACTACAGCGTGGAAATGGCTAATGGGCAGGCGCTGCCCGCTTGGCTCGACCACGCCGGCAGCCGTGTTCTGATGGGCGAGCGGCCGGTGGACGTTGAAAGGCTGGAGTTGCACATATCCGCCACGCTGTCCGACGGCACGATCATCGATCGCGATGTTGTCATCCAAACCAGTACCGGAGAAATACAACCGTTGGCGGAGGGCAAACGGTCCGAGATCGTCCCGCTGTTCAGCGATCAGCTGCGGCAGCACGCCGAGCGCCTGCATCGCGGCGGCGACCAGTTTGGCGACCTGCTGCGGGCCTTGGCCGGATGACCGCGATAGCCTGACATAATGGCCGGTGCAGGCAGCGGGATTTTCTCCTGCGGTCCGCTCCGGCGGCGTGGAACCAATCGTCTCCTTGCGCGTTCTACGACGAAGTTGCCGCATATATTGCGTCGCGCGCGCCGTAGGAGGGTTTGCTGCTTGAGTTTGACAAACGTTCAGTGCTGACCAAACCGGCACGCTCGCTTTGGGATAGCCGCGATATTATTCGCGAAGAACTGTTTGGCGTCGAGCGGCTTGAGGCGCATGCACGAAGCTTGGCCGCCGCTCAAGCGGTCGACGCCCAAATTGCCCCTGTACTGCCATTGGCGAACCGCCTCGCCGATAACGGCGCGACGCTGCTTAACGCCTATCTCTCCATCTCCAAGTCCGCTGAGACAGGTGGCGCCATCACGCCCGCGGCCGAGTGGCTGATCGACAACTACCATCTGGTCGAGGCGCAATTCCTGGAGGTTCGTTCCGATCTGCCGCCCGGCTACTACAAGCAGTTGCCAAAACTGTCCGATGGGCCGTTCGCCGGCTATCCGCGCGTGTTCGGTATCGCCTGGGCGTTTGTAGCGCATACGGATAGCCTGTTCGACGTCGAAATGTTGCGGCGTTTCATCGTTGCTTACCAGGAGGTGCAGGTTCTCACGATTGGCGAACTCTGGGCTGCCTCCATCACGCTGCGTATTGTGCTGTTGGAGAATTTGCGCCGGCTGGCCGATCTGATTGTCAAGAGCCGCCAGGATCGCGCCGCCGCCAACGCTCTGGCCGATCGACTGCTGGATGTGCGACTCGATCCGCCCGAACTGGTCTCGAGCGTCCTGGCGGACTGGGACCAGGCTGCCGTGTCGCCCCCTTTTGCGGTCCAACTGCTGCGACGTCTGCAGGACCAGGACGCCCGTATCATTCCGGCGCTGACATGGCTGGACCAACGTCTTGCAGCGGTCGGACTGACGCCCGATGCAGTGGTGGCTGACGAACATCTGCGGCAGGGTGCGGCCACCGTCACCATCAGCAATATCATAAACAGCCTACGGATGATAACCAGCATCGACTGGGCCGACGTCTTTGAAAGCGTCAGCCCTGTCGACAAGGTGTTGTCCACCGATCCGGCGTTTTTCCTAGTTGATTTCGCCACGCGCAATCTCTACCGCAACGCGGTCGAAGATCTCGCGCGCGGGTCCGGCCTAGCCGAGAGTGACATTGCCCACCGGGCTCTCAGCGAAGCTGCGGCCGTCCAGCGCGGTCCGGAGTATGTGCTGGCCGGCGGCGGGCGGCGCGCCTTTGAACACAGTATCGCGTTCCACCCCAAACTGATCGACCGCGTCAAACGCTCCATGCGCTGGTTCGGCATCGGGGGTTACGCGGGCAGTATTACCGTCTTCACCGCGTGCTTTCTCAGTGTCGCGATGGCCATCCTGTCCGCACGCGGCGTGGAGTGGCCCTGGCTGGTCGCCCTGGCGTGCCTCGCCGCCATTCCCATCTCGGAGTCTGGCGTCGCACTCGCCAACGTCCTGGTGGTGCGCCTGTTCGGTCCCAGTCCGCTGCCAGCGCTTGAGTTGAAAGGACCGATCCCGCCTGAACTGCGGACACTGGTTGCGGTGCCGGTGTTGCTGACGTCGCTCAAAAGCGTCGCCGAGCATGTCGAGACCCTGGAGGTCCATGACCTCGCCAGTCCTGACGGCGAAGTTTACTTTGCGCTGTTGTCCGATTGGCCTGATGCGCAGAGCCAAACCATGCCGGACGACGCTGCACTGCTGGATGCTGCGATCGCCGGCGTCGCCGGTCTCAACGCGCGCTACCCTGCGGGCGCAGCGGGTCCGCGATTTCATTTGCTGCACCGGCCCCGCAGCTGGAGCGCGAGCGAGGCGAGTTGGATCGGCTGGGAGCGCAAGCGCGGCAAACTGCACGAACTGAACCGGCTGCTGCGCGGCGCCAGCGACACGCGATTTATGTCTTTGCGCGGAGTATTGCCCAACCCTCCGCAAGGCATCCGCTATGTCATCACCCTCGATGCCGATACCCGGCTGCCGCGCGACACCGTCCGTAAGCTGATCGGCAAGATGGCGCATCCTCTGAATGCGCCGCGCTACGATGCTGGCGCCGGTCGGATCGTCGCAGGCTACGGCGTCCTGCAACCGCGCGTCACGCCCTCCCTCCCGGTGGGCGAGGCCGGATCACTGTTCCAACGCGTGTTCTCGGCCGAAAGCGGCATCGATCCTTATGTGGCCGCGGTATCGGACGTCTATCAGGATCTGTGCGACGAGGGTTCGTTCGCGGGAAAGGGCATCTATGATGTCGACGCCTTCGAGCGCGCGCTGGCCGGACGCGTGCCGGAGGGATCGCTGCTCAGCCACGATCTCTTCGAGGGCGTGTTCGCGCGCGCCGGCTTTGTCTCCGATATTGAGGTGATCGAAGAGTTTCCAGCCCGCTACGACAGTTCTGCCATGCGCCAGCATCGCTGGACGCGCGGCGACTGGCAACTGTTACCATGGTTGCTGGGAAAGATGCCAGCCGGTTCCGGCACAGATCCGCAACGGAGCGGCATTCCGTTGATCGGGCGCTGGAAGATGATCGACAATCTACGCCGCTCTATGACGGCGCCCTTGAGCGTCGCGGCCCTCCTGGCGGGCTGGCTGCTGCCCTTCCATGCGGCGTCCGTCTGGACACTGATGATGCTCGCGATCATCATGACGCCGGCGCTCATCACGGTGCTGAACGGAGCGGCTGCCACCCGTCCGGGAGCAACGCTGATAGGACGGCTGCGCTCCATTACAACGGATTTCAGCTTTGCGCTGACCCAGAGCCTGTTCGTCGTCGTGCTGCTGGCCGATCAGGCCTGGCTGATGGCCGATGCCATCGCTCGCACCTTCTACCGCCTCTTTGTGTCCCGCCGGAACTTACTGGAATGGGTGTCGCACGCCCAGACCAGCGTCGGCGCGCACAGCAGTCTCAGCAAATTGGCGCGCCGCATGTCGGGAGCTATCGCACTGGGCGTGCTGGCGCTGGTTCTTGCGTTCGTTGGCGACGGAACCAACTGGGCGCTGGCTCTGCCGTTTGCAGCGCTATGGATTGGTTCGCCAGCGCTCGCCTATTGGTCGAGCCTGCCCCCAACGGTCGCCGGCCGGCCCTTTGCGGCCCTTTGGCAAGCCTTTCCGGCCGTCAAGCGCTATGCGAGCCTCTCCCCGCTCATTGAGGGGCAGTTGCCGATTACTGCAACCGAAACCACAACATTGCGCCTGACGGCGCGGCGCACCTGGCGGTTCTTCGAGACCTTCGTGACGCCCAACGACAACGCTCTGCCGCCGGATAATTTCCAGGAGGACCCGGTCGCGGTCCTGGCCCATCGCACTTCGCCAACCAACATCGGGCTCTATCTGCTGTCGGCCGTCAGCGCCCACGATTTCGGCTGGATCGGGCTTGGTGAGGCGCTCGCCCGCATCGAGGTGACGCTGGCGACACTGTCGCGGATGGAGCGGGTGCGCGGGCACTTCTACAATTGGTATGACACGCAGACCTTGCGGCCGCTGGACCCGCGCTACATATCATCCGTAGACAGTGGAAACCTCGCCGGCCATCTGATCGTGCTCGCCCGCGCGGCGCGTGAGTGGCGCGATCGGCCGAGCCGGCCTACGCCGTCGATTGCCGGGGTTCGCGACGCCATCGATTTAGGCAGCGCGGAACTGCACAGGATGTATCCAGACGATCAGCAGCAGCAGCCCGAAGTGATCAGCGCATTCGCCCGGTCTCTCGACGCCTTCGCTTCGAAGTTGGTAGTCAATGGCGGCGATGCGTCCGTCGGCTCGCCTTCGCTCGATGAGCTTATGATCCATGCCCGTGCCTTGGCGGACACCGTCCGTGGCCTGCCTAGCACGTCGAAACGATCAGACCACGGCGACACCGTCTACTGGGTCGACGCGGCCCGGCGCACGCTGGAGAGTATCCAACAGGATAGCGATCCCACCGCTGCATCGACCCTGTCTATCGCCGAGCGCCTGACCAACATCGAGGCGGTCGCGCGCGACATGGCACTCGCCATGGAGTTCGGATTCCTGCTCGATCCCCAGCGCAAATTGCTCTCAATCGGCTACCGGGTGCATGAGGATGAACTCGACGCCAACTGCTACGATCTGCTGGCGTCAGAGGCCCGCCTCGCGAGTTTCGTCGCCATCGCCAAGGGCGATGTCCCGGCCCGTCACTGGTTCCGGCTGGGCCGGGCGGTGGTGCTGAGCGCGCGCCGCGCCGCGCTCATCTCCTGGTCGGGCTCGATGTTCGAATATCTCATGCCGTCGCTCGCGATGCGCGGGCCGACTGGCAGCCTCATCGAACAAACCAGCCGTCTGATCGTCCGGCGTCAGATCGATTATGGGAAGAGTGTCGGGCTGCCATGGGGCATCTCGGAATCGGCTTACAACGTCCGCGATCTGGAGCTTACCTATCAGTATTCCAATTTCGGCGTACCGGGGCTTGGCCTTAAGCGCGGTCTCGACGCCAACCTGGTGATTGCCCCCTACGCCACCGCGCTTGCCGCCATGGTCGATCCGCAGGCTGCCGTCGTAAACTTCGAGGCGCTGGCCACGGCCGGCGGTTTGGGCCGCTACGGATTTTACGAGGCGCTCGACTACACGCCCGCCAGGCTGCCCGTGGGAGAGACCGTGGCCGTCGTGAAGGCCTACATGGCCCACCACCACGGCATGACCATCGTCGCCATCGCCAATGTGCTCATGGATGGCCGCATGCGCACGCGGTTTCATGCCGAGCCCTTAGTGCAAGCCGCCGAACTGCTGCTGCAGGAGCGTCCGCCGCGCGATGTCTCCGTGGCCGAGCCGCTCGTGAGCCGGACGAAGACGGCGGCCCGCGTCCGCAATTTCGAGCTTCCGGGCGGGCGAAAGTTTACCGACGCCAGCCAGGCGACGCCCGCCACGCACCTTTTGTCCAATGGCCAGTACAGCGTCATGCTGACCAGTTCCGGATCGGGTTACAGCCGCTGGCGCGACATTGCGGTGACGCGCTGGCGCGAAGATGCGACGGCTGATGATTGGGGATCCTATCATTGTCTGCGCGACACCGCGACCGGGACCATTTGGTCCGCCGGCCTGCAGCCATTGGGCGTCGAGCCCGACGCCATGGACATCACGTTCAACGAGGACCGCGCGATCTTCGTGCGCCGCGATGGCGCCTTGACCACCACCCTCGACGTCCTGGTGTCCGGCGAGGACAACGCCGAAGTGCGCCACCTCACCGTGACGAACGACGGCGACAGCGAGCGGACGATCGAACTCACGTCTTATCTCGAACTGGTGCTGGCGACGCAGGGCGCCGACATCGCCCATCCTGCGTTCTCGAAGATCTTTATACAGACGGACTATCTGCCAGAGCTGGAAGCGCTCATCGCCACACGACGGCGGCGCACCTCGAACGAGCCTGAGATCTGGGCCGCACATCTGGCCGTCGTGACGGGCCAGCTTGTTGGACCACTGCAGTTCGAGACAGACCGCGCACGTTTCCTTGGCCGCAATGGTTGTGCACGCAAACCAGCGGCCCTGCTCTCGGAGCGCGCCCTGTCAAACTCAGTTGGCACCGTCCTTGATCCAGTGTTCGCCCTGCGGCACACCGTCCGAATCGCGCCGGGGGGCATGGCGCGCATCAGCTATTGGACGCTGGTGGCTGCTACGCGCGAGGCGCTGCTGGACGGCATCGATAAGCATCGCGATGGCGCCGCTTTCACGCGCGCGGCCACGCTGGCCTGGACGCAGGCACAGGTGCAGTTGCACCACATCGGCATCGATCCGACGACGGCGGCGCTGTTCCAGCAGTTGGCCGGGCATCTGATTTATGCCAGCCCGGCTCTCCGACCCTCGTCGGATGCAATCTTGCGCGGCGCCGGCGCCCAACCCGGACTGTGGCCCTTAAGCATCTCGGGCGATCTGCCGATCCTGCTGCTCAGGATCGCCGATGCCGAGCATCTCGATCTCGCCCGCCAGCTGCTGCTTGCGCACGAATATTGCCGTATGAAGACGTTCAGCTTCGATCTCGTCATCCTGAATGAGCGCAGCACCTCCTATGTGCAGGATCTGCAGATCGATCTGGAGGCCATGGTCCGCACCAGCCGGTCGCGGCGTCCGGCCTCGCTCGCTGCGACTGCGGGCGGCCTGTTCGTGGTGCGCGCCGACCTGATGCTCCCTGAAACGCGCGCGCTGCTCGTGTCGGTGGCGAGAGTGGTCTTGGTGGGCCAGCGTGGCACGCTTGCCGAACAGCTCGATCGCATTCCTGCCGATCCAAAGCGGCTGCCCGTTCGTGCACGGCGGAATGCCATCCATCCGCCGCAAGCTGCGCCGGTCATTCCGAAACTGGAGTATTTCAACGGCTTGGGCGGCTTCGCGAACGACGGCCGTGACTATGTCGTCGTGCTGGCACCCGGCCGCAGCACGCCGGCGCCCTGGATCAACGTCATCGCCAATCCCACCTTTGGGTTTCAGGTTTCGGCCGAGGGTGCCGGGTTCACCTGGTCGGCCATCAGTCGCGAAAACCAACTTACGCCGTGGTCGAACGATCCAGTCAGAGATCGCTCCGGCGAAGTCATCTTTCTGCGCGACGAGGACACGTTGGAGACCTGGAGCGCGACCGCCGAACCGATGCGCGTTGCTGCCGCGACCTATGTCGCCACCCATGGTCGAGGGTATAGCCGCTTCGAACATTCCGCTAATGAGGTCGCCGTTACGCTCGAACAATTCGTACCAGTCGCCGATCCGGTGAAGATATCGCGGCTGACCTTGCGCAATCTCTCGAGCCGGTCCCGGAGGATTTCCGTCACGAGCTATGCCGAGTGGGTTCTGGGATCGTCGCGCAGCGCGGCGGCCGCTTATGTCACGACCGCGCTGGACGAGGCGACCGGCGCGCTCATCGCCCGCAATCCCTGGTCGGCCGGGTTCGCCTCCCACGTCGCCTTCAGCGACCTCGGCGGCCGGCAGTCAGACTGGACCGCAGACCGCCGCGAATTCATTGGACGCAATGGAGTGCTGGCCGCGCCCCTTGCCCTGGCCACCGCCGCGCCGCTGTCGGGCAGGGTCGGCGCCGGCCTCGACCCCTGCGCAGTGCTCCGTGCCGTGATCGTCCTGCCACCGCATGCCGCCGTGGAGCTGCGCGGGTTGCTGGGCCAGGCCGCCAACATCGGCGAGGCGCAGGCCCTCATCGGCAAATATCGCAACGCCGATCTTACCGGCGTGTTGGCCGACGTCGAAGCGCTCTGGAACGAAGTTCTGAACCGCGTGCACGTCACCACGCCCGACCGCAGCATGGACATCATGCTCAACGGCTGGTTGCTCTACCAGACGCTGGCCTGCCGGGTCTGGGCGCGGGCGGCGTTCTATCAGGCCAGCGGCGCTTACGGCTTTCGCGATCAGCTGCAGGACGGCATGGCCCTGGCAGGCGTTCGCCCGGACATTACGCGCGCCCATCTGTTGGTCGCGGCAGGCCGGCAATTCATCGAGGGCGATGTGCAACACTGGTGGTTTCCCAAAACGGGAATGGGCACGCGCAGCCGCATCACGGACGACCGCGCCTGGCTGGCGTTTTCCGCCATGCATTATGCCGACACATCGGGGGACCACGCCGTATTCGATCAGCAGGTCCCCTTCATCGAAGGCCAATGGTTGCGCGACGGCGAGCACGACAATCTGTTCACGCCCATGGTCTCTGACCGGACCGCCACGCTTTACGAGCATTGCGCCGTCGCGCTCGACGCCAGTCTCGCCCTCGGTCCCCACGGCCTGCCGCTGATCGGCACCGGCGACTGGAACGACGGCATGAACCGGGTAGGCGAACACGGTACCGGTGAGAGCGTCTGGCTGGCCTGGCTGCACTGCGCTTCCCTCACGGGTTTTGCCGCGGTCGCCGAAGCCCGCGGCCAGCCGGAGCGCGCTGTGAAATGGCGCGCCCATGTCGAGGCCTTGAAGGCCGCGCTCGACCGCGACGGCTGGGACGGCGAATGGTATCGGCGCGGCTACTACGACGACGGCACGCCGCTGGGTTCGAGCAGCAGCGAGGAATGCCAGATCGACGCCATCGCGCAGTCTTGGGCGGTGGTTTCCGGCGCCGGAGACCCCGCGCGCGCCCGTTCGGCCATGGCCGCCGTGGAGCGCGAGCTTATTCTGCCGGACTCTCAAGTCAATCTCCTGTTCAAGCCGCCGTTCGACAAAACCGCATTGGAGCCGGGCTATATCAAAGGCTATCCCCCTGGCATTCGCGAAAATGGCGGTCAGTACACGCACGGCGTGCTCTGGTCGGTGGTGGCTCTCGCGATGCTCGGCGACGGCGACAAGGCCGCAGAACTCTTTGCACTGCTCAATCCGATCAACCACGCCCGCACCGAGGCCGAGGTCAACCGCTATATCGTCGAACCCTATGTCGTCGCAGCCGACGTGTACGCAGCACCGGACCACCTCGGACGCGGCGGCTGGACCTGGTACACCGGCTCGGCGGGATGGATGCAGCGCGCCGGGCTGGAATACATTCTAGGCTTCCGCGTCCTCGCGGGCGCGCTGCATCTCGATCCGTGCATTCCCAAGGAGTGGCCGGGGTTCGATATCCGTCTCAAACACGGCGCGGCCCGCTTCGACATCACGATAAAAAACCCCAACCGTGTGTCGCGCGGCATAGCACAGGCGACGCTCGACGGCATTGCCGTGGCGATCCGGCCCCTGGTCATCGCCCTCGCCGATGATGGTCGCACGCACCGGCTTGAGGTCACGCTCGGTTAGGACATGGAACCTTCCCGGGCGGCGCGGCGTTTACCAGGCAGTCTCCCAAAGCCCATTCCGTCAGAAAGGGATTTCCAATGCGCACCACTGTCGAACCGCCGCCTTCAACGCGCTGCGACCATTGCGGTGGTCTTTTGACCCTGAAGCGGGTCGCCGCCACCCAATCGGGTCGCGGATCGAGCACCAACATCTTTGCCTGCACGTCCTGCGGGCAGGAACGATCTGTCGTCGTGTACGACGATCAGCATGCACCGGCCGGTTCGAGTCATCGCCAGCGGGCTTGGTAGGTGAAATAGCCAGTGGAGGAAATGGTGGTGCGGAAGACCCCTGTCGGTGTATCCCGTCCGCGGCCCACTCAGGACTTGTCGACACTCACCGGCATCCTGACAGGCTCCGTCATTGTTGGTGCGCTTTTTCTAGCTCGCGACGTCCTCATACCGGTGGCACTCTCTATACTGATCAGCTTTGCTCTGGCGCCGCTCGCTTATGCGTTGCGTAGGATCGGCATCCCACGCGTTCCGGCGGTCCTGGCGGTGGTGATCATCAGTTTCGCCGCCATCGTCGGTGTCGGCGCCCTGGGGATGAACCAGATTTCCCAGCTGGGCGAGAACCTGCCGCAATACCAATCGCACCTCCGAGACAAGATCCGGACCTTGCGCGGATCAACAACCGATAGCGGCGCAGTCTCGCGCGCCACGGCGGTAATCGATGATCTTGGGAAGGAGCTTTCGGGCAGCGCCGCGCCGGCCTCCGTCGCACCGGGCCAAACTGTCGGCAACGTTCCAGCGCCGAAAGTTGCAGTGGAAATGCGCGCGCCCAACGAAAGCCCGTTCAAGGTCGCAACCGAATACCTGATCGCCATCTTCAATCCGGTCGCCAGCACATTCCTGATCGTTCTGTTCGTGATCTTTTTCCTGTTGCAGCAGGAGGATTTGCGCAATCGCGTCATCAAGCTGCTCGGCACGCGCGACCTGCATCGGACCACGGAGGCCATGCAGGAAGCGGCGGGCGGCCTCAGCCGTTACTTCTTCTTGCAGACGGTGTTGAACGCGATGTCGGGCCTCGTGGTGGGTGTTGGCTTGTGGCTCATCGGGGTGCCAAGTCCCCTGCTGTGGGGCATCTTCACCATGCTCATGCGCTACGTGCCCTACATCGGTTCGATCATCGCGGGCGTGGTGCCGGTGGCGCTGGCCGCCGCCGTCGATCCCGGCTGGACCATGGTGATCGAGACCGCGCTCTTGTTCATCGTCGGCGAAGGCGTGATGGGCCAGTTTGTCGAGCCATTGCTCTACGGGCGTCAGACCGGGTTGTCTCCGTTAGCCATTATCGTCGCGGCCACTTTCTGGACCTGGTTATGGGGGCCGATCGGACTGGTTCTGTCCGTACCCCTGACCATGTGCCTGGTTATTCTCGGTCAATATGCCAAGGGGCTGGAGTTCCTACGCGTGTTGCTGGGCGATCAGCCGGCGCTGACCCCGCCCGAAAGCTTCTACCAGCGCCTGATCGCCGGCGATCCTGCCGAAGTCGTTGAACACGCGGAACAGCACCTCAAGACGGCGACGCTCATCGACTACTATGGCGCGGTCGCCATGCCAGGACTGGTGCTGGCGGCGCGCAACGCGGCAAGTGGCGAACTCTCACTGGAGCGCCAGGAGATTCTTGCGGAAGGAGTCGCCGAACTGGTCGAGAGCCTGGCCGAGCACGACGATGATGGCGATGCCGGAATAGCCACGAGTGACGCAACGCACCCTGCGGTCCTGTGCATCGGCGGGCGCGGCCCGGTCGATCAGGCTGCTGGCGCTGTCTTCGCGCAGCTTCTCAGCCGGCAGGGCATCACTGCGGCGCTGAGCGAAGAGCCAGGGCTCGCGGGCTTGAACGATCTGCGCGCGTCGCACCCCGACACCAAACTCGTTTGCTTGTCCTATCTCGGAAACCTGCGCACCACTCAGGTCCAGTTCATGACGCGGCGGCTGCAGCGCCTGTTTCCCGCCGCAGACATACTTGTCGCGGCCTGGCTGATGTCACCAACCGAACGGATTTGGCCGTCGCTCGAAGCAGCCGTCCCCGACGGGTCACTGGTCACGACGCTCGACCAGGGATTGGAATTCGTCGAAGGCCGCTTACATAGCAGCAGAGCGTCCGCGTCAGGCGTGGTGACCAAGTCCGTTGCCCCAACGCAAGTTCACCCGGCGACGTCGTCGCTCGCGGCCCAAGGAGCCTGACTCTTGACGGTGAATACATCCAGTATTGCCGAACCCGCTGGCGGGGCGCACGCCGTGGCGCCGCCGGTGGTCTGGATGGTTGGCAAAGTTCAGTCCGGCAAGACCTCGATCATCCGTGAGCTGACGGGCGTCGCCGATGCCGAAATCGGCATGGGTTTTGTGGCAACAACGAAATCGGCGCGGGTATTTGATTTCCCGGCCGAAAAGCCCGTGATTCGCTTTCTAGATACGCGCGGGCTGGGTGAGGCGAAGTACGATCCGGCCACCGATCTCGAGGCGTGCGAGGCCGTGTCTCACCTGATGCTGGTTGTCATGAAGGCGCTCGATCAGGAGCAGTCGGCGGTGCTCGACGTGGTGCGCGCCGGGCGCCAACGCCAGCCCGACTGGCCGATCCTGTTGGCCCAGACGACGCTGCATGATGGCTACCGGCCCGGCGCCGATCACAGTCAACCGTACCCCTTTGGCGATACCGATGCAGCACGGCTGCAAGGCGCTGGCGTGTCCAGTGATCTCGTCCGCAGCCTGGCGCGCCAAAGAGATCTGTTCGACAGCGTCCCCGGCGCGAAACCAATTCACTTTGTACAGATCGATTTCACCCGCGCAGGCGATCCGTACCGTCCACAAGATTATGGATTTGCGGCGCTCGTTGGGGCCTTGCGCGACGTAGCGCCTCTCGCTGTCGCAGCGTCGCTCAAGCAAACCCTGGCGGCAGCGAATTCGGTGTTGGCGAAACGCGCGCATCCGCAGATCCTGGCCTATGCCTCGGCGGCGGCCGCTTCCGATCTGGTGCCGTTCGCGGGCGTCATCGCGGTGCCGGGGATCCAGGCTAAGATGCTGCACGGGTTGGCCGCAACCTACGGCGCGCCGTGGGACCGCAGGACGCTGGCTCAATACGCGGCCTGTCTCGGCGCCGGGACAGTGGTCCGGCTCATGTCGGTTTTCGGCATTCGCGAGCTGGTCAAGCTGATACCCTGGTATGGCCAGACGGCAGGCGCGGCGGCTGCAGCGGCCGGCAGCTTTGCAACGACCTTCGCCATCGGCAAAGCGGCAACCTACTTTCTCGGACTGCGGCGGCACGGCGAGGCGGACCCAGCCGGAGTGCAGCGAGTCTATGCGCAATCCCTGGCCGAAGCGTTCGCGTTTGCACCCAAGCGGTCCGCGCACCAGGCGCCCGAGGAAACCACCCGATGAGCCAGAGGCGCAACGCCACGACGTATCTTCGCGGCGCCATGATCGCCGTGGCCTTGGTGTTGCCGGCGCTTTCGCTCATCTCCCTGGGATCGCTGTGGTTGTGGGAGAAGGGCTATCTGTTGACTTGGGTTGTCGCAGCATTTGCCGTCTCCGGATTTGGGTATCTCGGTGAACTCTGGCTGGTGCGGTGGGCCAAGGCGCCCGAGCGTGCCGTGGCAGCAGACCACGCCGACCAGGGTTTCACGCCGCGCGAGGCGGCGGCATGGAAAGACGTCGAGGCGCTAGCGTCGGCGACTGATCCAGCGACCTTGACCAACCGTGACGCCGTCCTGGATCTTGGCCAGCGCACAATCGAAACGGTCGCCCGCGCCATTCACCCGGACGACAAAGACCCCCTTTGGCGATTCACGGTGCCGGAAGCGCTGGCGCTGATTGAGCGCGTGAGCCGCGACCTGGGGCCGTTCGTCGCCGACAACGTCCCGCTCGGCGATCAGCTAACGATTGCCCAGGTGATCCAGATCTACCGTTGGCGCGGCGTGGTCGATGCGGCATCGCAAGCCTATGACCTCTGGCGGCTGGTTCGTCTGCTCAATCCCGTTGCGGCCATCACGACGGAAGCGCGCGAACGCTTAACGAAAAAGCTCTACACCGGCGCGCGCGATGAATTGGCGCGGCGCCTCACGCGCGGCTTTGTCACCGAGGTTGGGCGGGCGGCGATCGACCTTTATGGCGGGCGGTTGCGCGTCTCGGCTGAAGCGCTGCATGCGCATCAAAGCGAAGTGGCGGTGCGTGATCGCGCGCTAGAATCGCCCGCCGAGCCGTTGCGGATTTTGGTGGCGGGACAGATCAGCGCCGGAAAATCAAGCTTGATCAATGCGCTGGGAAACGAAATGCGTGCCGCCGTCGACGTGCTGCCGGCAACCCGGGGGTTCACGCCCTATTCGCTCAAGTCCGGCAATCTCCCGTCCACGGTCCTGATCGACAGCCCCGGGATCACGCCCGACAGCGCCGCCCTGACGCGCCTCGCCCAGGAGGCTGGGGCCTGCGATCTCATCGTCTGGGTGGTGGCGGCCAACCGCGCCGACCGCGAGACCGATCGCAAAGCTCTCGGTGACGTGCGCGCGTGGTTCGCGGCGCATCCCGAACGCCGGCAGCCGCCGATGGTGGGTGTCGTCACCCATATCGATCTTCTTCGTCCGTACCAGGAGTGGTCGCCGCCTTACGACATCGCCGATCCTAAATCGGCCAAGGCCACAACGATCCGCGCCGCGATGGATCACATTGCCGCCGACCTCGGCCTTACGCTCGATCAGCTGGTGCCGGTTGCGTTGGCCGAGGGGCGGGCGGCTTACAACGTCGATGTACTGTGGGCTGAGCTTTCCGAGGCGCTGCCAGACGCCAAGCGCGCCCAATTGATCCGGCGACTGCGCGACGCGTCGGGTTGGACCTGGTCGAAGCTTTGGTCGCAGGCCGTCAACGCCGGGCGGGTGACGGCACGCATCGTGACGAAGTGACGGGCTCACGCCAGCCTGCGTTGATCTTGAACCAGTGTTTTGCGGCAGATTAAATGCCAAGAGAATAGGCGCGCACAGCTGTGCGCCCCTACTAATCACCGATGAGTCAGCTTCAAGGACATTTGGCTTGGCCTACGCCTGACGATGGTTCAGCTGCTTGGCCGCGCCAAAGCCCAGCAGGAAGGCGCTGGCGACGACACGAACGGCGCCGAAATAATCGACCGCCTGCGTCATTTCCTCCTGCACCACAGCGCTGGTCTCGGCAAGCGTCGCTGGTTCGGCCGGCTTGGCGGCTGCCTCCATCTTGTCGAGCATCGTCGGCATCGACAGGCACACAATACCCGCCACAACGCTTATCGCCGCCAAAATCACAGCGGCCGATTCCGCGCCCACTTGGGCCTCTAACACCATGAAGGCCACTACCAAGCCAAAGACCGCACCCGCGAGCAACAACAGTGCCGCCAGAGCGCTCCAGGATGCTTGACGCGCAACATTACCAACCACGCCGTGCGTGGCGCGGTTGGCAGCGTAGAGAAACAAATTGCCGAGCATGACATTTCCTTCGCGGTGAAGCCTCTAGAGTACTTCTGATTTAAGTGGAAACAGGAAGTTGCCGTGTAGCTCGCCCGCGTGCCGCGCGCTCGCTGATAGAGGGCGAGCGCTGCTCGCCCCTACGTCACGATGGCCGACCAAACAATTCCATCAAAGCGGGAAATACTCTAACGGCGGGCAAGCAGCGCGAGCACGAAGCCGATACCCGCGGCCACCCCAGTGGCCTGCAACGGCCGGGCCCGAATGGTGTCGGCCAAGCGGTCCATCTGATGATGGGTCATCTGCTGCGCCTGCCCGGCCACCTCGGCGATCTGCTCGCCAGCGACGGCGGCGCCCGCACGAACTGTGCGATCCAGTGTCTCAACCTGTTCATTCATGGAAGCCATGGTGATCAATCCTTATCTTAAGGTGTCTCTAATCAGTGTTGTAACTAACGTGTCAGGATCAGGCCAGCGAGAAAGCCGACGCCGACCGCGATCATGGCCGCCTGGGTTGGATTGCGCCGGATGGCGGTTTCGATGTCGCCAAGCCGCTCGCCGGCCACAGCCTGCACATCGCTTGCCGCCGAGCCGAGTTTCTCACCCGCCAGTTTGCTGACCGAATTGGCCAAACTTGCGATATCGCTGCGCAGCGCGTCGATGTCGTCGCCGACGCTTTTGGCCGGACCGCCGTTGGAAGATGACCTATTGGCCTGATAATCCTGGTTTGGCATCGCCATGGAGATGTCTCCTTGTTTTGGGTGAACGATGAAGGTTAAACGCGCGGACCCACAAATAAGTTCCACCGCGCCGCGCAACGGAACTAATTGGCCGACGAGGCGTTTCATAATCTAACCGCGCGCCGCCCAAACACCGCAAGCCGAGGAGTGCTCCATCATGCCGGCAGCAAATCGCCTGTATCCGTCATCTGTCGCAAAGGCTGGACCGCAACCCGCCGCGCACGATCGTGAGAACTCTACCGGCGATGTGCTGGCGGAGTTGCGCAAGGATCTTGCGGTCATTGTTGGCGATCTCAAAAGCGTCGTTGAGCGCCGGACAGCCGAAGCGGGCCAGATTGGGATAGCCGCGACCAATGCGGTCGCTAAGGAGGCACGCCAGGTCATCCGTAGCCACCCTATCGCATCTATCGGCATCGCAGTTCTGTTCGGCGTCGGTATTGCCACCTTGATTGTTCCGTCACGGCGCACATCGCGATACCCTCACGGGATGCCGGCTTGGTCGCTGCCTCAAATGCCAGCGGCCCTGATTCAGACGGCGCGCGATTTTCCCGCGTCAGTATCGCGCAGCAACACGTTCTCATCCCTGGCCTCGGCTTTGGAGCGTGTCGTCGAGCAAGCGTCGACGCTGGACCCAAAGGCCCAGCTGTCACCCGCGCTGGAAAAAGCCGGCACCTGGCTGAACGGCTTGCGCACGAGTCTCGGCGGCAAATGAGCCAAACAGCTCAGGGTCGCCAACGCCGGATGGCTCTGGCGACCCTGGGATTCTTCGTGACCTAAGACGCTGCTACTTTCGCACGAGCTTTACGGCTGAAGTGGCTGCGCTACCGCCGTCTTTCGTCTTCGGCTCACTATGCGATTCAACGAACCACAATTGTGCGTCAATGCCGCGCGTAATCTCCGTAAACAGATCGGCCGTCGCTGGGTCACCAGAGTTCATTGTCAGGTCGATGGCTTCGCGCGTGGATTGGCCGAAAGCCGCCAAGCTGCTGGCGACGGCAAAGATGTGCTGCTTCTCGTCGGCAATGCCGTGCGGATAGGCGATCAGGAACGAGTGCTCCGCAGCCGTTTGCACCGTACCGTGAGCCGTACCGCCAAGTCCGCCCGCGCGCTCGGCCAACTGATCGGAGAAGTCCTCCACCGCCTCCGAAACCTTGTCGAACAGTTCGTGCACGGCGATGAAGCCTGGCCCACGCACATTCCAATGGGCCTGCTTGACCTGACCGTGCAGGTCGACGGCGGCCGCCAGATGCTTATTCAGGATCTCGATGGACTTTTGGCGCACGGCTTCAGACAGCGTGTTGTGTGTTGTCTGCATGAGTGTCACTCCAGAATTAGACTGTATCAGAATGATTAGTAAACCTGTTGAAAGAGTCATGCGTCGGACATCCGCGATCCAGGGCGACCGGATTGCGGATGTCGAGCTCACATTCAAAATCGTATTACAGCGCCGACTTGAGGTTTTTTGCCCACTCGTCGATCTGCATTTCGGCGGCGTCCTTGGCGACGCCATGCCGGGTCTGGATGAAGCCGACCAGCTGATCGCGTTTGCCAGCGGCGACAGCCAGATCGTCGTCGGTGAGCTTGCCCCACTTTTCCTTGACCTGTCCGCTCATCTGCTTCCAATTGCCAGCGATCTGATCCCAATTCATGGAAAGTCTCCTGTGTTGACTTTTGCCGGAACTGAATCCACCCGGCTGACAAGACAACGCACGAGCTTTGAATAGGTTGCTTAGCAATGGTAGTTCATATCAGCCGGCACAAGATATCGCCTCGATCGGGAGTGCGATATCAGCGCGAGGGTTGCCGACTTGGGTCAAGAGCCGAAAACATAGTCTCCTGCAGAGCACTTTCGGAGACGTCCAGCTGCAGCAGTTCAGCCAGCCGGCGGCGTGCGCGATTGACCCGGCTCTTGATAGTCCCGACAGCCGCACCGGAGATCGCCGCAACCTCTTCATACGAAAATCCTTCCGCACCCACCAGAATCAAGGCTTCGCGCTGATCTGCCGGCAATGTCTGCAGCGCGGCCAAAAAGTCGGCGAAGTCCATATGACTGAGTTGCGACGCGGCGACCGACAGACCCGCCGTCAGATGGCCATCAACGTCCTCGACTTCCCGTTTGCGCTTGCGTTGCTCCGAGAAATAGATGTTGCGCAGGATCGTGAACAACCAGGCCTTGAGGTTGGTTCCCTCCTGAAACGTGGCTTGTTTGTCCCACGCCTTGACCAAAGCCTCCTGCACCAGATCGTCGGCACGCGTTGCATTGCCGCACAGCGACATCGCGAACGCCCGCAAATTCGGGATCGCCTCGATGAGTTCGGTCTGGAGGGCCTTGGCCGGACGCGTCACGTTTTTTTCTCGCGCTTCTCGAGTTCGTCGAGGAGTTGCCGGAACCTGTCAGGCACCGGCTGGCGGACCAATTCGTCGTACGACGCCTTCAGCCTTCGACCGAGATGGTACTGAATGTCCTTGCCGATACTTGCGGGCACGGCGTCCGCGGCATCCTCGCCCGGTTCGCTTCCCGCAGTCGCTTCGACCGCTTCGGAATTGGTTAGCAGCTTGGACGGAGCGACCGACGTCGGCTTCTCGTTGCTGGTCGTCATCAGGCGTTCCTCGCTCGCGCAATATGATTGGCCGTCGCAGTAATCTCTGCCGCAAGCACATAATGCCGATGGCAGCCGCTTGGTCCAACCATTCTCGCCAAACGCTCATTGTCATGAAAAGTTCCGCGACTTGGGAACTTCTTTGGCGCTGTTGCGTTTGAGTGACGCGAAGGGGACCACCGACGCCGCAGTCAGACAGTTGAGGAAGGCGACGCTCCATGTCGATTTCAGCCAGTATTGCGCCGCATCTGCCGTTTTTGCGCCGCTTCGCACGCGCGCTGTCGGGCAGTCAACCAGCGGGCGACGCCTTTGTCGTGGCTTTGCTGGAGGCGCTTCTTTCCGATCCGGCAAGCTTTCCCACCGAATTGGACCCTCGCGTTGGCCTCTATCGCAGTTTCTTGAAAGTCTGGAACGAGCGCGGCTTTCAAGTCAGCCCGGGCGCTCCAGTGGGCGCCACGCAACGCAACCTCGCTGCCATCACCCCCTTGCCGCGCCAGGCGTTCCTGCTGACGAGCGTGGAAGGGTTCAGCGCACCCGAGGCCGCGCTCGCGCTTGATGTGTCCTCCGAAGATCTGGCCGCACTCCTCGATCAAGCTGGCCGCGACATCGCCAATCAAGTTGCGACCGGTGTTCTTATCATCGAAGACGAACCGCTGATCGCCCTCGATCTCGAAGGATTGGTCCAGGGCCTTGGACACACTGTGACCGCCGTCGCCCGGACCCGCGACCAAGCGGTTCGCTCAGCGACCAATTTCCGGCCAGGTTTGGTCCTGGCCGACATCCAGTTGGCGGATGGCAGCTCCGGGTTGGACGCGGTGAGTGATATTCTGGATCAATTCGACGTCCCCGTAATTTTCATCACGGCGTTCCCCGAGCGCGTGCTAACGGGGAAACGTCCCGAACCGGCCTTCCTGATCAGCAAGCCCTTCCAAGCCGCAATGGTGCGCGCCGTGATCAGTCAGGCGTTGTTTTTCGGCATGGACGCCCACGCCTCGACAGCTGTCCGAACGCAGCTCGGCAGCAAACGATGACGTTGTGAGCACCAAAAACTAGCACAGAAAAATAGTCTATTTGGTGCGCTAGATGCGCCAGGCAGGCAGTGTTCGCCGGACGCGATACGGCGCTGCCAATTTCGGATACGAAAGATTGCTCAGAACAACAGACCTTTTAGGTTCATTTTGACCGCATCCTCGACCATTGACGCCGCAAGGCGAACTCTGTTGCGCTTCCTTCAGGTGCTAGCACGCCCGAGGCCCGTCCGCACTTTGCTGCTCTTCATGGCGCTCGCGATTATGCTGCCGGCGCTCGCGTTCTCGGCATATCTGGTAGCCCATCTGGCCGGCTTGCAGCGGGAACAGTTCAAAGATCGGCTGTCACGGCAGGCCGCAAACCTTGCCAATGATCTCGATCGCGACACCGAACGGTTGCTGACCTTGCTCGACACCTTGGCCGTGTCACGCAGCCTTAAGTCGCACGATTTCGAGGCCTTTCACGCCGAAGCATCATTGGCCGTCGCGCGGGCAGGCACCTTCATCGCGGTGTCGGAGAGCAGCGGACAGCAGCTGGTGAATACGCGCGTGCCGTTTGGCGCTGCTCTGCCAAAGCCGCCGATCCCGGACGAACAGCGCGCTACTTTGGCCAGCGGCAAGCCATACATCGGTAATGTCACCTTGGGAATGATCTCGCACAAGTGGGTGTTCGGGATTGCGATCCCGCTCAAACTTGACGGCTATCCTGGCGCGATGATGACTATGATCGTTGATGCCGACCATTTGCTACCGCTCATGGACGGGCTATTTCTTCCATCAAACTGGCTGACGGGGATCAGCGATCGCCAAAGCCGCGTTGTCGCCAGATCGCGCGACCAGCAGAACTATGTCGGCACGCTTCTGCCGGAAGGCTTGCGCCCGTCCGGTCACTCCAACCGCGATGTGTTCGAGGCCACGAGCCTCGATGGGGTGGTGACTTTGCGCTCGGTTGCGCAAACCAAATACGCAGGATGGGACGTCACGGCAATTGTGCCGAAATCGTTGATCGACGCTGAAATCCGCGGCGCGGAACTTGGCTTGGCGCTGGGTGGCCTCGCGCTGCTGGCCTTGGCGTCGGCGTTGGCCGGCCTGTTCGCGCGCTGGATCATCGAACCGGTTCAGTCATTGGCCAGCGCCGCGGCAAAACTCGAGAGCGGCAAATTAACTAAGGTCGAAACGTCACCGGTTGCCGAAGTCAACGATGTGGCGGCGTCCTTGCGCGAAGCGGCCCAGGAACTGGCGACGCGCGGCGCTACGCTTTTTCGCAACGAACGTCGGTTCGCCTTGGCTCAGAAGACCGCTGGCCTTGCGTATTATGAACTGGATTTGCACCGGCAGACTATGTCCGTGTCGTCGAATTTCAGCGATATCTTTGGCTTTCAGCCGGCGGACGATACACCGCTCTCGACCGTTCACACT
Source organism: Hyphomicrobiaceae bacterium (assembly GCA_031393505.1). GTDB lineage: Bacteria > Pseudomonadota > Alphaproteobacteria > Rhizobiales > Hyphomicrobiaceae > JANYHF01. The sequence goes on along the minus strand of JANMVX010000102.1, from coordinate 13,583 downwards.
GAACTGCATCGCATACACCCTGATGACCGCGAACGGGTGCGCCTGCGCCAACAGACGGGCATGCAGACTCCTGGCCAGATCGAGGACGAGTATCGGATCCTGATGCCCGACGGATCGATCCGATGGATTGCGGCGCATATCGAAACCATTGCCGATCGCAACGGCCGCCCGTCCCGCATGATCGGCGCCAATCTCGACATCACCAGGCGCAAGGAACAGGAAACCCATATTACGTTCATGATGCGCGAAGTCTCCCATCGCGCCAAGAACCTGCTCGCCATCATCCAGGCCATGGCGACGCAAACGGCGCGCACCAGTGTGTCGATTACAGAATTCCAGGCGCGTTTCAGTCAACGCCTGCAGGGCCTGTCGGCGTCGCACGATCTCCTGGTCAACCAGAATTGGGAAGGTGTCGATCTTGCAGCCTTGATCTGGGCCCAACTTAAGCCCTTCGCCGATGATGCGGGCGGAAGGCTCACTGTCGCCGGCCCAGCTATTTTCCTGACACCGGCATCGGCGCAGTCCTTAGGCTTGGCGCTCCACGAGTTGGCCACCAACGCCACGAAATACGGGGCTCTCAGCATTCCCAATGGGACAGTGACGATTTCCTGGCGACTGGCGGCAGAAATGCCCGATCCAAAGTTTTATCTGACGTGGACGGAAAGTGGTGGCCCACAGATCGGCAAACCGAAGCACAAAGGCTTCGGCCATACCGTCTACGAACGCATGATGGGCCAGGCCCTGAACGCATCTGTTCACACCAAGTATGAGCCAACCGGTATTGTCTGGACGATCGAAGCAGCGCTTTCGTCGGTCGGACACAGGTCGTAATCATAACGTAGTGTAGAACCGCCGATAACATCCACGCAATTGGGGCGGTTGCGTGGATGTTTCGACGTTCGGCAGCCGCCGCAACTATGGCTGGGTCAAAGGAGTCGTTTGCGGCGCAGTGTTCTGCGGTACTGTCGTCGTCGAAGGTGCTGGAGCGCTCAGCGGCTTGACTGTCGAGGACGACGATGCCGGATCGCGCATGATCGGCGTGGTCGTGGGAGCTGGCGACCAGAACATGAGGCCCAAGACAGCGACCACGAGCAAGATCGTCACCACCGTAACGGTCAGCGTCGTGCTGTTCGCGCGATTATCGCCCCGCACAAAGTCGGTGTCACGATTGCGTTGAATGTCTGCCATATATCACCTGTGCTGTTTTACTGTTACGAATACAAGTTACAACACGCACTGGCTGAATTGGTTCCGTTTGCCCTTAGGCGCATCCACTTCGTATGTGCGAGATCCGCCGATTGAGTGGTCCGCTGGACAAGCTCCGACGCCGGGTGATGAGACAGCAGGCGTGCGTGCTGATAGGGTGCCAGACTGGACGTTCGCAAGGGGCCACCGGCTCTTGCGCACAGGCGGCACGGCGCGTTGAAAAAATTTGTCACCGTTGTCGGCGACAGCCTTCCATCTACGTCCTTGGGGGAGCATGACACGGAGGGAGCAATGACCAGACGTTGTTTGAGGAGCGCTGGCGCGCTAATGGCCCATTGCGGCGCGCCCCTACGCAATGCCCCTCCAAGGCCGCGCAAACGACAGGTCAAAACATAGGGCGGACGGTCTGAAACGCTGACACGAGTTCATGTTCAAGAAACCGGAGCAAACAGATGTCCCTGCAAGACGTGATCGCGCTACAGCCGGGCTGGCTACAATACTGGCTCATTTGGCTCACAATCGGGAGCATGGCGCTACCGGTTGCTCTGCTCTTCTGGCGTAGCACGCGCATGGCGGCGTTGGCGGCGATCGCAACCGGCGTTGGTAGCGAGCTCGGTATCTTTTGGCTCTTCGACCGCATGGGATATGTGAAACTTTTGGGCCTCCCACACATCATTTTGTGGACGCCACTGGCGATCTACCTGGCATGGCTGCTCAAGCGTTCAGACATTCCAAAGTGGCCGCGTTGGATCGCCATGATCGTGCTCGCGACCATCGTGATTTCACTCGCTTTCGACTATGCCGACGCCTTGCGCTATGTGTTGGGCGAGCGGACGCCGTTCGCCAAGCCCGCTTGATCCAATGGCGCGAACCAGGCGTTTGTCATGCAGTATGCCATTCTCCACTACAACGACGGGAAGGTGACCTCTTGCTGGAGCAAAGAGCATGATGACGCTGTCATGGCCAAGCTCGGCGCCGTGACGGAAAATTTCGCCAGGCGCGGAAAACTCGGGCCGGTGGCGAAGCCGTTGCCGACCATCGCGGCCATGACCTTACGCAAGGACCGCGAACCGGCGCTGGTCGTGGATGGGCGGTTCGTGCAGATATTCAAGCTCGATGTCGCGAAGTTGGAAGCGGCGGCCGCCAGGACGTAGAGCCGCAGTCGAATAACATCAGCACACAGAATAACGGAACAGATCAGGGGATTGCTATGAGAACGTACACAGATTTCTACGTTTTGCCGGTCAAAAAGGCTGGGCTTGAAACCTACCGCCAGTTCGCCGAGGCCACAGCAAAAGTCTGGTGCAAACATGGTGCGCTGGAGGCCATTGAGTTCGTCGCCGACGACGCGAAATCCGGCGTGCACACGTCATTTCCGCAGGCCGTGGCCTTGGAGTCCGACGAAGCTGTGGTGGTGGCAAGAATTACCTTCGCCTCGCGGGCAGATCGCGACCGCATCAACGCCGCCGTTATGAGCGACCCGGTGTTTGCCGGCATGTCCCCCGATTTGCCGGTGGACGGCAAGCGCATGTTCTGGGGCGGGTTCACCACATTGGTCGAGGCGAAAACAAACCCTGGGCAAAATAAAGGTAACCAACTTTAACTAAGAGATCAGAGCGCAAGGACATACAATGATCGGATCTCTCAACGCCATTGAAGTCATCACATTCTTTGTAGAAGATTTGTCAGCAACAAAAACCTTCTACACGAGTGTGTTTAGCTCCGAAATTGTCTACCAGGACGCCGTCTCCGCGGTCATGAAGCTCGACAACCTGATGATCAACCTGTTGCAGATCGAGCAGGCCCCGAAGTTGGTTGAACCTATCGCTGTCGCGCGCCTGGAGCATGGCACGCGTTTGCTGTTGACAGTAAAGGTCGTGAACGTGGACGCCGTTTGCGCCGAACTGGAACGGCATGGCGTCAAGCTGTTGAACGGCCCAATCGACCGGCCCTGGGGGCGCCGCACAGCTGCGTTCTGCGATCCAGCCGGCAATGTCTGGGAAGTCGCGCAGGTGCTGGCATAAAGCGCGGGTCAGGCCAACGCTCACTCGTCCCGAGGGCGATGAACCGCCACGCCCACCATCACCAGGGCTATCCCCGTCAAATCCCGAACGCTCGGCAACTGAGCCAAAACCACCGCGCCGATGATCGTCGCTGAGGCCGGCAGCAGAGCCAGCAGCAGGGCGAAACTCGACCGGGGCAGGCGCGACATGGCAAGCTGGTCGCAGACATAGGGGATCACGGAGGAACAGATCCCGACCCCGATGCCGGCCCCGATCAGCATGGGGTTTCCAAAGGCCCTGAGGGCTTGCAGCAAGCCAATGGGCATGACGAAGATCAGGGCCAGAGCCATGGCCGCACCGAGACGTTCGATTCCTCCCGCCGCCCCGTGCTGGGAAATCCGGTGCCCAAGGACGATATATGCGACGAACAACGCGCCGTTCAAGAACGCCCAGCCCAAGCCAACCGGATCGCTGGACCATTTGATGTCGATCAGGATCGCCACGCCTGCCACGGCTAAAGAAAGTGCAGCATAATTGCGGAGCGTTCGCAGCCCATATAGGGCGACACCTATCGTGCCAATGAATTCAATCGCCGCGACCAAACTCATGGGAAGCCGATCCAGGGCCAAATAGAACGAACTGTTCATAATCGCCAAGGCGGCGCCGAGCAGCACCAACAACCAACGCGTGCGGTTGTCGGCTGAACGCCATGTTCGCCAGGGGTTCGACCACACGGCAAAGACTGTGGCAGCGGTCGCAATGCGCATCCACGCGACGCCGAGCACGCCGACCGATGGGAAAAGCAAAACCGCGAACGATGGGCCGAGATAGTGAAAGACGGCGCTGACGCCGAACCAAGCTTGCGGGGGTGTGCTCGCAAGAATTCTCGAATGAGGCGTCGCGTCGTTTTCCATGGCGACAAGATAATCGCCAATTCGACAATTTGGAATGGCCGTTTGCAGGCATTTCGTGTATCTCACCTGAAACTCTGAGGTGATACCGATGAAACGCCTAAACAGTGGCAATGGCCGAATAGATGCCGTCGACGCGGCGATCCTGGTGGCGCTGGCCGCAAATGCCAGGGTCAGCGTGTCGGATCTCGCGCGCAGCGTTGGACTGTCCTCGCCGAGCACCGCCGAGCGAGTGAAACGGCTGGAAGAGGCAGGCATCATTCGCGGCTACCATGCGGACATAGATCCGGTCGCGATCGGACTGCCGCTCGCCGTACATATCCGTGTGCGCCCGATGCCGGGGCAGTTGCAGAAACTGGCCACTCTGCTGGGCAAGCTCGACGCTATTGTCGAGTGTCACCGTGTCACCGGCGACGACTGCTTCATCGCAATGGCTCATGTGGCATCGGTAGCGGACATGGAAGCCCTGATCGACAAGATCATCCCGCTCGGCACAACCAACACGTCGATCATACAGTCGTCACCTGTCACGAGGCGGATGCCAGCAATCAAGAAATGAGCAAGCTGACCGAAAAACAGTGATCGCATTAGAGACGCCCTCGAGCCGTTCTGCGGCCTCGGACCAGAGGTAGAAAATAAATCCAACCCCAACGATGCATCGCCGGGCGCGGCAACGTCCTACTCCACGTCACCAACCTGGAGGAGCTTCCCAATGGCCGATATGTCCCGAACCCCCGTCACTCTCGTCGGCGCCAGCCGCGGTCTCGGCCGCGTCTTGGCCGAAACCTTTTATCGTCAGGGCGCTCAGGTGCTGGTTGTGGCGCGGGGGCAGGCCGGACTTGACGCCGTGGCGCGTGATCTACCGGGCGTTAAGGTGCTGGCGTGCGACGCGTCGGCGGCCGATGCGCCGGACCGCGTGTTCGCCGTCCAGGCGCCGCGCATCCTGATTCTGTGCGGCGGCCCCGTGCCGCCATGCCGGCCGTTCCCAGCAGTTAACTGGACGGAGTTCAGCGACAACTGGAACAACGAGGTGCGCATGAGCTTCCATTTCCTGCAGGCGGTGCTGAAGCGACCCCTGCCGCCGGGCGCGACCGTCGTCACGATCAGCAGCGGCGCCGTGCGTCAGGGTTCGCCGATTTCCGGCGGCTATGCCGGCGCCAAACAGATGCAGATCTTCATGAGCGGCTATGCTCAGAAGGAGGCCGACCGCGCCGGCCTCGACCTGCGGTTCTTGTCACTTGCGCCGGGGAAACTCATGCCGCACACGGACATTGGCGCCGCGGCCGTCAAAGGCTATGCCGCCTATAACGGCGTCAGCGAAGCCGCCTTCATCGAGTCCATGGGACCGAGGCTGACGCCGCAGCGCGTCGCCGACGCCCTGCTCACACTGATCGGGGACGCGCCGAAGGGCGGCAATTTCATCGTTTCCCCAGATGGCGTGGCAGCGCTAGGCTAGTTCGGATGGAAACGTCGATCCCCGGTCCTCTTGCATCAGTCGCTTTTTCGACACTGGCGGACGCCATGGGCGGCGAGCTGAAGCGCCATTGCTATCGCATGATGGGCGGCCTGCAGGATGCCGAGGATTGCGTCCAGGAGACCTTGCTACGGGGCTGGCGCGACTTCGCCGGCCTGCGCGACGAGGCGGCGGGGCGGCCGTGGCTTTACAGCATCGCCACGCGCGTCTGCCTCGACGCGCTTCGGACGCGACGGCGGCGGCAAACGCTGTTCGGCGCCAGCCTCGATGAGGTCGGCCCGGGGACGGGGCCGTGGGTCGAACCGTGGCCAGGCGGGGTTCCGCCGTCCGGCCCCGAACGCGGGCAGGACATCCGGTTGGCTTTTGTCTCGCTGTTGCACGGTTTGCCACCGCGCGCCCGCGCCGTGCTGCTGTTGCATGACGGCATGGGCATGACGGCGGCGGAGGCGGCGACCGCACTCGGCATCAGCGTGGCGGCAGCGCGCAGCGCCCTGCAACGGGCGCGGGCCGCCCTGCCGTCCCAGGATGTCGTGGCTGCCGACGACGTCCAGGTCGAGGCCTACATCGAGGCTTGGAACGCGGGCGACGTCGATGCGCTGATCGGCCTGTTGCACAAGGATATCGTGCTGACCATGCCGCCATGGCGCCGCACCTTCATGGGCCGCGACGAGGTGGCGCGCTTCATGACCGGGGCCTGGCCGCGCTATGATGGTTTTCGCGCCGTGGCCGTCATCGCCAACGGGCAGCCGGCGGCGGCCGTCTACACCCGCCGTATCTGCCGCATTCCCTGCACGTTCTGGCAGGTCACGGCAACGTCAGCCAAGTCGTCCTTTTTGCCCCGCCGCTGGGAGGAAGCCTGTTTGCGGCCTTTGGCCTGCCGCCGTGGGTTACTTGAAACCTGGCCACAAGCCTTTGCTTAGATCCTGCAACTGACTGATGTGAAATGAGCTATCCCTTGGAAACCTACTTGAACACCACGAAGACATCCCACCGGATCCACATTGTAAGCAGTTTCGATGAGTTGATCGCCACGCGCTTTCAAGGCGACGTCAACGCGCTTTGCTGGTCGCGTCAACTGCCGGGAGATTTCAAGAACATCATAGATCAGCTGCATGCGGACGACGGCATCACCACCATTGGGGATGACGATCTGCGAACTCTCTGCTTAAGCCCAGCAGGTTCCGTGGCCCGCGAGGTGCTGCTCGCCGACCAGGCGCTGCTACGAGGCCATGGGTTGGCCCCTAGTCTTGATTGCATTTCCGGCTACCCAAGGGATCGCGCAGCGGCGCCCATTCCGACCGATGTCCATTCGTTTCACGTCGACAGCGCCGCGGTCCCGGCGGACACTTACCTCTGCACGTATTTCGGCAGCACGTCCGAAGGGCTGGCGAATGACGTGGCCATCCGCCGGGTCGAAGTCGCCGAAACCAGAGCCCAATTGTTGCAAAGCTATGGGGGCGCTGACGACGAAGACTTCGCCGCCTACCTAAGCGACCATTGCTTTGATCTGCACTACCTGCCCCGACCCGGCGCCCAGCCGTACGCGTTTGGCCTCGGCAATCTCTGGCGCATCGCCATTGCTTACCCGGACTGTCCCGTCCTGCCCTGCATCCACAGGGCTCCCTCGCCGTTACCCGGAGCGATCACGAGGCTATTGCTGATCAGTTGACGCCGTTGAAAACCATGTTGCATCGATGGCAACGGCGCCAACGCGACCCAGGTTCAGGGCGCGCGCGCTCGCTACCTAACCCCTGGATTTCCTTGGTGCGGGCGGCGGGACTTGAACCCGCACGGGGTCGCCCCCTCAGGATTTTAAGTCACGAAAAACATGAACGCAATGAGAACATCGCGGTCTCATGCGGTTTCCCCATTTTCCATTGCATATCATTGATTTGGTGCCATATTGTCCCATGTTTTCCTACCCAAGCGCGGCCTCTCTGTTACCCCGGTGTTACCCCGGGGTAACAAAATCGACCCACGGGGTAACCAGCACACTGAGTGATTTTCATGAGTCCGAACCTCACCGATTTGGCCATCCGGAAGCTCGAAGTGGCACCCGGGAAACGCATCGAACTTTGGGATAGCAAGGTACCCGGCTTCGGCATGCGAGTGACGCCGACCGGCGCCCGATCCTTCGTTCTCATGTATCGTGTCAACGGCCACCAGCACCGCATGACCCTCGGCCAATACCCGATCCTGACGCTGGCCAAGGCGCGCGAAAAGGCGATCACCGCGCTCCAGCAGGTCGGCGATGGCATCGACCCGAACCCGACCAAGGAAGACCAGCAGCGCCACAAGGAGTCCCAGGCGGCCTATCGGTTCGACGAGGCTGTCGGATCGTTTGTCAGTCTGCATTGCGAGCGGCGCAACCGACCCGTGACCGCCAGGGACACGGCCCGCATCCTCAACAGCTACTTCATTGCGCCGTGGGCGGATCGTGATATCCGCGAGATAACCCGGATCGAGATCGTGCGCTTGCTCGACGCTATCGCCGAAGACGGCAAGCCGAGCGCCGCAAACCACGCGCTGTCAGCCATCCGCAAATTCTTCAACTGGTGCGTCGAGCGAGGCATGCTCGATGTCAGTCCGTGCCATGGCGTCAAGAAACCGACCAAGGACCGCTCGCGCGACCGCGTTCTGGATGACGCCGAAATCAAGACAATCTGGCAAGCGGCCGACAAGGCCGGTTATCCGTTCGGACCGATCATCAAGCTTCTGTTGCTCACGGCCCAGCGGCGCAATGAGGTCGGCAGGATGCAGTGGCACCATCTCGATCTGACGCAAGGCCTATGGACGCTTCCCGCCGAGCTGACGAAGAGCAACCGCCAACACATGGTGCCGCTGTCGCCCGAGACCCGCCGATTGTTGGCGTCGCTGCCAAGGCTGTCCAAAGACTATGTGTTCGCGACCCGCAACACCGGCGGGCCGTTCGTGGATTTCTCTGGCGGCAAACGGCTCTTCGACCAGGTGGCAAATGTTCAGGGCTGGACACTGCACGACTTGCGCCGGACAGCCGCAACGCAGATGGCCAAGCTCGGCACGCCGCCGCATGTGGTCGAGCGCATCCTCAACCACACGTCCGGGACATTCGGCGGCGTGGCCGGGGTTTACAACAGGTTTCAGTATGTGCCGGAGATGAGGGAGGCGTTGGAGAGGTGGGCGGCGCAGATCCGACACTTGACTTCGGCCGATACTGTCCCAGCGCGACTTGCCCAGTCCGGATATGATGTTCGGTCAGTGTGATCGGGAGGCACTCGATCGGGGAGTGACGCCAATGTCGTGGTCCTCTAGACTATCCGTACTGCTTCGCGAACCAGGATATCGTCGTGCGGGTAAAAGACGTTCTTCGCGCGCCCAAGTCGGGCATCGACTGGGGCAAATGGCGCCAAGAGAAGATGCCTGCGAGCGCGTTTCCGCTGAAAAAAGGGAAACGAAGGGCGTACATGCTTCCAGCTTCCTGGCGCTGGCGAATTGTGAAGTTCGACGCCGTGGGCCACTCATTTCGGGTGCTCATAGCTTACCGCCCAGACCTTGAGGAATTCAAAGCGTTGCTCGGATTGGATCAAAGTGGCGACACGACGGTGCTCGTCGACCTTGCTTATCACGGGACTCATCCCGGTTGGCATGCGCATTCTTGGTGCGCGCCGTTCGAGCGGGCGGTGTCAGGCGTTATGCGTTACCCTGGTTTGCGCCGCATCCCGGGTGGAAGGCGGCCGCATCGCGCGACACAATATGTGAGTGGCGGCGGCCAAATGAACGACGCATATGCATTGCAAATCATCGTTGAGCGATTCAATATAGCCGAAGCACCAGGGCCATTATTTAGCAACAATCTCAAGGGAGGCGACACATGAAAGACTCGATTTGTCGCGCTTTCTGCCACGACCTTTCGGTTCGCGAGTTGAAGAACGGTTATGCCATAAGCACTCCCTTCGATGATGTAGAGGGCAATCCTCTAGGCTTCTATGCCATTGGGCCGAACACTGAGGGCCGCTTTCGGATCATCGATAGCGGAGCAACCGTCGCTTTTATCGAGGCCGCCGGAGTGGCATTTGACAATGAGGTTCGGCAGCAAGCTTTTTCCGAATTGCTTGCGGAGTACGGCGCCAACTACGACAACGAGTCAGGAGAACTTGTGATTCCTGAAATTGAGGAACACAATCTTCCGAAAGCCGCCCTCGGTTTCATGGCGCTGTTGTTGAGAATCCGCGATTTTCTTCTCGTAACGAGAGAACGGGTCGAAAGTACGTTTAGAGAAGACGTCATTGCCGCGCTCAAGGAAAAACTTGCGGGTCGGGCCACAGTGGAAGAAGACAAGGCCGTTTCTTCTGCTTTAGACGAAATCACACCTGACCTCTTTATGCACGCAAAGAACCGCGAAGCGGTAGCGCTATTTATTGCATCTTCCGAGCGCAAGGTTCACGAGGCCATTCATTTGCAAATGGTGGCGCGTCATGAGGCGCATGTACCAATCAAAATAATCGTGATATTGGAGCAAGAGGCTAGCGTGTCTCAGCGACTTCGGCAACGGGCAGACAATAGACTCGATGCCGTCCCTCGTTATCGGAGAGACGAAAGGGCTGCAATTGATCGCGTCATTAGAGAAGTGGTCGGGTCGGAGAGCTTGCAGCAGCCACTGCATTAGCTAGTCAAAAAAGGCATATAGGCGCTAAGCTGCCACTCGCGCCCTGGCCCTTTTTCCAAGTCCCTCACCAGGATGCTTGGCGTGGTTGCCGAACAGCACGTCAAATGTCGTCGGCACCCTGACAACCCGCTCAGGCGATGGAGTCCTGCCTTGTCGCGGCGGCAGTAATAGTCGCGGCTCATCTTTGTTTACTGCCCCGTTCAGCAGTTGCCGCCGCACCGCGCGCCCTATCACCTCCGCCACTAGCGACGGCACCGCATTGCCGAGCATTCGCTGCACATCGCTCAGCCCACAGTCAAATGTCAACCCATCCGCAAACGTCTGCAACCGGCACAGCTCCTGCTCCGACAGCCGCCGGTTGGTCCAATGAAATGGCCCGGTCGCCGGCCCCGGCTGCGCCTGAATCGTCCAGGACGGGCGGTTCTTGGCGAGCTTCAATAGGAAGCTCCAGTACCGCGTGCGCCAGCCGAACAGCGGCAGGCCGCCGCCGCGCGGCGTATGCCAGAGATAGTTCTCGCCTTCCGGGATACTCGGCAGCAGATCAGCCCACTTGCCGCGCATCTTCAACGCGGGATCGTCTGGCCGCTGTGGCAGATCGCCGAGAGCGTCCCACGTCGTGCGATAGGGTTCCACATCGACGCCGGCGAGCAGGTCGTCCGTCTCGCCGTGTGTCACCTTGGGGAACTTGAACGTCTTGCCGTCCCGACTGGCGACGATGAAGACCCGTTCTCGGTGTTGCGGCACGCCGTAGCTGGCCGCGTCCAGCACCTGCCAGACGGGTCGATAGGTGCTGCCGGTTTCGGTGTTGATCTGTTCGATGCCAGCGAGGATGCGGTCGAGCCCTTCGCTCTTGCCCTTGTAGGCGAGGCCGGAGACGTTTTCGAGCAGGAAGGTCTTGGGTTGGGCATCGCGCAACACGCGCAGATAGGCCGTCAAGGTATCGGCGCGCGGGTCGTCGAGGCGGAGCGCATCGCCGCGTGCCCAATAGCCCGACTTCGAGAACGGCTGGCAGGGCGGGCCGCCGATCAATATGTCGGCCTGACCCCGTTTCAGTTTGGCGGCCTTGAGCAGGTCCTTGGACGTCACATTGTGGATGTCGCCTTCGATCACAGGCCAACAGCGATTGAGCCGGAGTGTCCGGCAGCAGACGGCATCCATCTCGACGGCGACCGCCGTTTCGAAGCCGGCCGCCTCGAAGCCGAAATCCAATCCGCCGACGCCAGTAAACAGGCTGATGGCCTTCGGCATCCCTCGCTCCCCTCGCGATCTTCAAGTCGAGAACATAAATAGAACAAATGTGGCTTCGCGTCAAACAGTGAGTGCCGCTGCCTTTGCTCCGAGACCGCGACTGGTGCCCCCGAATCATTGCACCTTGTGTTGATGTTACATGCAGGCCGTGTTGCCCGGCGAGTGGCGACGCAAGCATGGCCAAACAGGTGCAAGCCGTCAGTGATGGTCGCGACAAGGTATTGGCTTGGCTGCGGGCGGCCTGAGCGCGCTACCAGCTGGAGCCGATTGCCGTTTATCGGGCGGGCCGAACGCCCACGTTCCCGATGACGGCAAAGAGCGAGGCCGAACTGCAGGCCAAGTTGAAATCCGGTGGACATTTCCTGCCGCTGCCAAAAGAGCCCGCCGCTCTCGCCAATGTGCTGGAGGTCTCGCTCATCGAATTCCTGCTCCAGGAATTGACCGCCGTGAAGAACGCGTCGGCTCAGCGCGGCACCGAGCGCGGCTACCCCGACATCGAGATCGATGGGCCGTCTTTCGGCAACGCACCGCATGCGATCGAAATCAAAGCGGCGCGGCGTAAGATCGGAAAGGACGGCCGCGCCAGCAAGAACACCCAAAGCCGGATCACGCTCTACACCGGCAACACCTATTTCCGGTATCCACAACTGAAGTGGCCGGGAACCTTTCGACCGTTCCAAGATTACGGCTCGCACATCTCGCTATTGGCCATCTATGCGCTCAACGAGGCAAGCGATGCGCGAATCGAGGGTCTTGATCTGATCGTGCAGGAGACTTGGCGTATCAGATCCAAACAGCGGTCATCGACGACACGCGAGTATGTCGGAGCCGTACAAGCTATCGCTGATCTGAAATTGCCAAGAGGCGAATTCGCTACCGAAGAGGCCTTCTACAGCTATTGGCGCAAGTTCAATTTCCGGATTGGTAGAACTGTGCAGCAACAACTCGACAAGTTGTTGAAGGGGTAGCCCAAGGGTGCCGTCTACAAACTGCGATTGACTAAAGACTGTCGAGCTTGGACTGATCGGGCCGCGTCGCCATCCACTTGCGAACTTCGGACGCCAGCCAGCCAACCCGACCTGGGCCGAGATGACGCTGGCGGGGGAAATAGCCGGCTTGAACGTAGCGATAGATCGTCGAGCGGGCGAGACCGGTTCTGGCCGAGATCGCACGAACGTTCCAGTATTCTTCGTTTGGTGGGAAAGCCGTTGGTTGCACGATCCGATCAAACAAATCATCCATCCCGGTCACCTTCCGCCGGTCCGCCTGGGACAGATTGGGACGCCGCCGTCGCATTCTCAGCGCTCCGTCCTGGACTGTCCGAGGGCGTCTCTTGTGTCGTCCGACCCAGTCTCGTGTCGACCAGCGCCATCAGACCGTGATCTGTCCGCAGCCGCCGGGCGACGTCCTCGACCGCCTGCTCGAAGCGCAAGTTTCCGTGCGCCCGTGCTGCCGCCTGCTCGCCCTGAGGCATCCGTGGGGTTACGGTGACGATGAAGCGCGTCAAGGTCGCCAACAACTCGCCGACGATGGCGACTTCCTGCCGCAAACGCGAAAGAGATCGAGCGTTGGCGTTTTGCTGCAGCTGTCCCAGACTGTCCGATGGACCATTGCTGGTGGGCGCCAGGAATTTCTGAAGCGCCAGCTCCAGGATCGCCGACTTCGACACACGATGCGTTTCGGCCGCCAGCTCCAATGCCTGTGTCAGGCTGTCCGATAGATAGAGAGCGTGGCGGTGACGCATGGGACGGGCCTTCGAGTGAGGGATGTGCTGTTGGGACTGAGGGGCGTCGTTGATCTGTCTGTGTGATAGACGAGCTCCGTGAAACAACCTGTTCAGGCTCGTGTTCGGAGAAATCCTCAAGCGTCCGCGTCGCCTTGCGATCGTGAGGCGCGCTCGCTCTGGCCCACCAGAGGGAAGCGCTCCCCTCCTGCGCCGCCGCCGCTCGCCCCTGGGGGGTGGCACGAGCGAGCGGCGGCGGCTCCGGAGGGAAACGGGGCGGAGCGCGATCTCCAGGAGATCGCCTTGAGGGACCGCGGATGACAAGCGATCTGATTGAACGGCGCCGAAGTCGGTATCGAATAACCACGAGTTA